>JASHPN010000038.1 GCA_030038175.1 Verrucomicrobiia bacterium
TAGATGGGTGACTGAACGGATCGCTTTCATAGAAGGCGGTCCTAAATCGAACTAAGAAGAAATAACAGGTTCGAATTGATGTCTTCGAAGCATGGACTCGTAAGTGATGGAGAGCCCGCGAAGAAAAAACGGGACAAGCAGGATTTTTTACCGTTGACAGTTGCCTTAATGGGTGACCCGTTTACTGACCCGTTTACTGACCCTTTTAACGGCGACTCACGCGGGACGTTCTGACTTTGATCCATGTCCCGCCAGTTGTTCTGCTTTCTGTTCTGGTTTCACGGTAATTTGCCCCATTGATTTTGTCCCTTGATTTTGGGACGGTTGGGGAGCAGGGTTGAAAGTGATACACGAACCGATGGTTGTATAATCAAAAACTAGGCGTCATTCACAATGAGCGTTATTGCCAAAAGAGCGATTCGTTTAGCCGTGATTCTTGAGGCGGTGTCCTGCATTACCATGTTATATCAGGACGAGCCTTTGAGCGGCTGGAATTCTTGGGCGGTTTCTTTAGGTTGGTCCACGCACGTCGTGGCGAACGTATTAGTGATGTTTTTTGTCATCGTCCATTTTCCAGTTTTGATTTTGGTTCATTTTGTGCATGGGGATGCCGGATTCATGGTTTGCAATGGTCGGCTGACACCGACGAGCGTGTGGTTTTTCATTGCGATGCTGCTTCAGTGTGCGCTATGGAGTTTGGTGTTTTTCGGATTGATGCACCTTGAGAAGAAGATACGAGCCCGATTTAGACACCATGACGCAAAACACAGCGCTGGCATCTAACGCTCACGGTGCCTTAAATTTTGCATCGAGCCGTCGCACGCCGAATACCGCGCCTTGAAGTCTCACTTTGCACTACTCATAAAGGGGTCGGTTCCTAGTATTGTCGTATTTATCATTGTTTTATTCTACGATGCCAATATAGCAAATGATTCAGGCGGGTCGAAGTCCCCATCGGCAAATCCATTTGACCGTCGCCACGTCGCCATGGTCTCTGTCCTCAGTTTAAAGTTCCCGGATATTGGACCCGCAGACTGACGTTCATCATTTCCCTTTCATTTGCTATTTCTCCAGCCATTCCACTTTCGAGAGAACGGCGTTCGCGCCTTCGCGCGCGTTAATCACCCGGATGTTCAACGTTCCATCGCGGGTCTCGTCCGAAGATACCGGCACCTCAATCCATCGGCCACCTTGAAAATTTTCAAAGGCGCCCACGTTGTGGCCGGCCACCTCGATCCTTTCCTTTCGCCCGCCCTCGTAGTTGTCCGCGTCAATAATGTAGAGACGAAGGGTGCCTTTGACCTCTTTGGGAAGATTCAATTGAAGGCCGAATTCATCCCCATTGGCGCGGCAATAAGACGTCTGGCCGTCGAAGCCGTCATATTGCTCGCTGTCACCGATCCATGAAATGGAATAGCCCGGTTCATTGAAGGCCAATTCGCCGCCGGAAAAACCGCAGCACACGAACAGTTTTCCCCCCTGCGCTTTGAAATCATCCATGGAAGCGAATCCGGTCCCGCCGGGATTGAAAGTTGTTATGGGCGCGGGCTCGCGTTCGGCCGGCGGCGGCAGCGGCGGCAAATCCGCCGCCGGTTTGGCCTGATACCAATAAACGGTCGAAGATATCTGCAAGAGCGTGAACGGCTTTGAATAGCTCCGGCGCCAGCCATTTTCCGTGGCGCCAAAGCCAATCTTCACTTTCATGCACTTCTTAAAATTGATCGCGTCCGGCACGAAAAAGCGGTAAGCCGCCGCGCCGTTCGTGTGAAACGGAAACCAGCCGGTCAGGGGAAACATGTTTTCGGTCGCGGGAAATCCCCAGCTAAAACCGAAGGAATCCTCCAGCCCTTGAAATTCAACGGAAGCATTTGTTTCGCCATCAACGTAAAACTTTTCATTTTCGTCCACGACCGGACGATTATTGGAGTGAAGGCTGCGAATGGTCAGGTTCCACCCCACGACTTTGCCCTTTCCTTCGGTGTCCAGCGCGACGTATTCCTTCTTGCCCAACAGCAATGCCTCCTGCCGCCAACTGGCGCAAAAATAACCCAAATCCCGCGGCACCTTTCTCAGCGTGCGATAACACACATACGAATAACACGGCATTGCCTGCTGCAATTTTCTACCCGCCGGCAGCGGTCCGTCATAGACCAATTCCACTCGGGCGGATTTGCGAAACGGCATCGGGAAGTAGCAATTGAATCCCCGCCGAACGTTCACCAAAGCCGTATTAACGACGTCCCGCTCGCCATTGGGGTCGCAGAAAAAATCCACGAGCGGACAGTCCACGCTCGGGCTGGTTTCGCCATCCCAATATATGCAAAGGCGCACGTCGCGATTGATGGCCACCGTATCGGAGTAGTGATGCTGCGGATAGGCAAAGTGCATCATCGTGATTTCGCCCGGTCCGTGGATGTCCGCCACGATCACGCGATTGGTGCTCACGAATTGCACCGACACCGGATTCTCGCCCCAAAGCGCGTTAATGGCCCGGGTACTGCCGCCCGTGAGTTTGGCCAGGCCGGACGACGGCCATGTCTGCGCCCGAGCTGCGTCAGCGCAAAGGAGCAAGGCAAGCGCCGGAACCAATTTCGAAATTGCGCCAATTGCCGGCCGGCGAAAAATCCATGTTGAAAGGAGTGAATTGCATTTTCTTTTCATATTATAATCAGATACGACCATACGAATACCCAGCAGTCATTTTTCCAAAAAATAATTCGAGACACAAACTTTGTGTGTTTTCCGCGCCGCGACTGGCTTTCAGCGCCCGCCGTCGCTTCGCTATGGCGCGGCGAGCATTCGCGCGCCGGCGGAGCGCGGCTGTGTCGGAGACCAGCCGCAGCGTGTGGCCAACCGGAGGACTTGCGAATACGACGCGGTTCAATGCTTGCAGACGTGCTGCGACTGGTTCCGCAGACGGAACACAGTCGCGCTCCGACGGGCAACGCTGTGTCGGAGACCAGCCGCAGTACTAAAGACAAAACTTAGACCACGGGAATCCTGGCAGCGGCCTCATATTCCCCAGCCACCACTGGCTTTCAGCGCCCGCCGTCGCTTCGCTATGGCGCGGCGAGCATTCGCGCGCCGGCGGAGCGCGGCTGTGTCCCGCTCTGAGCGGGACCAGCCGCAGCGTGTGGCCAACCGGAGGACTTGCGAATACGGCGCGGTTCAATGCTCGCGGACGTGCTGCGACTGGTTCCGCAGACGGAACACAGTCGCGCGCCGGCGGAGCGCGGCTGTGTCGGAGACCAGCCGCAGCGTGGGGCCAACCGGAGGACTTGCGAATACGGCACGGTTCAATGCTCGCGGATGTGCTGCGACTGGTTCCGCAGACGGAACACAGTCGCGCTCCGGTTCCCCTGCCATATTTAACGCCAGAACGTTTATTGCAGCAGCACCAACCGATAGAACATGGCGGCGCCGCTGTTCGGCACGATGACTTCGTTCTGGCCATTGACGACCGTCACCGGATTGGTCACGTTCACCCAGTTGCCTGAAGCCAGGCTGGCGCTTTGCTGCAATGAGTAACCGGCGATCGAGTCGGGCCATGAAACCACCACGTTGTTTCCGTTTGGCGCAATGGCCGCATTCGCCAGGCTTACGAAGCTGAAGTTCGTGATCGTCTGGATGGAATAATCGCCGCCGTAGGAGCCGGTGAATCCGACCAGCGCTGTGTTTGTGCCCAACACCTTCGTAATATCTCCCACGTTCACGCTTGAGTTATACGTCGCGCCGCTGATTTCGTTCGAGAAGGTCAGCGCCATCTGTCCGTTGGCGTAATAGATGGTAACATCAACCGGAATATTCGTTAAAACGACGCTTCCCGGCGGGGTCGTCTGGCCGATAACCCCATTCGTCGCCACGGCATACCCCATCCCGCCGACGCCGTTGCCCGGGTAGATGTTCAACTCCAGTTCAACGCTCGGAATAATCGTGTTCCCCGAAACCGGCGGATTGCCTGGCGCGCTGCCCGCAACGGCCAGATCGCCCCCGCCCAGGCCCACGGCCGACGCTCCGCGCGGATCATCCTGGAGGCAGAAGGTCGTGCCATCGGCCATCGGCTGGCTGCCGGCATAGAGCGCCTCATAGGTGAATGACGCCTCGAACGCACCGATGTATTGCGGCACCTGGCAGAAATAGCTCGCCGTGCCGTCAGACGTCGGAGGAGACGTGGTCAGCGTCAACACGCCGTTGTTGTAAGTCGAAGCCAGATTCGCGGTCCAGAACAAATCCGAACCGCCCGGACCGGCGGTGTTAAAGCCCAAAGGCACTCCGATCACAATGAGCTGTGCCGGACTGCTGGTAACGGCGCCATACACATTCGTAATCACAAGCTGGTAAAAGCCCGCGTCACTGGGATATGTGTCGGAAATGACCAAATTGTTGTTTTGCGCCCCGCTAAACCGGTAACCCGACAGATTCACCCAACCCACAGAATTGGAATACTGCCACTGATAGCTGATCGGGATCGAGCCAAACACACTCACGAGATTCGTGGTGGTTTCGCCGGCAATGCCGTAAAATGGGTTTTGCGGTTGACCCGATATACTCGGTATGCCGGAAACCACATCAATGAAAATCGTGCTTGAATTGGTGGAACCGTAAGGATTAGACACGGTCAAATAATAAGAATCGCTGGCGGTGTCATTGCTGACGACCAGCGTGGCGTTGGTTTGACCGGAAATGTACTTGTTCGCGCCGACATCAAACCACGCGTAAGACAACTTCGGCGTGCCGGTTGCCGCCGCCGGGACCACCAGGTTGGCGCCGGAATCCACGCTGCCGCCGGCCGGCACAACGGTAAAGCTCGGCGGAATGCCATTGGTCAGGAATATTTGCTGGACCTGGTTCGAACTCAAGGCGTAATTGAAAATGGCCACGTCATTGATGTTGCCGTAGAACTGAAAATTGAAGTTCGTCACCTCGGCGCTCATCCTCGAACCGATGCTCATCAGACTAGTCTCGCCGAGCGCCGCATTGGTGGCGGTCAGGACTCCGCTTCCCGCCCCGATCGCCGACGTGCCCACCAGCGAGCCGTTGATATAAAAGCTCACGAGGTGATTGGTAATCTCGTCCACCACGCCCACGAGGTAGTACCAGGTCGTGTCGTTGGCCGGCGCGATGGCACTATTGATCGTATGGGCATTGCCCCCGGCGTCACGCATCAGGAAGCGGAAGTTATGTCCCGGATCGGCGCCGGTGTCCATGTCGAATTGCTCGCCGCCTCCGCCCCATCCGAGCGTCACGATTCCCGCGTCATAGGTGGGTACGTAACCGTTGGCCCAGGCTGTGACGGTAAAGGCCACGCTGGTGTTGCTCGGCGCCGAAAAGTTGATGCCCGCAATTGAGCCGGCATAGCTGTCAACGGAGTCGTCATTCTCATCCACCTCGCCAAATTGCGCCGAAGTGTCAGAGGGATCCGTGGTCGGGTTATAACCGGGCCAGCCCAGCGACATGTTGGTATAAAGGCCGTCATTGCCACCGGCGTAATCATGGCAAACGGCGAAGTTATTGGGGCCGTTTTCTCCGCCGCAACAATCCGGCTCATTCAACCGCCAATAACCGATGGGGTTGAGCGACATCACCACCTGCGGATACGGCGCCAGCCCGCCGCTCGAATTCGTGGGCATGGCCGCTATTTGCGCCGACCAAACCATGCTGGTGCTATAACCATAAGAATTGTCCGCCACACAATAAACATTGGTAAAGGCAGCCACCACATTGCTCAGCGTTAAACTCGTGGCCGTGTCCGCGCCATCCAATACATTGTTGGTAAACCATTGGCAGGTGATGGGCTGCGGCCCGGCCGTTTGCACGGAAAACACGGGACTAACTCCGGGATACAAGGTGAATAAATTCGTGTAAGTCTGCGGAAGTTCGGACGTGAAAGCCGGCACGGTATAAACCGTCAGGCTGGCCACCGAGCTGGTCACCGCCCCGTAAATGTTCGTCAAGACCACATAATAATCCGGACTGGCATTGGCGGCTGAAACCGCATTGAGTATCAGGCTGGCATTGGTCGCCCCGGCGATCGCGACGCCATTGGTGTACCATTGATAGGAAAATGGCACGAGACCGGCGCCCACCACAAGATTGGTGAAGTCCGCGCCTACATTGACCGCTGCGGATATCGGCTGGGTGATAATGACATTCGTTCCCTGTGCCGAGTAATAAAGCCCTTCAATTTGGCTCAGCGACAAGGCATTTGTAAAAAAGGACATCTGCGCAAGGCGTCCGGCAAAGTATTCCGCGCCACTGGTGAAAGTGGTGTCAACCAGCGGATTTTGATAAGACGGATTCGGAGTGACGCCGATAAAAATGTCCTGGTGGAGCGTATCGTTAACCGAACCGCTATTGGCGACCGAAGTGGAAACGGCGCCGCTGTCCAGATAATCAGAAAGCTGCGAGCTGGCGGCATTAAATACCACCGCAAACATGTGCCAGTTGCCATTGTTGATGTTGTACGTAGCCGGCGCGATGCTGGCGGTAGCCGTTCCTGTGGCCGGCCGGTATCCCATAAAAGTGCCGTTCTGAATTTGGACCGTCCAGGAACTGTTGTAATGGCCAATGGGAGCCTGGTATCGGCTGCCGGCGTCCATGGGATTTCCCTGGAACCAGCCCAAGATCGTATAACTCGTAGTAGCGTTCGTGCCATCCAGCAAACCGTTAAAACCGGCATCCACCGCTCCCCTGATGCCGTTGAAGGCACACGCATTGGTAAAGGGGCCAAAGCCCGCCAACGGCGCTCCCGCCACTCCCGGGAGGGTCCCCGGCTGATAGACGCCGCAGTTCGCGCCCACGACCGTGGTCTCGTCATTGCTCATGACGCCCGCGAGGCTCCCATAGTTGTTGGCCACCGGCCACGTATTCGTCGGCGGCAGGACATATGCCGGCGCGTTCATTTTCCAATACATATAAGGGTTGTTCCCTATGATCGTCGCATCGTAATTTCCCAGTCCATTGGTTCCCGCGGAGTAATCGTTGGCAATTTGCGTGGACGTCAAAGCGTTGGTGTAAATCGCCACTTGCGCCATGTAGCCATGTTCCTCATTGCCGCTTAAACCGCGCGTGGCGCCAATCTGAAGCGGGTCCCAGACATCGGGTTCAAATGCCGCACTTCCCAGGAGGGTCGGAGCGCCGAAATAGGCCTGGCCGCCGGCGCTGGTGATGGGCACCTGATAGACCGTCCCGTTGGTGCCACTATAGGCGGCAGACAGGTTGGTGCTATACATATAGAGCCAGCAATTGGTGCCGTCGTACACCGCCGCATAATAGACCCAGCAGTTGGTAAAGCCCGGACCGCCGTTGGCGTTGGTAACGTCAAACCACTCGCCCGCCCCGGTGTTGGTTACTTCCACCTCGGCGCCGCCGTTCAGACCGTTGCCGTTGTACACGTGAAACGTAAAGCACGCCGGACTGTTGGGGGCCCCCGGCGTAGCGCCCCGGTAAGCGGCGAAATCCTGGTTCAACGAATAGCCGGCAGCATCGGTCCCGCCGGAGCCACCATTAGGGCCGTTGAGTCCCGAATCGTTATTCGGTCCGGTCTGGCTCACCAGGCCGTAGTAGGCGCCCGTGCCGGTCTGGTACGTCCAGCATTCAATGGTGAATGGCTGGCCCGCCGTCAGTGAAATTCGATGGTCCGTCGTGGGCACGCCCAGAAAACCCCCGCTGTTGCCGTCGAAATTGATACAGGTATCGCCCGTAAAGGGACTGGGGATCCCATGCTGCGCGTTGGTGCAACCGTAATAGCCATTGGCGATTGAACCCAGCGAGCCGTAGTTGGTTTCAATATCCGACGGCGGCACTTGCACGTTTTCCTGCAATGGCCAGTAGCCCGCAGGATTCAAAGACATGACAGCATTGGAATAGGACGATTGCGCGAGTAGCGCCGATGGAGCAAACAACAGCACCGCCGCCATGACAATGGCCCGGCAACACTTCACGGATTGTGGATTCATAGGTTTGTTTCGAAGGTTTTGGTTGGTCGGAATCAATTGGCTCAAATCAATGTCCCCAATAGACGCACCAGTGGCAGGCACAACCATATACGACGGACCTGCAAAACTGGACATCGGTTAAGGATTGGCGAAAGGTTGACCGAAATAATATATTATGTCAACAAGAAAATATATAATATATTTAATATAATTTTAAATATTTTAACTTTTAGGCACGTGCAATGCTCTTTTTATAAAAATATTATATCTTTAATTTATTTCGTTGACTTCCATTTTCCGCACTTCTAAGGTTCCGGACAAGTTCAACAGCTATGGGTTCCGCAGCATCTATATTGTCCACCACCTCATCGCCCGGCCTGCAAGGCGAATCCAAAGGAGTCGGTATTGGTCCGGTCCGGCAGCGCGCGCTTCGGGAGCAAATATTTGAAGTGCTTTTATCCGCCATCGTCCGCGGAGAAATGAAACCTGGCATTTGGGCCAACCATAAATTACTGGCCGAACAGTTGCACGTCAGCGTCACACCCTTGCGCGAGGCCCTCCAGGATCTGGCCGCCTGCGGCATCATCGAAAACCGGTACAATCGCGGCACGATTGTCCGTCCCTTCGGAGCGACCCAACTTTTTGAAATATTTTACGTCCGCGCCCTGCTGGAAGCAGAAGCCACCCGCCTGGCGGGCCCGCGAATTGACCGCCCCGGTCTGGTGAAGCTTCAAGCCCTGACCAAATCCCTCATATCCAATGAATCAGCCAACTGGCCAAATGAAGTAATTGACGAGGACGAGAGTCTGCACAGCTTAATTGCCGATTCGTGCGGCAACCAGCGACTGAAAGAGGAGATTTCCCGGTATCGTTCCCTGTTGAGTTGCATCCGGCGGGCCGTTGCCGGATATCATTATCCGTTTGCCCTGGCTTTGCCGGAGCATCTGGTGGTCATCGAAGCGCTCCTGGCCGGCCAGCCGGACGAAGCCGCCAAAGCGATGACTCATCACATTTTGAGCGCGGCCAAAGTGTGCAGCGGCGTTTTGTTCCCGGAAGAAAAGGCAAAAAACCAGCCTTCGGCTCAATAGCATCAGCAACTTTTCCCCATAATGAAACGATGAAAGAGACAAGGAATTTTCTGGCCTCATTGGGCTATCCGGAAGGCGACCTTTATGATCTGCCCGCTTCGTCCAAAAGATTTCCCGACGGCGCGCAATACCGGGTCGAACTGCCCAGCGTGGAAGGCCCGGCCGCTCTCGCCGCCACCATTAAAGAAATAGACCGTTACGGTTTGACCGTCCATCGCATTTCTCAGGGCAGCGGGATCATGCTTTTGACGGACGACGAAATCCGTGAGATGGCCGATCTCTGCGCGTCGCGCCGCATGGAACTGAGCCTCTTTGTCGGCCCGCGCGGAACCTGGGACATCAGTCCAATGCCGCTCACCGCCGCGGGCAAGGCCGCCGGCATCCGGCATGAAGGCATGGATCAACTCGTCTATGCGATTGAAGATTTGAAGCGCGCGGCTTCCCTGGGCGTCCGCGGCGCGCTGGTGGGCGATGAAGGCCTCGTTTTGCTCAGCAAAAAGATGAAGGAGAAAGGCCTGCTTCCGGCAAACTTTGTCATCAAATGCTCCGTCCAAATGATGGCGTCCAACCCGGTGTCCATCCGCCTCCTCCAGGATTGCGGCGCCAACACTTACAACGTGCCAACGGGCCTTTCGCTGCCCAAATTGGCGGCCATCCGGCAGGCAACGGACATTCCTTTGGATTTGTACGTGGAAGCGCCCGACAATTTCGGCGGATTTATCCGCCATTACGAAATTCCGGAGTTTATCCGCATCCTCGCGCCCGTTTACATCAAATTTGGCCTAAGAAATCATCCGGACGTTTATCCCTCCGGCAAACAATGGGAAGCGACCAATATTTTGCTCTGCCAGGAGCGCGTCCATCGCGCGGCGCTTGGAATGGAAATTGTGAAGCGTTATTATCCCGACGCGATCACGTCAAAACCCGGGGCTGCCGATTTGGGAATACCCGGCAAATCTAAATAAGGAATATGTCAATCGAAGCCAGGCAATATATCAACGGGGCATGGGTCGCCGGCAAGTCCGGCAGCCCGGCCACGCGTGAAAATCCGTCCAACACAACCGAAATTGTTGGGAGCTATCCCTTGTCGAGCGTGGAGGAAACCTCCGCGGCCATTGAAGCGGCGCAGGCCGCGCTCGCCGGGTGGAAATCGCTGGCCGGGGCGGCGCGGTCCGAAATTCTTCATCGCGCGGCAAATATCCTGGACGAGCAGAAGGAGGAATTGGCGCGCGTGGTCGCGCGCGAAATCGGCAAGCCCATCGGCGAAGCCCGCGGCGAGGTAAAACGCGGCGTGGTGCTGCTCCGCTATTACGCCGGCGAAGGCTTGCGGGCCATGGGCGAAGTTTATCCCGCGTCCGATGGAAAAACCCTGCTCTACAGCAATCGTGTGCCGCTGGGCGTGGTCGGCGTCATCACCCCGTGGAATTTTCCGGTGGCCATCCCCATCTGGAAAATGGCCCCGGCTTTGATTTTCGGCAATAGCGTCGTTTGGAAACCCGCCGAACCGGCGTCCCTCACCGGATTTGCCCTGATGCAGATATTGGAAAAGGCCGGTTTTCCCAAAGGCGTCATTAACATGGTGCTGGGCAGAGGTTCGGAGGCGGGCCAATGCATTTCCTCGCATCCCCTGGTGCATGGAATCACGTTCACCGGCTCGAACGAAGTGGGCCGAAAAGTGGCCCTGGCCGCGGTCGAACGCGGCGTCAAATTTCAACTCGAAATGGGCGGAAAAAATCCCACGATTGTCGCGGCCGATGCGGACCTGCCCAAGGCGGCCGACCTGACCCTGAGCGCGGCGATGCGTTTCGCGGGCCAAAAATGCACGGCCACCAGCCGGGTCATCGTGGAAGAAAGCGTTCTTTCGGCCTTTACCGAAATGCTCGTCGAAAAAGCGAAGAGCCTTAAGCTCTGCGACCCCATGGCCGACGATTGTTACCTGGGGCCGGTCGTGAACCGTTCGCAGCACGCGAATATCCTTGCCGCCGTTGATCGCTCCGTTAAGAGCGGCGCGTGGCTTCTGACCGGCGGAAAAAAACCAGGCGGGAATCTCGAAAACGGCTATTTTATCGAACCGGCCGTTTTCAACCATGTTGACCCGCAATCGGAATTGGGCCAAAAGGAATTTTTCGGCCCCGTCCTGGGCATTATCTCCGCGCGGGATTTGAAACAGGCCATTGCGATTGCCAATGAAGTTCCTTTTGGATTGAGCGCCGCGATTTTCACCCGCGACGTCAGCAAAATTCTGCATTTCATCAAATCGGCGGACGCCGGCATGATTAAAATCAACGGCGAAACCGCCGGAGTGGAACCTCACGCGCCTTTCGGCGGCCTGAAACAATCCAGTTCGCATTCCCGGGAACAGGGCCGGGCCGCCATTGAATTCTTTACCTCCATTCAAACCATCGCAATTTCTCCGTCCAACGAGATTTGATTTTTTTAAAAACCCATGAAAATAACCAACGTTTCCGCGGACCTTTATCAGATTCCCGTCCATCGCGACATGCGCGATGCCATCCGCCACTTCAATAAAATGGACGTGATCTTCGTTCGGCTCGAAACCGACGAAGGAATCGAAGGGCACGGATTTACCTACAGCATCATTCCCCACGGCGCGCGCGAAATCTGCACGATGGTCCAGTCGAGCCTGCGCTCGCTCATCAACGGAATGAACCCGCTGAATAACGAGCAGGTCTGGTACGAAATGTGGCGGCGAACGGATTGGGTGGGACGCGGCGGCATTGCGGTCCTCGCGCTTGCGGCCGTGGATATCGCCCTTTGGGACATCAAGTCCAAAGCCGCCCGCATGCCGCTGCACCGGTTGCTGGGCGCGTATCGGGATAAAGTTCCGGTCTATAATACTGACGGCGGCTGGCTCAACCATTCGCTGGACCAGTTGGTCGAGGAGACGCGTGAAATCGTTCGCGCCGGCTTCCGCGGCACCAAGATCAAGGTCGGCAAGCCCGATCCCGCCGAAGATTATGAGCGCCTCACCGCCGTCCGCAAAATCCTCGGCCCCCACCGCACCCTCATGGTGGATGCCAACGAATGTTTCACCCAGGCCGAAGCCATTCGCCGCGCGGCCATGTGGGAGGAGTTTAATCTTTTTTGGTTTGAAGAGCCCCTGCCCGCCGAAGACATCTCCGGCCATGCCGCTTTGAAAGCGCACACCTCCATCCCCATCGCGCTGGGCGAATCATTGTTTAATCGCCATCAGTTCAAGGATTACATCGCGTGCGACGGCATTTCCATCGTCCAGCCCGATGCCTGCCGTTGCGGCGGCATTACCGAGTGGCTCAAAATTGCCCACATGGCCGCCTGTTACAATATGCAGGTGAGCCCGCATTTTGTGATGGAACTGCATTTGCCCCTCGTTGCCTCCATTCCCAACGGCCTGTTTGTTGAATATATCCCCTCCCTGGACGCCGTTCTGCGCAGTCCCATGATTCTCGAAGACGGGTATTTCAGTCCGAGCGAAGAACCCGGGCTCGGCATTCCATGGGATTTCGAAAAACTCGCGCGCTATAAAGTCACGCCATGAGAATAGACAGCCACCAGCACTTTTGGAAAGCCGCCCGCGGCGACTATCATTGGATGAGCCCGGCAGTCCAGGTGTTGTGCCGCGACTATCTGCCCGCCGATTTGCAGCCGCTGTTGCAAAAAAATAAAATTGATAGAACCATCCTCGTTCAGGCCGCCCAAACCAGGGCCGAAACCGATTTTCTTCTCGAACTCGCCGCGCAGCATGATTTCATCGCCGGCGTCATCGGCTGGCTCGACATGGACAGCCCAAACTTTCCCCGGGAACTCGAACTGTATTCAAAAAGACCGAAGTTTCTCGGGATTCGGCCAATGCTCCAGGACATCGCCGATGATCAATGGATTTTGCGGCCTCGGGTTGTTGAATCTCTTGGACTGGTCGCCGAGCGCGGCCTGCCCTTCGAGTTTTTGACCTACACCCGGCACCTGCCGCACGTGGTCACTGTCCTGAAATCCGTCCCCAACCTCCATGCGGTGGTGGACCACGTATCCAAGCCGGAAATAAAAAATCGAAAGCTCGATCCGTGGCGTTCCTTGATGGCGCAAGTGGCAAAACATCCAAACGTATATTGCAAGCTTTCCGGGATGATCACTGAGGCCGACCTCAAGGCCTGGACCCCCGCTGATCTGCGGCCCTATGTCGAGCACGTCCTGACGGCTTTCGGGCCTGACCGGGTCATGTTCGGCAGCGACTGGCCGGTTTGCCTGTTGGCCGGCTCTTATGACCAGGCGCTGGGCGCGCTTGAGACGCTGTTGAAACCTCGTCTCAATCAACGGCAAAAGGACGCTGTCTTCGGCGGTAACGCCGCCCGTTTTTATAAGCTATGACCGCCGGCAAAGAGGTTGGAGTGGCCTTCATCGGCGCTGGAGTAGCGGCGGAAATGCACGGCCGGGGGCTGGCCGCAACACCCGGCGCGCGCCTGGCCGGCGCCTTTGATCCGGTGGCCGCGCGGGCCAAACATATTGCTTCCCGGTTCGGCGGGCGCGTTTACCAGGCGCTTGACCCATTGCTGGCCGATCAAGAGGTCGAAGCGGTCCATATTTTGACTCCGCTCGCGCATCATATTCCCGTCGCGCTCAAAGCGATGCAGGCCGGGAAACATGTGCTGATTGAAAAACCGGTGGCCACCTCCGTTCGTGAAATTGAGAAGCTGCAATCCGCCGCGAAAAAATACGGTCGGGTTTGCATGCCCGGCCACAATTACATTTATGTCCCGTCCCTGCTCCGCGCCAAAAGATTGATCCAGGAGAAAAAACTGGGGCAGGTCGCCGCGTTCTGGATTTTATACAATATCGCGCATACCGAAAAAATCGCCGCGCACTACGGCGGCGTGTTGCACGCCGTTTGCACGCATCACGCCTATTCGCTGCTTTTTCTGCTGGGACGGCCAGTGAAAGTCTCGGCCGCGCTCTCCAATGTTCATTATAAAACGCTCAAGTTTGAAGACCAGGCCGCCATCACCTGTGAGATGCCGGACGGGGCGATTGCCCATCTCTGGTGCAGTTTTGCCGTCAACGACCCCACGAACGATCCCTGGACGGTCATTTACAAAGTGCTTGGAACGCGCGGAGGATTAACTTACTCGTGGAACGAGGTCCAGTTTGAAGACCATGGCGGCCCCGCCTGGGGTTTGCCCTGCTACGAGGACGGTTTTCGGGGCGAGATTGACCATTTTATCAATCGCGCCATCCGCAGGGGAGAACCGCCGTTATCCACCCTCGATGACGCCGCCAACGCGCTCCGAATTATCGAAGCCGCGGAACGATCGGCCAAAACCGGCAAAAAACAAACGATGACATCCTGATAATCGGCCCGGAAAACCACAGCCAAACCATCTGAAAAAATGAACATCTATCTCATACTCGTCTGCCTGGTCGGCGCCGCCGGAGGATTTCTCTTCGGCTTCGATACTTCCGTGATCTCGGGCGTTATCGAATATATTGCCGGTCCGAAGGTATTTAACCTCGACGAAATCAGCAAAGGCTGGACCGTCAGTTGCATTATTATCGGCTGCATGATCGGTTGTATCTTTGCCGGCCCCGCCAGCGACCGCATGGGACGCAAGAAAACCCTCATTTTGACGGCGCTCGTTTTCCTGGCCTCATCGCTGGGCTGCGCGCTGGCCCAGGCTTACACCATCTTTATCACCTTCCGAATCATCGCCGGCATCGCGGTCGGCGCGGCGTCCATGTTGGCGCCCATCTACATCGCTGAACTTGCCCCGCCCAAACACCGCGGAAAACTCGTGTCCCTCAACCTGTTCGCGATTTTTTTGGGACAATCCTCGGCTTTTTATTCGAATTTCTTCTTGCGCGACTTCGGCGGCGACGCCAATTGGCGCTGGATGCTTGCCGTCATGGCGGTCCCGTCATTTTTACTCTTCATTTTCCTTTTGTTCGTCCCCGAGAGCCCGCGCTGGCTCGTTGAAAAATCTAAAATTCCCGCCGCCATGGCTATTTTGACGAGAGTCAACGGCCCCGCCGAAGCCCAGCGTGAATTCGGGGAAATCCAGGAAACGCTCAAAGTGTCCAAAGGAGAATTGAGTGAATTATTCCTTCCGGGAATGTTTAAGATCCTGGTCATCGGAATTTTACTCGCCGTTTTTCAGCAGGTCACCGGCATTAACGTGGTCATGTATTACGCCCCGTCCATATTTAAGTCGGCAGGTTTTGGCAATGATTCCGCGTTGTTGCAGACCGCTTTGATGGGCATGGTCAACCTCACTTTTGCCGTCATCTCGATGTTTTTCGTGGACAAGATGGGCCGCAAACCCCTGATGGTGATCGGCTCCATCGGCATGGGCCTGGCCATGGCTTTGCTGGCCTTTACTTTTATCAGCGGGCACGCCAAAGGCTATTTCGTGCTGGCTTGCATTATGTTTTATCTGGCGTCCTTTGGTTTTTCGCTCGGGCCGGTCGTCTGGGTCTTGATCGCTGAAATTTTTCCAAATCGCCTGCGCAGTTATGCCGTGGCGATCGCCACCTTCACCTTGTGGGGCGCAAACTTCATCGTGTCGCTCACCTTCCCCTATTTGCTCAACAGTCTCAAAGGCTATTGTTTCGTGATTTATGGATCCATGTGCGTCGTCTGCCTGCTGTTTGTCCTGAAATACCTCGAAGAAACCAAAGGCAAAACCCTCGAAGAAATCGAAATGCATTTCACCAATCCCCGCCAGGCCAAATCCCCGGCCCCCCTCGCCACTGAGCCTTAACCGCCCGCCGCGCTCCAGTTCCTTTGCCACCGCGCTTGCGTTCTAAATTGCGCAGGAGCTGACGTAAGGAAGCTCTGATTAATCCGGTCCTTTGCGTTCGTTTCTTCACTTAAACCAAAAGGCACAAAACGAAAAATCGTTCTGTGCCTTTGCTCAGGTTCCCCGAACTCTACGCGGTCACGTCAGCCGGAGCGCCGCTAAACAACGCGCCTGTTCCCAGGCACAACAGCCCCACCAGCGCCAGCGTCATCGGCACCAGGCCGATCACGGCCAGGATTCCCAAGACCGTCACGGCCAATCCCATGAACGCGGTCCCGCTGCCGCCCGTCATCACGGGCGTACTATCGGCGGTTTGCGGATGGTTTAACAACCAGTTCAAACGCGCCAGCGTTCCACCGCTCAAAAATAGAGCAGCGCCGAATACCAGGACGGCCACCGCAATCATGCGATCGGGCACCGTTTGGAAAAACGACAGAATGCCCAGTATAATTCCGGCCAGGCCTCCAAAAAACCCGGCAGTTGCGCCGCTCCCGATGCTCGAAGGCAATCCCTGTGCGCTCAACGATTGGATCGCCGACCTTGCCAGCATGCTATCCGCGAGAAAGACGGCGCCCACTATGATTACGGCCACCGAGGCCACAATGTTGGTAAACACCCCGGCCAGTCCCAGAATTGCCAGAACGATGGCACTGATCGCGCCGATGCCTTCCATTACTGAGCCGCTTGCCAGCGTCTCCGGAAAATACCGGTGCAGAGGATGAGTTTGTGTTCCACTACCATTCATAACTAACTCCTTTCATCTTCGCGGCGAAAGGGCCGTCAGGGCCGCTTTCATCCGCCATTTTGTCTTATCTGATAATTAGAAAGCACCCGGCGCTCCAACGTTGAATTTTCGCCAAGAATAGTCGAATTTAAGTGACGAACCGACTCAAAACCGCCCTTTCCGACCGAATCTCCGCGAGAGCGATGCCGCCCAAATGGGCACTACCCTATTTTTGCACGACCGATCGTGAAAACTGCAAGCATCCTGCCCTATCCGCCAATTAAAATTTTTTGATAAGTTTTCATAATTGCGCCACAGAAAGGAGCGCGGCTGTGCTGAAAGCCAGCCGCAGCATGTCCGCAGGCATCGAACTGTGCCGTATGCGCAAGGCTTCCGGCCGGCAACGCGCTGCGGCTGGCCCCGCTCGGAGCGGGACACAGCCGCGCTCCGATTTTAAATTTTTTCCTTTTTCCCTTTTCCTTTTTCCTTCAACCTGCCCCATGCTGACGAGGATATGTCTCATGCCGCTGGTCGCGGCCGTTGCCTTGACCGGATGCAAAACAATTTCGCCTATGACCCAGGAACGATTCAGCTCATTT
>JASHPN010000367.1 GCA_030038175.1 Verrucomicrobiia bacterium
CCCTCTGTGGCTGCACACGCGCTCCCTCACGGTCGCGGCTCTGTTGGTATAACACGCAACACGTCCCGGCATTTTCCCCTTTTTCCCATCGCGCTTTAAACCTACTCTTATCCCGTGAAGTTTTTCGGTCAATTCCCGAATTGCCGTCCGCGGCGGCTGCGCTCGTCGCCGGCGTTGCGAAGGCTCGTCTCCGAAACGCAATTGAACCCGGCGCAGCTCGTATTGCCGCTGTTCGTCCGGCCCGGGAAAAAAATCCGGCGCGCCATCGGGGCGATGCCGGGCGTATTCCAACTTTCGCCCGACGAACTGTTGCGCGAGGCGGAGCGCGTCCACACCCTGGGCGTTCCGGCGATTTTGCTTTTTGGCATTCCGGACAAAAAAGATGAGAAAGCCGGCGGGGCGTTTGCCAAAAACGGGATCGTCCAGCAGGCGGTCCGCCTTTTGAAAAAGGAATTGCCGTCGCTCCTGGTCATCACGGATGTTTGCCTTTGCGAATACATGTCGCATGGGCATTGCGGCATCGTTTCCGGCGGAAAAATCTTGAATGATCCCACGTTGAAAATCCTCGCGCAAACGGCCTTGAGCCACGCTGAGGCCGGCGCGGATATGGTGGCGCCGAGCGACATGATGGATGGCCGGGTGGGGGCGATCCGCGCGGCCCTCGACAAAAACGGGTTTTCTGAGACACCCATGATGTCCTACGCGGCCAAGTTTGCCTCGGCTTTTTACGGGCCGTTTCGCGAAGCCGCCGAATCGGCCCCGCAATTTGGCGACCGGCGCAGTTATCAAATGGACGCCGGCAACTCGAACGAAGCCTTGCGCGAAGCGGCATTGGACCTCCAGGAAGGGGCGGACATTGTCATGGTGAAACCCGCGCTGGCTTACCTGGATCTGGTTTGGCGGGTGAAGCAAACCTTTGGCTGTCCTGTGGCGGTTTACGCGGTGAGCGCGGAACACGCGATGATTAAAGCCGCCGCCGCGCGGGGATGGATCGATGAACGCGCCGTAACCCTGGAAAGCCTGCTGGCCATGCGCCGCGCAGGAGCCGAAATCATCATTACCTACGCGGCCGCAGACGCGGTCACGTGGTTGAAAGGATAAGCGTTTAAGGGCACTTGGGTATGGTTGATAGTCTCCGCTGCGATGTCCCCGCTCGTAAAGCGGGCGGAAGAATTATCTCGTCCCGAATTTGGCCGGTGTAACGTTGCGCCGCTCTGCGCGGCGCAGACGGCGTTGCGCGCAGTCCCTGCCAATCTCCGGAAGTTTCCGTTCCTATTGAAATTCTTTTCAGTTTGACTGGAATTACACAGGTGAGCTATGCTTCGCGTTCGCTTTTTATTGAATTAAAATGATTGGAACAATCCGAAAACATTCAAAGTGGCTCTTATGGCTTATCGCCGGCCTGACCATCATTTCATTTGTTGTATTCATGGGGGTCGGTCCCGCGGGCAATCGCGGGGGCGGTTCTTCCGGAATCAGCACCAACGTCCTCAGCGGTGAAATCAGCGGTCAGAAAATTACGGAAATGCAATTCGACCGGGCGGAACACGACGTGGAACTTTGGTATCTTTTTAATTATGGCCAATGGCCAGGTGAAAACGTGACGGATAAACAATTCCTGACGCGCATTTACATTCAAATGTTGATGCTGCAAAAGGCGCAAGAGCTGGGCATCCATGTGGGCGACGCGCAGGCGGCGCAGGCGGCTGCGGGATACTTGCGCTCGGAAGCCCTGGTTCGCGGATTGGGAGTGCGCAGCGACAGCGTGCCCTACGATGCCCTGGTAAACCAGGTGCTGGCCCGCCACAATCCATCCATGGACGGCGCCGATTTTGAAAACTTTGTTCGGGACGACATGGCCCTGGACCAATTGCGACTGACTTTTGGACTCCCGGGAGAATTGGTTACCCCGGAGGAAATGACCAACGAATACGTGCGGGCAAACCAGGAATATTCCGCGCAAATCGTCTTCTTTTCCGCTTCAAACTATCTGTCGAAAGTCAATGTCACGCCGGCGGAGGTCGGCCAGTTTTACACAAACTACATGGCCGAATATCGGCTGCCCGACCGGGTGCAGGTCAGCTACGTTCTGTTCAACGTCACCAATTTTTTGAGCGAGGCGCAAACCAAGCTGGAAAAGACGAACCTCGAGCAGCAGGTCAATTACGATTATAACAAATTCAAAGATCACCTGGACCAGATAGCGCCGGACGCGAAGACGCCCGACGAAGCCAAGGCCCAAATCCGCCGGATCATTGTCCGCCAGCAGGCCCTGGCCGATGCCGACCAGCAGGCCAACGATTTTGCGCAGGCGGTTTTCAACGTTTCCTCCGTCCAAAACCGGCAGGCTTCCGCGCAGGACCTTGTCACCGTGGCGCGGCAAAAAGGCCTGAAAGTGCAGACGCCGGCTCCTTTCTCCGAGGAATACGGTCCGCAAGAGTTTACGGCCTCGCCGGCCTTCATCCGGCAGGCGTTTGAGCTGACCCCGGACAGCCCCATTCCCGAGCCGGTCGCAGGCCCGGACGGCGTTTATGTGATGGCGCTGGACCAAAATTTGCCGAGTGAAATACCTTCTTTGGTTGAAATCCGCGGGCGCGTGACCCGTGACCTGGAGATGCGCGAGGCCGAATTTTTCGCCCGCAGCATGGGCACAAACTTTGTTCGCATGCTTGGGCCGGAGATGGCGTCCGGCAAGAGCTTTGCCGCCGCGTGCATTGCGGGGGGCGCCGAACCGCAGGTCTTGCCGCCTTTTTCCATGAGCACTTCGGATATGCCCGAACTGGGTGATCACGCGACCATGAACCAGCTTAGAGAAGCGGCGTTTCTAACCCGCGTGGGCGTGCCCAGTAATTTTGAGACGACCGACGACGGCGGATTTGTCCTGTTTATAGAATCCCGGTTGCCGATTGACCAGACCAGGATGGCTGAAGACCTCCCGGAATTTGCCGCCCGGCTTCGCGAATCCCGCGCCCAGGCGGCGTTCACGGAATGGTACAATCGTGAGGCCAACCGGGATTTACGCGACACACCACTGAACCGTTGAGCGCCGTCATCAAATTGTCGTCTCCGGCCACGCGCGAATTTTGGGAAATCCCTGTCTTATTTGAGGACGAAACCCTGTTGGCTTTGGACAAGCCCGCCTGCCTGCTCACCTCACCCGACCGGTATGATCCGCAGCGGCCGAATCTCATGAAACTGCTTCACGCGGGCATCGCCGACGGAAAGCCCTGGGCGCGCGAACGCCATTTGACTTACCTGAGCAACGTCCATCGGCTGGATTTTGAAACCAGCGGGGTGATTTTGCTGGCCAAATCCAAGCCGGCGCTGGTGGCCATGGCCGACCTGTTTGGGGCGGAAAAGCCCCTTAAAAGCTATGTTGCCCTGGCCGCGGGGGTGCCTCCGGGCGCGCCATTTGAAGTGGACGCGCCCCTGGGGCCGCACCCCGTCAAGACCGGCGTGATGCGTGTGGATTTCAAGGGCGGCAAGAAATCCAAAACCAAATTTGAGGTGATGGAGGATTTTCCCCGGTTTGGCTACGTGCTCCTGAAATGCACTCCGCTCACCGGCCGCACCCACCAAATTCGCGTGCATGCGGCCCATGCAGGCCTGAAAATCGTGGGCGACCGGGTCTATGGCGCCAAGCCGCTCTGGCTTTCGCGGCTTAAAAAGGACTATCGCCTGAAACCCGGACGGGAGGAGCGGCCCCTGATCTCGCGGGTGGCGCTTCACGCCGAAGCCCTGGCGCTGCCACACCCGGTGACCCGGGAAATGGTGGCAATTTCCGCGCCCTGGCCGAATGATTTGACGGTGGGCGTGAAATATTTAAGAAAATTCAGCCAATAACGGCCCAAGTCTTGCTTCTTTTGTGCTTGTTTTTGGCGCACAACGGCGTTAGCCGTTGGAGAGCGCAAGAATGGAATACCAACCGAAAATCCTGATTTTGGACGATGAAGCCGACTGGCTGGAAATGTGCCGCGAAATGCTGGCGCAATTGCCCAGCCAGCCGGAAATCCGCACCGCGTCAACCGGCGCGCACGCCGTGGCGCAACTGGATGCCGAACGGTTCCGGCTGCTGATTTGCGACCTGAAAATGCCGCGGATTGACGGATTGCAGGTGCTGGCCATCGTCCGCCGGCGCTTTCCGGATTTGCGGACGGTGGTGCTGACGGCGCTGGAAGACGAGGAATTTCGTTCGCGCGCGTACGCGCTGGGGGTGGATTTGTTCTGGCTCAAATCCGACATGCAGCAGAACATGAAAATGTTTTTGGACTGCCTTGAATCGCTCCTGGGACGCGACATGGCGGACGGCTTTCGCGGGATTCAAAATAAAAGCCTGATGGACATCATCCAGATGGAATGTCTCTCGCGCAATTCGACGCTGTTGCGCCTTACCCGGGGACCGTTGGTGGCCAAAATTTGGATCCAGGACGGGGAACTGATTGACGCCGAAGTGCAGGGGGCGCACGGTGAAGCCGCGTTCAGAAAAATTCTTTTCTGGAAATCAGGCACCTTTGAAAATTTGCCCGCCGAGCCAAACCGCGAACGGGCCATCAACAAGTCGGTCAACGCCCTTCTCCTGGAATCCGCGCAATCCATGGATGAAGCCGGAGAGCAACAGACCGAGATCATCGAGAAAACGGCGCATCGCAAGACCGTATGGCGGATCTCGCTGCTGACGCGCGAAGGCGCGGAATTTGTCGTCGCGATTCCGCCCGAGGGCGAACCGGAAGCCTGGGGCACCCATGCCGTGGAACAACAGGCAAAGTGGACCCGCCGGGCCATGGAAATTGCGCGGCAATTGAGCGAACGGCTGGAGGCCGGCCCGCTTTCACACCTCGCCGGGACCAGTACGGAACGAAATGTGCTTGCACTCACCCGCGACAATAAGCAGTTTCTGGTAGGCTGGCCGGCTGACAAAACCGACGGCCAACTATTGGAAAAAACCAAAAAACTGGTGGCATCATGGGACTCCTGAAAAAACTGTTTCGCCGGCCGGCCGCCGTTCAGGAACTGCCTTCGGGCAGCCTGACCGTGGACCGCAACGGCAATACGATTACCTCCACGATTTCGTCCGCGTATCCGCCGCAACTGTTGCGCGAAATCGCGCGGGACGTCCTGCGCCTGTTCAGCGACGCGCGCGACGCCCAAATGCCGATGGCGGAAATCAGCATTCATTTCGCCAGCCTGCGCATTACGGCGCGCGAATTGCGCGGCGGCGCCATTATCTTTTTGTTCCCACAAACTGCGATGCTCCAAACGCCGACCTGACGATTATGACCCCGAAAGAATTGAACCAACTCGTCACCCAGATCGAAACCCATATCGAATGCTGGAAACAGTTCAACCATTTCATCAATGTTGCGCGGGCGAAAAAATTCACGCCCGCCGACGAAAATCAATTCCTCGAAATCAAAAGCGTCATCGTGCAGGAATTGGAGTTGATCTTTGCGTCGGTCGAAATGACCTCTCCCACGCGGGATGAGATCCATGCGCTGATCACCAATGCGCCGTCGCTGCGGTTTCTGAGCGAGATGAGCGAGGGCGCGTTGCGCGGCCTCGAAAGCCAATGGCACAAGGTTTATATCGGATGGCATTCGATTCTCGGCCAGCTCAAAGTCAAGCAACGGGGCGAGGACACCAAGGCTTTTTGGGCGAAGAGCAAATAAGCGTGGACCTTTTCCTGCAGGCGGCGATCGAGGAAGCGAAACAAGGCCTGGCCGAAGGAGGG
>JASHPN010000368.1 GCA_030038175.1 Verrucomicrobiia bacterium
AATTTGGCGGCATTTCTGACGGACCTCAATACCAACCGCTGGGATCCGCCGACGTTCTGGAACGCGCTCAATGAGCCTTATGAGTATCCCGAACTCCAGGCGGGGAACAGCGTCGCATTCGACGACGCGCGAGCGCTCGTGGCATGGCGGTACGGTTACGATTACCCTTTGTTGCAAAGCGCTGACATGATGTTTGGACCGCTCGGCGATTTTGCCTTCAGGAACGATGGCATTGATTGGTACAGCGTAGGAGTGCAAACCACGTTCGATACCAACTTCGACGGTCCGGCCGGTCCTTATTCTTCAGCAAATTATCCGATTTTGCCCTGGGTGGGCGCGGTGAATACCAACGACTATTTCGGGTCGCCGTCGGATTTGTTCAACACGAACAAATCGTCCATCGAATTCGCGACCAATTTGCTCTCCGCCGGCACGAACAATTCCACCTACGATCGCTACACCTTTTATCGCCTGCTGGGGCAGCTCGGCACCGACACACAGCCCCAGGCAAACCAAATCAATATTAATTACCAAAATACGGTCGTGAATTATGATTTCAATCGCGCGGACATTACCCGATATGGTTCGGCGATCACCAATGTTCCCGTGAATATTACCGTAGTCCCGAACATGGAAACCAATTTTATCAGTTGGCAGCCGCACGATTTCTTCACCGCCGCCGCCGATAAAATGCTCCACGCCTATACCGCCGCATGGTTCGAAGAAGGTCCGTCCAATTATCTCCAGACCTATTTTGGGGTTACCACCAATTTCTCCAACATTTCGGGTTATGGCCTGACCAACCTTCCGGTTTTTGGCATGACCAACGAGGTGCCTTCCTTTGGCCTCACGAACATTCCCGTTTATATCAATGGCCAATTTGTCTATACGCCCGCCGTGAACCGCCTCCTCCAGCTCGCCGCGAACATTTATGACGCCACGACGAACACGTCAACCATCGTCAACTCGAATTATCCCTCGGTTTTCCGCCCGATTTTCTGGGTGACCAACCAATACAGTACCGTGCTCAACGAATATGTTCCCAACGTTTATATCACGGGCTACCAATATATTTATGAGCCACTGGATCGTTACCAGGCTCTGAATGGAAGTATTTTTCTGCCTCCGGTGGAATTGACTGATCCCAGCATTCTCGACCTTGCGCGAGGCGGCGGAGGGGGAATCAGCAGAGGCATCAGCACCAGCAACGTCTGGGGCGTTCCCTGGATTATTGGAGCGAAGAAGGGCCTGCCGAATTTAAATCAATTGGAGGTCGAAAATTGCTTTTTCATCGAGCGCACGCTCGATATGCAAAAGCATTCTCTAAACCCGAGCACCATGTACGCGACCAACCAGATGTATATCATGGCGATTACCAATTATTTGGGATTCGTGAACCGGAATAATTATGTTGAATCTTACAACAATGAAATTTCCATGTTTGGAAATAATTATGTTTCCATTGGGATGACCTGGACGAATGCCCCGAATATTCCGGTGAATCCGAACGATGGTTCCTCCTTTGTTAATTTTCTTCTCGCCACGACGAATCTTTACGAGCAGCCAATGCCCGCGTCATGGTCTCGAATGATTTTCGGCACCAATGGATATGCATATCAGCTTTCCATCCCCGGGGCCACTCCCTGGCTGATATCAAATTCATTCGAGACGGCGCAGATGAACACCGCGAACCCGCTGTTCCTCAATACGTCTTTCATCACCAACGCCTCTTTCGTTTATTATTATGGGGGGCATAATTATCCGGGGGGCGGAAATATAGATGGTTACACTTTTAATGCCCCTTGTTTCATTCCGACCTTCCTGGACCCCTCGAATTATCTGGACCCGGGAACACCGCCGTTGCCGCAAATGACGTTGCTGGTGACGAACCGTTTGCAAGCCTACATGCTCGATAATCATGATCCGGGCGGCCCTTATATCCTTGATTACGTCCAGCTCGGCGGGATGCAGTCCAGCGTGAACATAAACCAGGCCGTTGCGGATGAGACCTATGGATCCTCCCAAGGCCTCTGGAGCACCAATTTTTATCAAGGTAACGTGCCATTTGGTGTCAATGAGCAAGTTTTAGTTTCGCAAAACGGGCAGACCGTTCCCGGTGTGGACGCCGACGGTGGGGGATGGAATCCTTCGGCCGTTACAGGCATCTCCGGAGCGCAATACACCGGCGCGGCGGCACAGCAGGCTTTCTTTTCTGCGTTTATCGCAAGCGCTAACGGTCAGGCGCCTTATTACCCGAACGGTCCCAATGGCGGTCAGGCTGACACAATCAGCAATTATGAGTTAAGCGTGCAGCTTCCTTTCACGCCCATGCGAACCATTGTGCAGAGGTTCGTCTATGAAGCAAATGATCCCTTGGTTCATTATTTGATCTCCGATCTATACGACGCCTCGGATAGCACGAATAGCCGGACAGTGGATAGCCCGCCCCTCAACCGACTTGTCTCGCCCGATGACCGATACGCCCCCTGGGGAACAACTGGCACAAGTTGGCCGGCCGGTGAGGAGGGTTACGATGGTAATAACGCCAATCTCTCGTATAAAGATCCAGGGGTTTGGGAGGCAGACAACTGGGATTTTCCAACGAACAAATTTCCAGGTGTTGGGTGGCTCGGTCGTGTCCATCGTGGCACGCCGTGGCAATCGGTTTTCTTGAAATCTACTAATCTTATGGAATTGACGCAGACCGTTTCCGGTGGTCCAACTATTAATGCGGGCGTTCAGACCTGGCAGCTCTGGACGGGCGATGTTTATAATTCGTATGATGCCTACAACACAGCGCCCGTCTGGGATCGTTTGCTGTTCGATCTTTTCACCGCCGCTCCAGATGATGACGCGATGCGCGGCCAGGTCAATGTCAATATCGGCGCGGATGATCCCAGCAATTCTCTCGCGGGCCTGGCCTCATGGTCGGCCCTGTTAAGCGGCATGCTGGCATTTTCGAATAGCGCGAATGACAGTGTGATAAGTTACACTCCAACTGCGCAAAATCCTGATTACGATCCTGCGCTTCACGGCCAGCAGGCCCCTATTTACAACTTCTGGACCGAGGGACCCCTCGGTTCTTATCCGACAACCAATTCGCCCATGTGGAAAATCGTGACTGGAATTAACAGCACGCGCAACACCATGACGAATATTGACGGCCTGAACCATGTCTTTGAACACGTCGGAGATATCTTAGCCACGCCGCAACTCAGTGATGGATCGCCATTCCTGAACTCCGCGGACGCCGCCCAGGCAGATTATGGCATCAGCGACGAAATGTATGAATGGTTGCCGCAGCAGATGTTGTCTCAAATGACTGTGAGCGGCACGGCGCAATCGCCGCCGCGCTATGTGGTTTATTGCTACGGGCAATCCTTAAAACCCGCGCCGAACGGAATCGTCACCAGCGGGCCGTACTTCGGGATGTGCACGAATTATCAGGTCGTGTCCGAGTCCGCCGCCCGCGCGGTCATTCGCGTGGCCAATCCGCCTACGCCCGGAAACCCCGGCGCCACCCCGCACATCATCGTCGAGCAATACAATCCGTTGCCCCCGGACTAACCGAAAACCGGCAATCGCCGCTTTCGCAGGAGCCGGGGTCACGAGGCTCTGACTAAATGGTCATCGAGGATTGAGTTGCGACAAGTCCGCGGATTACCGGGCATTCCATTAACACCCTGCTTTAGCCGGGTGATTACAGACGTCAAAAGGTTTTCAACCGCTTCAGCGGTTTACCGGCCTCCAAAACCGCTAAAGCGGTTGAGAACTGTACTACCGTGCCTAAGAGCTTTCACAGCTTGCGCAAATTTTTGGCGGAAAACTGTTGTCCTCGGAGCGCGACTGTGTCCTGTCTGCGGGACCAGTCGCAGCACGTCCGCAACGCGATGAGTCGTCGCCGTACGCAAGACCTCCGGCCGGCCACGTCCTGCGGTTGGTGCTTTCGCACACAGCCGCGCTCCGCCTGCCAGCGCGCCTGCCGGCCTTTCCATCTTCCATCTCTTGCCGCGCCGTAGTCAGACGAAGGCGGGTCAATCATCCATCCTCGTTGGTTGCGGCGTCAGCCGCTCCGCATTCATCCGTGGTTAAAATGTTTTTCTTTGTTTCTTCATTTCTTTGTTGTTCAATAATCCACAATGGGCATCGAAGAAAAGCCCGCGCCGTTGCCGGCGCCGGAGCCTGTGCATTTTGGATACATTGATACGGTTCGCGGCCTGGCGTTTTTTGCCGTCCTGGTCCTTCATACCGGGCTGTCGGTTGGGCCTTTTCCCGGCAAAGACCTGCTCCAGGGAGGTTATGGCGTGCAATTGTTTTTTTTGGCCAGCGCCATCACCCTGTGCCATTCGATGGCCGAACGGCGGCGGAGCGAGCCGTTCCCCGTGTTTTACTTTTATCTGCGCCGATGGTTTCGCATCGCGCCCTTGTTCTGGTTCGGCATGGTGCTGTACTGGACGATTCCGGCCATCATCCCGCGGTTTTGGCTTTTGCAATGGGCGCCCCAGGGCGTGCACCCGTCCTATTTCGTTTTGACCGCATTGTTCCTCCAGGGCTGGCATCCCTGCACGTTTGACAGCATTGTTCCCGGCGGCTGGTCCATAGCCGTGGAAATGACCTTTTACATTTTCTTTCCGCTGCTGTTCTGCTGGTTGAAGAACGCGAAACGCGCCATGGCGGCCGTCGTGCTGGCGGTCCTTTATCTGAAGCTATTGGATCACGTGGGCGCGACCAATTCCCATTCCCTCATTTCGGAACTGCGCGCGCATCTTTATCCCGGCACGACGGACGCTGCCTGGAATTTCTTCATCAGCCTTTGGTTTCCCGCCCAGCTTCCGGTGTTTATCGTGGGTTTTCTGGCCTATCATTTGATCAAAAGTGAATTCGTCAACCAGGCGGCGCGCGATCCATTCTGGGCGAATTGCCTGTTTTTCTTCTGCCTCGTGTTTCTGGCGGGCCTCTTCCGCGGCCAGGCCCGCGGTTTTATTCCGAATTTCATGATGATAGTTTTTGCCCTGGCCGCAATGATTCTGGCCATGTCGGGCGGCGCTCTGCGCTGGCTCATCAATCCCTGGACGCGCTATTTGGGAAAAATCAGCTTTAGCGGTTACCTGATGCATTTTGCGGCCCTGGGAATCACGCTGCGGCTTTTTGGCATTCATTTGACCGGCGCTTCCCAGGCCATGGACGCGGGCAGCTCCGCCGCGAATTTATTGCTCTTCTTAAAACTTCTCGCGGTTTCATTGGGCCTCACGGTGATCATTTCAACGATCACCTATCATCTGATCGAGAAGCCGGGAATTGCCCTGGGCCGCAAATTGATCCAATGGCTCACCGTCTTGTCCGCCGCGAGACATCCCGTTGCTGTAGGAGCCGAGGTAACGAGGTAACAAGGCTTGGATGCATTTCAGTTTTTGAGCAGGAAAAGAGGCAGAATATGTCGCCCCTAACGGGGCTCTGGGATTTGCATGGGTTTTTACTACAAAGACGTCGCGCCTACGGCGCTGGCTGGTCCCAATTTGACCGTCCTGTGGCCGCCGTGCGAGCCCCGTTCAGCGGCGGCATCTTTGTAGAAAACCAGACAAACAGGTGAAAAGCCCCGTCAGGGGGAATGGCGCTTACTTAAGGAGCAAAATGATGGTGTACAATGACGTGCGAGGACGCCACTTCGAGCGCCGTAGGCGCGGCATATCTGTAGAACCGAACGCTTCAACAACCCCAAGCTCCGTAGGAGCGGCATACTCTGATTCGCAAGCCACCGTACTGAACAATTTGCGGGCTGAATTCCTTATCTAAGCGCCATTCCCCCGTCAGGGGCGACATAGTCCGGTTACAGCAACAAAAAGTGAGATGCACCAACAAGACTCTAAAAAATTCTCTTTGACTGCGGCGGTGAGTTGAGTAGATTGCGTCGCCTGTTGAACCAATGAAGATTTCCATTGCCAGGATGAATCGAGCGTTCCGTGGCGCAACCATGACGGTCTGCGCCGCGTGGCGAGTCGTTGCCAAAACGACGTTGGCGATGGGAAATTAAACCAAAAAACAATCAATCACTTTATCCCCATCGCCGGCATCCGGTGATGGGTTTTTTGTTTGCCGGATGCCGCGGTTGGAAAGCAGCAACCAACAATGAAACGACCAACGACACCATCAATCCCGTCCACCGGCGGGGTGATCGCCGCATTTGCCGCGATCTATGTGATTTGGGGTTCGACGTATCTCGGGATTCGTTACGCCGTCGAATCCATTCCGCCGTTCCTGATGGCCGGCACCCGCAACCTCGTCGCCGGGGCCTTGCTGTTTGCCTTTGCGCGCGCGCGCGGCGCCGGCGCGCCGACCCGTGTCCAATGGCGTGACGCGGCCATTGCGGGCGGGTTGCTGCTGGCGATTGGCAATGGCGGGGTGACCTGGGCGGAACAGATCATTCCCTCAGGCGTGACGGCATTGCTGGTGGCCCTGGTGCCGTTCTGGATGACGTTGTTCGACTGGCTGCGGCCCCGGGGAGTTCGGCCCCCGCCGCGGGTGGCGGCCGGATTGGCGGTGGGTTTTGCGGGAGTATTCCTGCTGGCACATCATGAAAACAATTCCGCACCGGCCCATGGCCGGGGAGTGATCGTGCTGGCGGTTTCTTCGATCAGTTGGGCGCTCGGTTCCATTTTCAGCCGGCACGCCCGCAAGCCGCTCTCACCGTTGCTGGCGGTGTCAATGCAGATGCTCGCGGGCGGGGTCCTGCTGATGGGCATGGCGGTGGCCGCCGGCGAACCGGCGCGTTTTTCCGCCGGCCGCGTGACGATGCTGTCGCTCGGTGGCTGGTTATATCTGGTCGTAGCCGGATCGCTCGTGGGCTACACCTGCTACGCGTGGCTGCTGCACGTCAGCACTCCCGCCCGGGTAGGAACTTATGCGTACGTGAACCCGTTTATCGCCGTGCTGCTCGGTTGCACCATTGGCCACGAGGCGCTCTCTCACGAACTGTTCGCCGCCGGCGTGCTGATTTTACTGGCCGTCGTCTTAATCGTGCGCGTCGGCCCATCGCGCCAGCCGATCGTGGCGTCTGCGCCCGATGAAGTGGAATGAACGTCCACTGTTAACAACTTTGCTTTGACAGCGCCGCCGAAAAGCTTTTCTCTGAGAACGTGGGCGCGAAATTTTGGAACCGTCTTTCGCACGAATGCGAGTTGTGGAGAAAGGGCCTCGCGCGGGTTGCCGGCGTGGATGAAGCCGGGTGCGGCCCGCTGGCGGGGCCGGTGGTGGCGGCCGCGGTGGTCTTTCCGCGCGGCTGGCTGGACGGCGGCCTGCCTCCAAAATTCCGGGGACTCAACGATTCAAAGCAATTGACCGAAGAGGACCGGGAAAAATTTTTCGAGCGCATTCAAACTCACGGAGAAATTCAGTTTGCCATCGCGGTCATGGACGTGGAAACGATTGATCGCATCAACATCCGCCAGGCCGCGTGGCGCGGAATGAGCCAGGCGCTCGATCAACTGCAGCCGCGGGTGGAACACGTGCTGGTGGACGGCCTGCGCATCAGTTGGCTGCGCTATCCGCAAACGCCGCTCGTGCAGGGGGACGCCCGCAGCTATTCCATCGCCGCGGCGAGCGTTTTGGCAAAGGTCACGCGCGACCGGATCATGCGCGAGCTGGACAAACAATATCCCGGATACGGTTTTGCCGAGCACAAGGGATATTCAACCACGCAGCATTTTGCCGCGATTGAAAAGCTGGGTCCCTGCCCGGTTCACCGCAAAAGCTTTGCTCCGTTTAAATCCAAGGAATTGGAATTATTTGATGAAGCGTCGTTAAAGGCGCTTCCCAGCGGCGCGACTTGATAATCGAAATGAGGAGCGCGGAGCGCGGCATTTATGCCGCTTCATCGTACGATAACCGGGACGCCAACGTATTCCGATATCTCACCACGTCGTCCGAATGGGTTGTAAACCCCCGTTTAGTGTTGAACCGACCCTCGAAATCGCGTATATTAGGCCCTGTGCCGATGACACTGGACCAAATCGTTGAGGAAACCCGCCACTGGCCGCCGGA
>JASHPN010000369.1 GCA_030038175.1 Verrucomicrobiia bacterium
CTTTGTCACATGCTCAATCACATCCACCGAGAAAGTCGCGTCGAACTGGCCGGGCTTAAAATATTTGTCCAGCTCCCTCACATCTCCAAAAACGAGCTCCCCGTGTGTGCCCAGCTTTTTAGCCTTTTCATATGAAGGCCGATACGCTTCAATGCCCGTGGTATTGTTCAAGCCGTACCAGCGCAAATCCATCGAAACGCCGCAGCCGACATCCAGCACCGAGTCATAACCCCGCAGCATCGAGGCCACCATCATTCGGCGATGGATTTGCATCGGATTAAGGCCCTGCTTGAGAAGTGTAAAAAAAAGACCAGGTCGGCCTCGCATAATTTGGAGAATAATCAATCTAATTGCTGCCGGCACGCATACGTGCCACTTGTCTGTGCCGCCATGTGACGAATCATCGTGGGAGACTAGCAATTACGCCAGAAGTGTCAATGTGGAAATGGATAATTTGTGCGCTAAGATTATCAGTTTTTGGATTTTGCATTGTCGCCTTTGCGTTCCTGAAAAGTTCGGGTAATGTTGTTGTTTGGTTTAGTCGAAAATTTTACGTCTGTGAGCAAAGAATTCATTCGTATTGGCGGCGCGCGAGAGCACAATCTTAAAAACCTCACGTTGCAAATCCCCCGCGACCGCTTGGTTGTCATTACCGGTTTGAGTGGAAGCGGCAAATCGTCCCTCGCCTTCGATACCATCTACGCCGAAGGCCAGCGCAAATACGTGGAAAGCCTTTCGGCCTATGCCCGGCAGTTCCTCGACCAATTGCAAAAGCCGGACGTGGATTTCATCGAAGGGCTTTCGCCGGCGATTGCCATCGAGCAGAGAAGCTCCGGAAGCAGCCCGCGGTCTATCATCGCCACGACCACGGAAATATACGATTACCTGCGCCTGCTCTACGCTCACATCGGCCAGGCGCATTGTCCGGAAACCGGCGTGCCCATCGTCCCCCAAAGCACCAGCGACATTGTGGACAAAGTCCTGGCGCTGCCTCTAAAAACGAAAGTCATGCTTCTGGCGCCGGTGGTGCGCCGCCAGAAAGGCGAATTTCGCGATGTTTTGGACCGACTCGCCCGCGAAGGCTTTGTTCGCGCCCGGGTGGATGCCGAATTTGTTGAACTGGGCGACACCAATCGCCCGGTCAAGCTGGACAAAAAGAAGTTTCATAATATCGAAGCCGTGGTGGATCGCCTCGTGATTGATGATAAAATTCGCGTCCGCCTGGGAGATTCGGTGGAGACGGCGTTGCGGTGGGGCGATGGCGTCCTGCTGGCGCTTCATCAAATGCCGTCCCCGGCCGCGGGCGGGCCCGAGGCCCGCCGCCAGGATGAGTGGGTTGAAACATTGCATTCGAATAAAATGTGCTCGCCGGCTACGGGCAAAAGCTTTGATCCGCCCACGCCAAAGCATTTTTCGTTCAATGCCCCCGCCGGCGCCTGTCCCGTTTGTCACGGCCTGGGCCAGAAAATGGTCTTTGACGAGCAATTTGTGGTTCCGGACGCGGAACAACCCCTGGAAAAGGCCATTCAGCCGTGGCGCCGCTCCGGCCAGCGCATGAACATCTATTACAAGGCGCTGTTGCGCTCGCTGGCGGCTCATTTTGGCGTAAGCCTGGAAACTCCCTACCAGGATTTGCCGGACGGATTTAAAAATGTTTTGCTGCACGGTTCGGATGGTGAGGAGATGGATTTTTCGTTCTGGCGCGCCGGCAGGATCAGCACGGTCTCCCGCCCATTCGAAGGCGTGCTGCCGAATCTGGAGCGGCTGGCAACCGAGAGTGAAAGCGAATTCGTCCGCAACCGGCTCAAACAATATATGAGCCCGCAATTCTGCGACGCTTGCAGGGGCAAAAGATTGAAGCCTGAAATTTTGGCAGTGACTCTGGGTGCGGATGAAAGCGCCGCGGTTTTGGCCCAATATCCATCGCAGCGCAATTCGGAAAATTCAAAAGGGAAGGCGAAAAAAATTCCCGGCCTTTCCATCATGGACATATGCGGCCTCTCGGTGGAAAAGGCGGACGACTTTTTTGCGGCGCTGAAACTTTCCGAGTTTCAGAAAAAAATCGCGGGGGAAGTTATCAAGGAAATCCGGGCGCGGCTGGGGTTCCTGAAAAACGTCGGTTTGGGTTATTTGACGCTCGATCGCGAAAGCGGCACGTTGAGCGGCGGCGAGGCCCAGCGCATTCGCCTGGCTACTCAAATCGGCGCCGCGCTGGTGGGCGTGCTTTACGTGCTGGACGAACCCAGCATCGGCCTGCACCAGCGCGACAATGACCGGCTCCTGGCCACGCTCAAAGGATTGCGCGATCTGGGAAACACGGTCCTGGTCGTGGAGCACGACGCCGACACGATCCGCCAGGCGGACTACATCCTTGATTTGGGGCCGGGCGCCGGCGTTCATGGCGGAAAATTGGTCGCCGCCGGCACCTTCCGGGAAATCCTGGCGAATAAGAATTCGCTCACGGCAAAGTATTTGACCGGAGAACTTTCCATTCCGGTCCCCAAAAAACGAAATTCGCCATCGGAGGAAAAAGGCTGGCTCGAAATTCTGGGCGCGCGGGAAAACAATTTGCAGAACGTTGACGTTCGCATTCCGTTGGGCACGCTGGCGTGCGTGACCGGAGTGAGCGGTTCGGGCAAGAGCACGCTGGTCAACGATATTTTGCAGCGCGCGCCGTTCCGAAAATTCTACGGCTCAAAGGAAAATCCGGGCGCCCACCGCGCCTTGAAGGGATTTGAAGGGCTGGACAAGGTGATCGTGATCGATCAGACGCCCATTGGCCGGACCCCGCGCAGCAATCCGGCCACCTACACGGGGATGTTCAATCACATTCGTGATTTGTTTGCGCGATTGCCGGCGGCAAAAGTTCGCGGTTACGAGGCCGGACGGTTCAGCTTCAACGTCAAGGGCGGCCGTTGTGAAAAATGCGAAGGAGATGGAGTCCTGAAAATTGAAATGAATTTTCTTCCTCCCGTTTATGTCACTTGCGAAGCGTGCGGCGGCAAGCGGTACAATCGCGAGACCCTGGAAATTTCCTATAAAGGGAAAAATATCGCCGATGTTCTGGACATGACGGTGGATGAGGGCGTGGATTTTTTTCGCGCGGTGCCGAAGATATACGATCCGCTGTTAACGCTGGCGGAAGTGGGCCTGGGCTACATCCATTTGGGCCAGCAGGCCACGACCTTGAGCGGCGGCGAGGCGCAGCGGGTGAAATTGGCCACGGAATTGTGCCGGAAGGCGACGGGCAAAACCCTTTACATCCTGGACGAGCCAACCACGGGTCTGCATTTTCATGACGTCGCGAAATTGCTGGAAGTCCTGTTCAAATTGCGTGAAACCGGCAATACTCTGCTCATTATCGAACATAATTTGGACGTCATCAAAACTGCCGATTGGATCATTGACCTGGGCCCTGAAGGCGGCGCTCGGGGCGGACAGATCGTGGCCGAAGGCCCGCCGGAAAAAATCATGCAATGTCCAAAAAGTTACACCGGTCAATATTTGAAGTCGGTCCTTGCGGCCTAACCGTGAATTATTTGCTCTTTTCGTCTTTGGCGGGGATTGTCTAAAATCGTGGCATGGCGTTCCTTCGGCAACTGCTGTTAATTTTGGTCGTGCTCGTTTTAAGCGGCGGGGAGATCTTCGCGTCGTCGCGGGAGCAGCGCGATTTTGCCGCCGCCGCGGACGCGTTTAAGGATGGAATGTGGAGCCGCGCGGAAGTGGAATTCGCGCGGTTTATCGAAAAATATCCCAAGTCGGGGCGCGTGGCGGAGGCCGCGCTCATGCAGGCCCAGGCTGATTTTAACCAGGGAAAATGGATCGAGGCCGTCAATTTGCTCCAGGCGCGAGAGTCGCTGGCGGGCAGCCTGGCCGGCGACTATGCTTATTGGATTGGCCAGGCGCAGTTCACCAACGCGGATTTTGGCGCCGCGGCCAATACTTTTGCGCAACTGGCGGATACTTTTACCAATTCGCAATGGAGGCTGAATGCGGTTGTCAACGAAGCCGCGGCCTATGCCAAACTCAGTGAATGGGAAAAGACCCAAACCGTGCTCCAGGAACGTGGCGGAATTTTTCAAGAGGCCGCCAGGACGAACGGGACCGATAGTCGCGTTTTGAACGGATGGCTTTTGCTCGCCCAAGCGATGGTTGAACGAAATCAACCGGCCGAGGCGGCGGCTATTTTACAATCTCCCGGGGGATTCATTCAAAACCCGCAAATGGACTGGCAGCGGTTGTATCTGCTGTGCCAGGCCCAGTTGGCCGACGGAAGGACCAATGAAGCGCTCGCCTCGACCACGAATTTATTGAAAGTCGCGGACCGGGCCGGGCGGCCGGATTTCCGGGGCCTGAGTGTGCTGGAACAAGCCAGTGTGCTTGAGCGGAACGGGCGCGTGGCGGACGCGCTGCCGGTCTATGAAGAAATGCTGACCAATGGCTCCCCCGGCGACTTGCAACGGCGGGCGATATTCAAGGCGGCCGACTTGTCCGCCGCGCAGACCAATTTCCCGGCGGCCGAAGACGCGCTGGAGCAATTTCAATCCCGCTTTCCTGATTCGACCGCCCTGGATTCGGTCGTGCTGGAACTGGGTGAATTGCATTTGAAAAGCTACACCCTGTCTCCGACCGCCACCAACGACTTGTTGGAGGCGCATGCGTACTTCGACCAGTTTATCAACACATTCACGAACAGCGCCTGTTTAGGCAAAGCCTATCTTGACCGCGGCTGGTGTTTTTGGCTGGAAGGAAAATGGGCCGCGAGCGCCGCGGATTTTCGAATGGCCGTCCAAAATCTTCCGCCATCGGCGGACCTGGCAGTGGCGCATTTCAAACTTGGTGACGCGGAGTTTCAGGAAAACAACTTCGCTGGCGCGCGGGACGACTACCATGCGGTGGTAAATGAATTCACGAATTTCCCGGTCGTGTCCAAATCGCTGGGAGCGCAGGCCCACTATCAGGCCCTGCGGGCGTGTCTGACATTGAAGGACTACGCCGGCGCCAGCAACGACCTGGCCCAAATTTTGAAAATCTACCCGGTGAGCAACGTTGCCGAGGAAGGCATCGTTTTGGAAGGCGAAGCGCTCTCGGACCTGGGCCAATCGGACAAGGCCCGCGCGTTGTTTCAGAAATTCGAAGACGTATTTCCGAATTCACCGCAATTGCCGGAAGTCGAAATCGCCATTGCCCGGACCTACGAACAGGAGTTGAACTGGCCGATGGCGATCTCGGTTTACGATTCCTGGGTCGGCCGCTATTCAAACGATCGCGTCAATTTGCCGCCCGTCGAGTATGCGCGCGCCTGGGCCACCTTTGAATCCGGGAATGAAACGAATGCCTTTGTCTTGTTCACAAGTTTCATTGGGCAATTCCCAAACCACGGGCTTGCCCAGCTCGCTCAATGGTGGCTGGGCGATTATTATTACGGCCAGGGAGATTGGGTAAACGCGGAAAAGAATTATAAACTTCTGTTCCAGAAATGGCCGGCCTCGCCCTTTGCCTACCAGGCGGAATTGATGGCCGGCCGGGCGGCGATGGGCCGCCAGGACTATGATGACGCGATCGACTCATATTTAATGAATTTGACCGGGGATACAAACTGTCCGGGACCTTTGGACCTGCTCGCCTTGTTCGCGTACGGCGACGCCGAAATGCAAATGCCGTCCAAAGACCCCAACAACGCGCTGGCAAATTTCCCGACGGCGATCAAAATTTTCAGTATCATTTGCCAGACTTATCCCGGCACGCCGGATGCCGCCCACGCCTGGGGTGAAATCGGCGACTGTGATCTTCAACTCGCCAACTACAAAGACGCGACGAACGCTTATTGGCAAGTAATGGCTTCTCCGGCCGCGGATATTGCGGCGCGGAGCCAGGCACAGGTGGGAATTGGGCAGGTCTATGAAAGGCTGGCCGCGTTGACCGCGACAAATCAGACGATGCTCCTGCAGAGCGCCCTGAACGACTATCTCGATGTCTTTTTTGGAAATAATCTTCGGAATGGGGAAACGGCCGATCCATTTTGGATCAAGGAAGCCGGCCTGCATGCACTGCCTCTGATGGATTCACTGGGCGCGGGAGATGCGAACAAGTTTATTGATCAGATGGAGGGCCTCCTCCCCCAGATCAAGGATTCTCTTGAAAAAAAACGGCTCGAACTGTCCCACCCGGGATTTTGACGATCTAAATACAACGTCACGTGGTGTTTAGACGCCTGCATTTTAAGGATTGAGCGGATAAAACAATCTAAAATCGCAAAGCACTGGTTGACAGAACCATAGGCCGCGCTTAGTGTGCGTTGGAATGAGTGAAAATGCGACAATGGAATCAGCTCTCAACCTCACCCAAAACGCAGTGGAGGAAGTCAAATCTCTTTTGTCCAAACCGGAAAACGCCGGAAAAAATCTCCGGCTTTACATCGAGCAAGGCGGTTGCTCGGGAATGCAATACGGGATGGTTTTCGATGAAAAACGGGAGGGAGACATCATCTCCGAAAAGGGGGGCGTGAACGTTCTGGTTGACCCGGTGAGCCTTGATTACTTGCGCGGAGCCACCGTGGACTTTAACGACTCATTGACCGCCGGCGGTTTTAAAATATCCAATCCCAACGCCAAACAAAGTTGCGGCTGCGGAAAATCCTTTCAGACCTGAGCCGGCTTGATCAACCGGCTGAGGCCTTCTAATGCCGTTCCGTGTGATGCGGAACGGCTTTATTATTTCATCAGATCCAGCCCCGGCGCACCAACCCCATCTTGATGATCTGCGTCAACCCAACATAGCAAATCAGCGTGGCCACCAGAATCGGCCAGAATTGCCAGGGCAATGGTACAAACCCCAGAAAACGGCCGATCGGCGAAATCGGCAAAACAGCGCTAATGGCCATGATCAGGAGCGTCGTCATCGTCAATTGCCAGCTTGCGCGCGATTGAACGAACGGCAACTGATTCGTGCGAATAACATGGATGATCAGCGTCTGGGTCATGATCGATTCCACAAACCATCCCGTATTGAACAGCGCCGCGGCATAAGTTGTGTTCGGGTCGTCGTGCGGTCCGGCAAACCGCGCCGCAAGCTCTGGCGGCGGCACGAGGTTAAGATTGCTGCACTTCCAATAAAACCACATGAAGCAAAACGTCGTGTAATCGAAAATCGAGCTGATCGGGCCCAGGAATAGAATAAATTTGGTGAGTTCGCCCATGTGCCAGGGCCTGGGTTTGGCCGTATATTGTTCGCCGACGTTGTCCGTCGGTATCGGCACTTGTGAAAAATCATAGAGCAGGTTGTTCATCAGCAATTGCACCGTCTGGATCGGCAAAAAAGGAAACCACGCGCTTGCGCCCAACATGCTGAACATATTTCCAAAGTTGGAGCTGGCGCCCATGCGGATGTATTTCAAAATATTTGCAAAAATTTTTCGCCCCTCGATGACGCCTTCTTCCAGCACCATCAGGTTCTTCTCCAGCAAAATCATATCCGCCGATTCCTTGGCGATATCCACCGCGTTTTCTACGGAGATTCCCACGTCCGCCGCCCGCAAGGCCGGCGCGTCATTGATGCCGTCGCCCATGAAGCCCACGACGTGTTTTTTCTTTTGCAGCGCCTGCACCACGCGCTTTTTATGGGCCGGGGAAAGGCGCGCATAGACGTCCGTGGTGTCAATGGCCTCGGCCAGTTGTTCATCGGACATTTTTTCCACGTCGTTGCCCAGCAGGATTTTTTCCGCATGAATGCCGACTTCCGAGCAGACCTTGCGCGTGACCAAATCGTTGTCGCCGGTCAATACTTTTACCGCCACGCCGTGCTGCCGCAACGCCGCAATCGCTTTGGAGGCCGTCTCCTTTGGCGGATCGAGAAATGCCAGGTAGCCCGCCAGGCACAAATCGCATTCATCCGCCTTGGTGAACGTGCTTTGCGCGCCCAGTTTCTTGGTTGCCACCGCCAGCACCCGGAAGCCATCCTCACTCAGCGAATTGACCTGTTCAATCAAATTCCCCACCAGGATGGGCTCCATGGGGAAGATTTCCCCGTCACTTTCAAATTGTGTGCACCGGGCAAAAACGGCTTCCGGCGCGCCTTTAGTCAAAAGCTGTCGCTCGCCGTCCGGCCCCTGAACGGCTACGGACATCATCCGTCGTGAAAAGTCGAACGGGATTTCATCCACTTTGCTGTATTTCTCAACCGACAATTCCCTGTGTAATTCCGAATATTTCAAGACCGCGCGGTCCAGCACGTTCTTCAGGCCGGTTTGAAAATGGCTGATAAGATAAGCTTCCCGCAATACCTCTTCGCTTTCGTTTTTGAAAACGTCACAGTGAATTTCCAGAATGACGTGGTCAATCGTCAGCGTTCCCGTCTTGTCCGTGCAGAGCACGTTCATCGCGCCGAAGTTTTGGATCGAATTGAGGCGTTTCACGATGACTTTCTTCCGGGACATCGCCAGCGCGCCTTTTGAAAGGCAGACGGAAACAATCATCGGCAGCATCTCCGGGGTCAGGCCTACGGCAATCGCCAGCGCAAAAAGAAATGTGTCCTTCCCCCAACTGTGCTTCACGAGACCGTTGATCAGGAAAACCGACGGGGCCATGAACGCCATAAAGGTAATCATCAGCCAGACAAACCGCCTCACTCCTTTGTCAAAGGCAGTTTCGATTTGCTGTCCGGCGATGCTGGTCGCCATTTTTCCGAAATAGGTCTGCGCGCCCGTGGCCGCAATCACCGCCGTGGCCGAGCCGCTCTCCACGCTCGTGCCCAGGAAACAGAGATTGGTGTGTTCAATCGGTTGAATGTTGGACCGGGGGTCGGACGCGTCGTTCTTTTCCACCGGCAGCGATTCGCCGGTGAGCGTGGCCTGGATGATGAACAAATCTTTTGCCGTAATCAGCCGCACATCGCCGGGAATCATGTCGCCGGCGCAAAGTTTGACAATGTCGCCCGGGACGAGTTGCTGGAGCGGAATTTCCTTCGGTTGGCCATCCCGCACCACAGTGGCGGTGACTTTAATCATCGCCTTAAGTTTGGCGGCCGCATTGTCCGCCCGGGTCTCCTGGACCAGCCGCAACAGGACGGCCAGGATAATCATCGCCACCATGATCGCGCCGCCCACATAATCGCTGGGTCCTCCCGCCGTGGCAAAAGTGATGGAAGAGATGACCGCCAGCAGAATGACCAGCGGGTTGCGAACCGCCACCCAAAGGCGATGAAACCACCCGTGTTGTTTCTCCTGTGCCACCTCATTCGGCCCATAAATTCCCAGCCGCTCGCACGCTTCCTCTTCGCTCAAGCCGCTGGGCGACGTTTTGAGCCGCTGCAAAAGTTCGGCGATTTGGCACGTGGCCGCGTCGTGCATCAGGTCCGCTGCATTGCCGTCTTTTGGATTTGTTGGCATAGAGATTAAATGATTTTTTTATTCGGACGAATATCGGCAGGCCCTCTTGCCGCGTCGTCTTCTGCAGGCTTTTATGCCGAAGCACGCTTATTTTTGCGGAAGGTTTCAAATTTGTCAAACCAGCGTGGCCGCATTTATACTCGTAGTGTGCGTTTAATCATCATTGAAGATAACGAAAAAACGACGCGCGCATTGAAATCCGGGCTGGAAAATGAAGGGTTTTCCGTGGAAACAGCCAGAACCGGTGAGGAAGGTTTTTTTCTCCTGAACAGCGGAAATTTCGATCTGGTGGTGCTGGATTGGATGCTGCCGGGCCGCAGCGGCGTCGAAATTCTAAAAACCCTCCGGGCGCGCGGCGCCCGAGTGCCGGTCCTGTTGCTGACCGCCCGGGACGCTGTGGGCGATCGCGTGCTCGGCCTGGAAAGCGGCGCGGATGATTATCTGGTAAAACCATTTGCGTTCGCGGAACTCATTGCGCGGATCCGGACGCTCCTGCGCCGTGCCGCGCCGGCCGAGCCTTTGAAAAGAACCATCGGCGATTTGGTGGTAAATTTGGAAGCCCGAAAAGCGTCACGAGCAGGAAAATCCGTCGAACTTACGCCCCGCGAATTTGATCTGCTGGCTTATCTGGCGCGACAACCGGGGCAGGTTGTTACGCGCGAAATGCTGGCAAAAGATGTATGGGCTGAAACCAGCCGGGTTACGCCTTTAGACAATGTCATTGATGTTCATGTCGCGCATTTGAGGAAAAAACTGGACGACGGCCACGCGATCAAATTGCTGCACACGGTTCGGGGCGTGGGGTTTGTCCTGAGCGAGGAGACGCAGCCATGAGCCGGTGGTGGCAACGACATGCGCGGCGTGTGTGGCTGGCGGTGTCCTTTGCCGTGGGGGGCGATTTTGTATTCGCATTGGCGCTCGCCGGCGCGTCAGGCTTAAACATTCTGCGCTTTACAAATCCGGTCAATTACCTCACCGCCGAAATAGTAATCGGTTTAACTGTGAATGTGATTTTTCTCGGTTTGGGTTATCTGGTCAGCAGTTGGGCCCTGGGACCAGTACGCGAGACAATTGAATTGGCGCGGCACCTTTCGGGGAAATCAGGAGTCAGGCAAATTTCTGTGACAAATCCGCATGACGAGATTGGGGAATTGGAAACCTATTTGAATGAATTGCTGCGGCGCCTGGAGGGTTCGTTTGTCGAATTGGACCGGTTTGCGTCGGATGTTTCCCATGAGCTGCGAACCCCGCTCACCGCGATGCGCACGGTCGGTGAAGTGGCAATGCGCGAACCCAATCCGGCGATTCTTTACGATGCGGTCGGCAGCATGCTGGAGGAAATCCGGCGGATGAATCAACTGGTGGACCGGCTGCTTTTATTGACGCGTGGCGACAGCGACAAATGGCCAATTCGCCCCAAACCGGGTTTGGTGCGGAATATCCTGATCGAAGTATGTGATTCTTTGGGCATGGTCGCCGAGGAAAAACAACAGCGGCTTCAGGTCATCTGCCCGGATAATTTGAAAGCAATTTTCGACCCGGCATTGTTGCGCCTGGCTCTGATGAACCTGGCCCAAAACGCCATACGCTACAGTCCCCTGGGTAAATCTGTTGTTCTTCGCGGAGTTAATACCGAGGGTGCGGTCATCATTGAAGTTGCTGATGAAGGGCCGGGAATTGCTCCCCAACATCGGGAAAAAATTTTTCAGCGATTCTATCGCGTGGACGAGGCGCGCGCGCGTGCGGAAGGTGGAATCGGCCTGGGGCTGGCCATTGTTAAATGGGCGGTGGAACGAATGGCCGGCAAGGTCGAGCTTGAGAGTACGGTCGGGCGTGGCAGCGCTTTTCGCATCCATCTGCCCGGCGTGATTTCATAAACGGCATGTGCTTGCCGGCCGTTTCTTCGGTTTTCCCCGCACCGGCTTTTTGAACCAATCCTTAAGAATATTTCAGAGTTTCTTCAGTAACACCCGGTTCCGGTCTGGCTTAAATTGACGCGTATGCAAAAGGAAAATGAAAAGGCAATGCCGGCTCTTCACGGTGTAGCCGCTTCCCGGAGCGCGGTTTTGGACGAAGCTCATATTGGCGATATCCATGGCGCCTTCGGCTCAATTTGTCAGCATGACATAGCGCCCCGGTATGGATGGGGGCCAAAAATTAGAACTTTGATGGCCATTGTCGGTCCGGGCCTGATCGTCATGGTGGGGGACAACGATGCCGGTGGATTCAGCACCTATAGCCAGGCGGGGCAGAACTATGGAAATGCGTTGTTGTGGACTCTCCCGCTGCTGATTCCTGTGCTTTATGTGAACCAGGAAATGGTGATGAGGCTGGGGGCGGTGACGGGCGTTGGCCACGCGAGACTGATTCTTGAACGCTTTGGAAAATTTTGGGGCGCGTTCAGTGTCATTGACCTTTTTCTATTGAACGCGTTGACGCTGGTTTCCGAGTTCATTGGCATTAACCTGGGTTTGCAATTTCTCGGTCTGCCCAAAATTGGCGGCGTGCTCTTCGCTGCGGCCGTTATCATTGCCGCCGCCAGCACCGGCAATTTCCGGCGGTTCGAGCGGTTTGCCATGTGCCTCGTGTTTATCAGCCTGCTGCTCGTCCCGTTGTTCATCATGGTTCACCCGCCGATGTCCGAGGTTGCCCATGGCCTGTTTGTGCCGCAAATGCCCAACGGGCGTCTGGCGGATATCATGTTATTGATCATCGGCATCGTGGGCACGACCGTTGCGCCCTGGCAGCTTTTCTTTCAGCAAAGTTACATTGTGGACAAACGCGTTACCCCTCGCTATCTCAAATATTTGCGGGTGGATCTCGGCATCGGCTTCGTCATTGTCATTGGCGGCGCGATTGCGATTATGGGGACTGCGGCGGCAACGTTTGCCGGGCACTCCGAATATGGCAATTTCACAGATTGCCTCGGGATGTCACAGGGGTTGGAAAAGTATTTTGGACGCGCGCCTGCTGTCATGTTTGCGCTCGCTTTGATTAACTACAGTATTGTTGGGGCATGCGCCGTCTCGCTTTCCACGGCTTATGCGATTTCCGACGTGCTCAACTTCAAACATTCCCTGCATCGCAAGTTTAGCGAAGCCAGGGTGTTTTATTCCGTTTATGCCGGATTGCTTCTGGTGGCCGCAATGCTGGTTCTCACTCCGGGCGTGCCGCTCGGTCTCCTGACCAATTCGGTTCAGGTGCTGGCCGGAGTTTTATTGCCGAGCGCGACGGTTTTTCTTCTCCTGCTTTGCAATGACAAAGCCGTGCTCGGTCCCTGGGTGAATCGCCGGATGACGAATGTTTATAGCGGAATCGTCATCGCCACATTGGTGATGTTGTCCATCATTCTCACGGCTGCGGTTCTTTTCCCGGAAATCACCGAAAAACAGATTTTGGCAATATTAATCGGCGGATCCGTCATCGCTCTCGCGGCCGCCCTTGGCACCGCCGCCGTAAAACGTCGGCGCCCGGTTGTCGAGGCCCTGCCGGTAGATTATTCGCAACGCGATACCTGGCGGATGCCGCCTCTCGGCGAATTACCGGCAGACCTGATGACCCCCGTTAAACGTGTCTGGATGGGCACGTTGCGCGGATATTTGCTGGTCGCCGCCGGCCTCGTTTTAGTTCGCATTGTGCGACTGGCGTTATTCCATCATTAAGAGCCCGAATCGGAGGCGGTTGAATTATGATTATGAGCGTGAAACTGGGCCACCTTTTGAGTGAAGCGCAAATCGTTTTGAACCTGGATGCGACCAACCGCTGGGAGGCCATTGATGAGTTGGTCACCAATTTGGTTCAGACGGGTCATATAAAACCTGAAGACCGTGATGCCATCGTGGGAGCCGTCAGAAAGCGCGAATTTTTGATGAGCACCGGCATCGGATTTGGCATTGGCATCCCCCACGCCACGACGGAATTGGTCTATGAGCCGGTCGCTGCTTTGGGCCGCTCCAAAAAGAAAATAGATTTCGATTCTTTGGACGGCAAACCGGTCAGTCTGGTGATTCTCTTCCTTGTCCCGCAGGGCCAGTTTCAACGTCATTTGCACACTATGGCCGGAATATCCAAACTCCTGCAAAAGTCAGACTTGCGAGAGGCGCTCGAATCAGCCCCTAATGCCGCGAGCATTCTTCAGGTCATCAGGAGTAATCAAGGATTCTAAATGATGCCCCGTGAGCCTGCTTGATTTTATCCTGCGCCTCGGTTGCGCATTGCTGTGCGGCGCGGCCATCGGCGGTGAACGCCAATGGCGTCAGCGTTCGGCCGGACTGCGGACTTACACGCTCGTGGCCATCGGTTCTGCGTTGTTTATTGTCGTGGGTTGTGCGGTTGATGATCCAAGCCGTACGCGGATCGCTTCTTATGTTGTTTCCGGGGTTGGGTTCCTGGGAGCCGGAGTGATTATGCGTTCCGGGTTGAATGTGCGTGGGATCAATACGGCGGCGACAATTTGGTGCTCCTCCGCCATCGGGGTGCTGTCTGGCTTTGGTTTTTTTGCTTTTGCCGCTATTGGCACGGCGTGTGTTCTCGGAGTTAATACCCTATTGCGGCCATTGGTTTCGTTTATCAACGGCCAGCCGGTGGACCCGAGCGAACAGGAGTTCAAGTACTCTTTGCAATTGACGTGTCTTGGACGCAATGAAACCCAGCTTCGCACCCTGCTCGTGCAATTGACCAGTGTTTCTCCACTGATATTGCAGGAACTGGAAAGTATTGTCGGCAAAACCCAAACACATGCCGTCCTCAAGGCCGTTCTTGCCAGTCCCGAACGAATGGATGCCCAGGTTGAACAACTTGTCAGCCGGTTAAGCCTGGAAAGAAATGTGGTGGGATTACACTGGCAACTGCTTCCTCAAAGTGAAAAATGAGCAGGTTTGTTTTGGGTGCCGCAATCTTAACGATTCTTCAGGAGATCTTAAGTAACACTCTTTGGCCGTTCTGCGTTATTCTGCGGTGATTGAAAGGCAATAATCTATGAATGCACGCGGCGAAATTGAATCTGATCCCCGCCTGGAGTTTGGGCGCTGGTTGTTAAAAGCGGGCACTGAACTTGCCAGGCTGCGAATGGGGCAACGCCAACGAGAACTGGTCAAACGGGAAATGCGAGATCGCGCCGGCGGGGACGCCGGCGCGAACCCACAGTTCCTCAATTTCGTCACAAAGTCTTAACGGAGGCTCGAGGCATATATGGGATAAAGTGTCCCGATTTTTGTTCCCGGGCTTGAGCGGGGAGAAGGGGTTGCCCTTTTAAAAAACAATTTTTGTTTACACATGTAAAAAATGTAGTATTGGTTACATTTATATGAAGCTGAAATCCGTAAATATTTCAAAAGGGGCGGGGATCACAGCGTTGCTCGCGGGAACCGCGGCGGCCGCGTCGGCCGCGGATGTTTCGACCAATTCAGTCGCGGATTCGCCGGCCTCTGCCGCAAACCAGCCCCAGCCTGCGGTTGAAAAATCTGGCGAAAGCCAGCAGCAGAATTGGAATTTCCATCTCCAAAACACTGAAACGGTCCAGGGTTATCCTGGATTCCCCGCCAAATATACGACCCCGGGTTTTAACAGCCTCCCGCCCGGCGGCGAAACCCGGCAAACAGTTTCCCTGGATGTAATGGGGGGTGTCCGGCTATGGCCGGGCGCGGAAGCGCACATAGACGGTTTGATGTGGCAGGGATACGGCCTGGATAACACGCTCGGCATCGAGGCATTTCCCAATGCCGAAGCCTACCGTTTGGGTACTACATTTCCCAACGGTGCGATTGCCCGCCTTTTTATCAGGCAGACCATCAATCTCGGAGGGGATGCGGAATCCGTGGGCGACGATCAGCTCCACCTGGCCGGTCAACAGGACGTGGCACACCTCACTTTCACCCTGGGAAGGCTCAGCGTCATTGACATATTTGACAACAATACTTACGCCAATGATCCGCGCACTCAGTTCATGAACTGGGCGCTGGTCGCCAACGAAGCCTGGGACTACGCGGCTGACTCGATCGGCTACACCACCGGTTTTGCGGCGGAATTGTACGAGCCGCACTGGGCCTTGCGTTACGGTTTTTTCCAGATGCCGGGCGTGCAGAACGAACTCACCGAGGACGACAAGATTTTCGAGTGGCCGGACGGGCACACCGGAAGCGATGGCAAATTCTGGGAATCCTGGGACATGCCCGTGGAACTCGAATATGATTACGGACAGTCCCATCCCGGGAAAATCCGTTTGCTGGCTTACTTGAACGAGGCTAATATGGCCACCTATACCGCGGCCATTGCCATTCTCGAGGCGGAAGGTCCGGGGGCCAACACCACCACTGCGCGTTCCGCCCATATCAAATACGGTTTCGGACTAAACTGGGAACAGGCCATTACGAAGAACATCGGAGTGTTTTCGCGCCTGGGCTGGGATGATGGTCACACCGAATCCTGGGCCTACGCCGACGTGGACCGGACCGCCTCGCTTGGATTGAGCGTCAGCGGCGGACCGTGGCACAGGCCCGATGACACGTTTGGTCTTGCCGGCGTCATTAACGGCATCTCCAAAGAGCACCAGGAATTTTTCGAAGACGGCGGCGTGGGCATTCTGGGGGGCGACGGGGCGCTCAATTATGGCTGGGAAAAAACATTGGAAACCTATTACGACATTGGAATTTGGAAGACCATCCACGCCGCCTTGGATTATCAGTTTGTCATGAATCCGGCCTACAATCGCGACCGCGGCCCGGTTTCCATTTTTGGCGGCCGGTTGCATTGGGAATTTTAGGCCCATGCATCTATGTGCAAAACCATTCTGCTCGTCGTTGATGGGACGGCTTGTGACCGGGCAATGATTGAGTATGTCAGGCCTTTGGCGAAGGGTTCGCAAAGTCGAGTCATTCTGCTTCATGTTGAGAATGGAGAGCCACGCGATCGCAGGAGGCAAATACTTTATCCAGGGGCAACCGATGCGGTCGAATATTTGAGGAATATACAGAACGAGTTTCGAGCGGCATCCATCTCGGTCGAAATCGTTCTGGCGTACGGCGAACCGGCCGTGGAGATTAAAAACCAGGTTCAGCAGAGGACTTGTGACCTGGTGATGATGAACACACAAAGGCGCGAATCGGTGTCAGAAATATTTTTCGGAACTATTTTCAAGCGGGTCCAAAATGCGATAGCTGTGCCAATTTTGCTGTTCAAATCGAGCCGATGACACTTTTGGCCTGGCCGGCGTCATTGACGGCAAATCGAAGGAGCACAGGAGTTTTTGAATCTGTTGGGGTTAGATCAAAAGCGGAATAATTGTTAGATCAAAAGCGGAATTTTTTTGGTTTTTGGCTTTATGCCTTGTAATTGGAATGGTTCTGGCTTGAGGATGTGTTTGTTCGAGGAAGGATACGGCTCTGCGGA
>JASHPN010000370.1 GCA_030038175.1 Verrucomicrobiia bacterium
CCGCGAAGCATGCGACGCCGGTTTTGCTGGCGTCCACGTCGGAAGTCTATGGCAAGAGTGCCCGGGCCGAATTTGCGGAGGATGACGACCTGCTCATCGGCCCGCCCACCCAGTCACGGTGGAGTTATGCGTGTTCCAAGCTTTCCGACGAGTTTGTCGCCCTGGCCTGCGCTCGCGAACAAAATCTTCCCGTCATCATTTCGCGGCTCTTTAATACCGTCGGTCCCCGGCAAACGGGACGTTATGGAATGGTGCTGCCGCGGTTTATCGCCGCGGCAAGACGAAACGAACCGCTCCAGGTCTTTGGCGATGGGAAACAAACCCGCTGCTTTTGCCTGGTGACCGACGTGGTGGAAGCCCTCGTGCGGCTGAGCCATAGTAAAAAAGCCCCGGGAGAAATCTTCAATATTGGCGGCACCGAAGAGATTTCGATCCTGGATTTGGCACAACGGGTGGTCAAAACCCTCGGCTCCAAATCCAAAATTCAACTGGTTCCATATGAAAAGGCCTACGCTCCGGGCTTCGACGATATGCGCCGCCGCAAGCCCCGCGTGGAAAAGCTTGGCCGCTTCGTCCATTTCAAGCCGCAAACGCCGTTGACCGAAATTATCCGAAAGACTGCGGGGATTTGAGGGTGCAGATTGGCAACTTTGCCGTCAAATTGGGTATGAAGACGCGGCAGACGTTGTTTCCGGCATTTGGTTTTAGTCAACACCTTGTGAGCGGATGAAACCGAGTATTTCAAAATCGGGAGAACGGGGACTGACGCGAAATGAAGTCGTCATGGTGCTGGTGCTGATCGGATTTGTCGGTTGGATATACTCTTTTGCCATTCTGCCTTGGCTCCAGGCTTCGAAACGACACGATCAGAGAATACAGTGCATCAGTAATCTGAAACAAATGAGCATGGCGTTTCGAGCATGGGCCACTGATCATAATAACAAATATCCAATGGCGGTATCGGTTGCGAACGGAGGTGCCATGGAATGAATTGCGACCGGAGATGTCGCTGCCTGCTTTGAGAGTATTTCAAACGAATTGGATACCTTCAAAATTTTGAATTGTCCGGCGGATCCCATTCATCCGGCTGCCGTAAATATCACGAGCGGTCTTGGCAATTCGAACCTCAGCTACTTTTTATCTCTGGATGCGCACCAACGATTTGCAGGCGGATTGCTGTCTGGCGACGACAATTTCGAGATTTCAGGCGTGCCAATCCACTCTGGATTGCTGCAAGTGTCAAAAGATGCGTCATTTACATGGGACTCTACGCGTCATGGTCAATTTGTCAGCTGCGGTAATATCAGCTTTGCTGACGGGAGCGCCGCCGAGGAAAACAGTAACGGCTTGCTAAATGCGATTCAGTATTCGTTACAAGGGACCGATACGGCTACCAATCGACTTGCGATACCGTGAAACCAACCATCGTGGTATTGTCTCTGAATAGGAGCGCGGCATTTATGCCGCTTCGGCGTCGCTATGGCAACCGGGGTTGAAGTGCGCTCCAATTCAAGAACCGGTGTTTTCCATCCTCAATCTTCAATCTTCCATATTCGCACGGGCCCTTCACCCTCCATCCTCGCCGCTCACCTCGCCACCGGCACTGCTGCCGCTCTTTCCTTCCACCCAAACATCTTCTCTTTCCGGATCAGCTCCACGATGGCCTGGGGCACGTCGTTTTCCCATGAGGCATCCCCTGATTGTAATTTGGCCAGCACCACGGGCGCAAACAGGCCAAGATAATTGGACTCATAGTTTTGGATGCCTGTGATGTAGCCGTTCTCAAGCAGATGGGCGTAGAGATGGCGCAAGTTGGGCGCAACTTTCAGGTTTTCAACCGTGATAACTTCATTGCCGGTGGATTCGCGAAGCCAGTTGCCGCTGTCACTGACAGGTATGTTTGCGACTGGAATCGCACTGGACGACACTTCGCGGGACGGATAAACATACAATTTGGTCTGATCTTTGAACAGGCGCCCCAGCGATTCCAACAAGCCGCCCGAAAGATCGGTATAAAACTTTTCATCAAATATGCCGCGCAAACTTGGAATCCCCAGGGCGATACCTTTCATTTTCTGCGTGTAACGGGAAAGATATTCCACGAGGCGATAGTAGCGCCCGAAATTCGAAATGAGCACCGGTTTGCCGAGGGTGCTCAACAGGTCCACCCGGTCCAGAAAATCCTTGTGCGCCAGCGAAGCGTCCTCCAGCACGCTGTGAAGGGTCATTTCCATGAGAATGACCGGGATCTCCCCCTGCATTTTGGGTTCGCGCAAAAACTGTTCCTGCGCGCGTTCCAGGATGTCCAGCGTGGTCCGGGTGATGGGACGAAAGCTTCCGCGCTCCACCAGCACGGGCCTTTTATAAAGCACTTCGCTGGGAATCACCACTTCGCCGTCCGCGCGGAACATGGCGGCGTCCGAGACATTTTGCTGCACCAATTGCAGGCTCATCAGCCGGTTGTCCACATTGGCGAAACACGGGCCGGAAAACTTAATCGTTTCCACTTCGATGCGTTCACGGCTCAGCTCGTCCATCAACATCGAAATGATTTTTTCCGGCTCGTCGTGATGGTAGAATGCGGCATGGATGAGATTGACGCCCAGGACACCCAATGCTTCCTGCTCGCGGACCACGACTTTATCGAGCAGCCGCGTGTGAATCATAATCTGGGACGCTTCCTCGCGCGGCCGGCACTGAAATTTTATGCCGAGCCAACCGTGGCCATCCGTCTGGCGCGAATAGCTGTGGGTGGCGACCGTGTCGGCAAATACGAAAAAAGCAGTCTTGTCTCCGCGTTTTTTGTCCAGGCGTTGAAGCAGCAAATTGTATTCATAATCCAGCATTGCCTGGAGGCGCTGGCGGCTCACGTAGCGGTCGGACGTGCCATAAATGGCGTCGCTCACGGCCATGTCATAGGCGGAGATTGTTTTGGCCACCGTGCCGGATGCGCCGCCCGCATGGAAAAACCAGCGGCAAACCTCCTGGCCCGCGCCAATCTCCGCAAAGGCCCCGTATTTGGTCGCGTCGAGGTTGATTTGCCGCGCCTTTTGTCCCGGCTCCATCTTCTCTCCATTCATATAATCGCACTACGTTACCGAATGAGACACGCTCTGTCCAACCTTCGCCGAACATGCAAATCCAGAGTATAATCGCCTGCCTGGCCGCGGGGATGATCATCGCCCGGCTCGCGGCTGAATTATGGCTGTCATCGCTAAACCGGAGGCACGTGCTGGCCCACGCGGGCGCCGTGCCGCCGGTGTTCCAGGGCGTTGTTGACGAGCCTGCCTACAAAAGGTCCATCGCTTATACGCTGGCCAAAGAACGATTTGGAATCGTCGAATCGATTTACAACACCGCCGTCCTGCTGGCCGTGCTCTTCAGCGGTGTTTTGCCATGGGCGTATCGGTTCTGGTCGCGAGCGTGGGGCGATTCGGCTTGGGCGATGGCCGCCTTTTTGTTTTTGGTTGGGCTGTGCTTGTCATTGCTGGATTTGCCCTTTGCCTGGATCTCGCAATTCCGCCTGGAACAAAAATTTGGCTTCAATACGACGACACAAAAAACATGGTGGCTCGACCGGCTCAAGGTCCTATTGCTGTCCTGCATTCTTGCCTGGCCGCTTTTGGCGCTCATTTTGAATATGACAGACTGGACGGGTCATTGGTGGTGGCTGTTGGATTGGGCCGCCGTCGTAGCCGTGCAGTTGCTCTTGAGCGTGCTGGCCCCGGTTATAATTCTGCCGCTGTTCAACAAGCTGACCCCGTTGCCCGAAGGAAACCTCCGCGACAACCTGCTGGAGCTTGCCCGCCGCACCCAATTTCATGCCCGCGGCATTCAGGTCATGGACGGCAGCAAACGTTCGCGGCATTCCAATGCTTTTTTTACCGGCTTTGGCCGATTTCGAAAAATTGTGCTGTTTGACACGCTCATCTCCCACTTATCCGAACCGGAACTGGAAGCCGTCGTGGCGCACGAAATTGGCCACTATAAAAAAGGCCACATTCCCAAAATGCTCGCGGTTTCGAGTTTCGGCATGCTGGTTGCGTTTTATCTCATTTCCATTTTGGCCCGGCAGGAGTGGTTTTATCGTGCGTTTGGATTCGAGCCGGGGAATATTGCTCCCGCTTTGCTTGTGTGCGGTCTGCTGTCCGGCGCGGCCGGATTTTGGATTTCCCCGTTGTGGCACTGGGGCTCGCGCCGGTATGAATATGAGGCCGATGCCTTCGCCGCCCGGGCGACCGGCCAGACCCAATCTCTCGTCAGCGCGTTGCGCAAATTGCACGGTGAAAATTTGAGCAACCTGACGCCGCATCCCCTTTACAGCGGATTTTATTATTCGCACCCCACGTTATTGGAACGGGAGCAGGCTTTAGGCAACACAACTTAACTGAACGTATTCCCATTCCATCCCCAATGTGTGCCCTCCACCTCGGTAAAATTGAGATAGATGCGATCTTGTGGCGTGCCGAGCGATTGATTCAATAATTGGCAAATGTTTTGTGAAAGCTGACGGTTCATTTTTTCATCCAATCCTCCAATGCCGCGGATGTCCACCAACGCGGCATTCCCGGTTTTTCCGGACATGGAGATCGCGGCGGGCGTGATCGTGACCATCACATATCCTTCAGGCTTGCCGGTGGTTTCCGCGACCAGCCGGGAAAGGCCTGCCAGCAAGGCTTTCTGTTTTTCGTCCGTCAGAACGACCGGTGTTTCAAGTCTTAGAAGAGGCATACGTATTTCTTTTACGATTTTGAAACGCGACCTCGCAATGCGCCTTTAAACGCCGCGAGCGTCTGCTCGCTGACGTGATGCTCAATGCCCTCGGCGTCCTGTTCCGCAACGCGATTCGGGACCCCGAGCGCCTGAAGGAACGAGACGATGGTTTCGTGCCGGCTTTTGCACGTCGCTGCCAGGGCTTTTCCTTTATCGGTCAGAAAAATCGCGCGGTACGGTTGAGCCGTGACAAATCCGCCCTTTTGGAGGCGCGCGATCGTTCGAATGACCGTCACATGCGTCACACCCAGTCGTCGGGCAAGATCCACCACGCGCGCTTCGCCGGTTTCGGCCACCAAATCGGCGATTGCTTCCACATAATCTTCCGCGATTTCATTGGCATGTTCACGGCGGGTCTGGACCAGGTTTTCAGCCTGGTGCTTGGAAACTATTCCCTGCACTTTCGCAGACGAAGTTTTCCGGTTCGTGGTCATTTCATTTCGATTAACCCACACACCAGGTTGAAAGTCGAGTCAAATGTTGTAGCTCAGGCTACGCCGGGTGCTGTTGATCATACGCGTCGTGCCGCATAGCGCAACACAAGGGCCCGCGAAAAATGAACTTGAAATGACGGCGGGCAGGGGCAGAATCAAAAACCCATGCCCGTCAATCCGGCCGGGGTTTTTAGTTTTCTGGATGAGAGCGCGTTGTCCATTAACGATGGACTTTTCATAATCAATCGAGCTTCCGGCCAAACGTGGGTGGATGTGCCATCGGATCGCCATAGCCAGGGTGGGAACCTGAGTTTTGCCGACGGGCACTGCGAACATTGGAGTTGGCGCGCTTCGAAGCAGGTGCAAAGCCAGGGGTGGACCGTCACGAGTTCCGCTGACGAGCAGGATTTGCAGCAATTGCAAGCGGCTCTGACGGATGCACCGTAGTACAGAAACGGAATCCACCGATTTGCCTCAAATCCGACCGCCATGGTGATCCTGATTTCTGGTTTTTATCGGCAAAGGATCTTAGTTGGAGATTCGCGTATCGCACTCTGGGATATTTTCTGCGCATAGCCGAGTCCGCGAGGCTCTATTCAAAACCCTGTAAGGGTGAAATATATTAGCCCAGGGCAGAGCGCGAGTCCGCGAGCGCGCCGCCCTGGGTAAAAACAACCTAAGATCCAGCCGCTAATTGCGAAGCCGTGCGATAGCGCGAATCTGAAATGCGGCTAATTCCGGCAACCGAACACACGCCGGTCCCTGCGCGACGGCGCATCGCATCATCCTTGGCGGTCATGCTCTGGAAGTTCAACGGGAAAAAGCAACAAATTTTCCGGGACGCTGGATCCGCGAGAGGACATTCAAATCAGGTCAGCCGTCCAACAACTGCTTGCTCAGAAAAAGAGGTGGCCCTACGGCGAGCGGACGCGGAAGAAGATTTTGGACGTGTTGGTCAGGGGGCCGATGGTGAATTGGAAGACGTCGGAATTGATGTTCGTGGCGGTTCCAGCCACCAGCCAATTGGTGAACGGCGTTAAAATGTTGGTCGCAGACAACACGGTGTAGGAGTCGGCCGGATTGTCGGTAAACGAAAATTCCAGCGTGCGATTGGCCAGCAATCTCGTATCTATGAGAATCGGCGACGTGGGCAGCGCGGTGCCGGTGGTCTGGGTTACCGCGATATTTTGGCCGAGCAAGCTGATGGTAGCCACGCGGCTCGCGCCGGTGGTGTTGGCGGTAAAGGAGAAGTTCACCACGCCATTGGCAACGCCGGTGATGGTCAGCCAGGATTGGCTGCTCATCGGAGCAAACGGAGGATTGAGGTTTTCCACGCCGGGCAGGACCACGGGCAACACATCGCTCCCGGCGGCTATGGCTTCCATCACGGATGAGGGATTAACGTAGGCATAGGTCCACTCTTTGACGGCGTTATTGCCGCTATCGGTGAAATACAGATTGCCTGTGCCGTCCACGGCCACGCCGGCGGGCGCGTTCAATCCGGATACGAGTGTGGCCACGGTGTTACTGGCCGCAATCCATTCTTTAATGGCATTGTTGGTGGTGTCGGCAATATAAACGTTGCCCGCTCCGTCCACCGCCACGGCGGAGGGACCGTTTAATCCGGATGAAACGAGAGTGGCCAGGCTTTGTCCGGCCACCGTCCATTTGTAGATGGCGTTGGCGCGGCTGTCGGCGATATAGAGGTTCCCCGCAATGTCCACAGCGACGCCCTGGGGAACCGTTAATCCCGAAGAAATCAAGTTGGTGACAAGGCCGCTCGCGGCGACCCATTCCTTGATGGCGGCGTTGCCGGTATCGGCGAAATAGACATTCCCGGCGCTGTCCACGGCGACGCCGTTGGGAGGATTCAGGCCTGAATACAAGAGAGTCGTGACGCTGATCACCGCGCCATTGGTTACGGTCAACTCGCCGACATAATTATAGGCATCGGCGAAGAACACCTCGCCGCCGTTGCCGGTCGCAATGCCCATAGGACCGGAAATTCCGTATAAATCGTTGTAGGAATTGCCGGCGACGAGCCATTCATAAATTCCGTACGTGCCGGAATTGGCAAAATAGACGTTTCCATAAACATCCACTCCGATCCCCGTTGGATCCGATAGTCCAGCCGACGCCAGAGTCGTGACCACGTTGGCTGCGACATAGGGTGCGCCAGCCTGCGTGACCGTCAGGGTTTGGCCGCCAATGGTGAGAGTGCCGGCGCGCGTTCCGCCGGTGTTGGCATCGAAGCTAAAAATGACGTTCGTGCTGCCCGTGCCGCTTTGATTGGCCGCGCTCAGGTGCAGCCAGGAGGCGTTCGTCGTCGCTGCCCACGTGGCAATGTTGGGCACCACGGCCAGCACAACACTGTCCTTGCCCGCGGCCGGTCCTTCCACGCGCGCATTCACGCCCAGCGTGTAACTGGGCGCGCTTTGGATGATGGGAATGGATTGGCCGAGCACGGTGATGTGCGCGGTGCGGCTGGAGCCGACATTGGCGGAGAAGCTGAAGGCAACCACGCCGCCATTGACGCCATTGATCGTGAGCCACGGTTGGTCACTTGTGGGCGCAAAGGGTCCGGTCAGGTTTTCCGTGGAAGGCAAGACCATGGGCAGCGTATCGCTCCCGGCGGCCCCGGTTTCCATTTTGGGCGTGGTGGCCACGAAGGCATAAGTCCATTCCTCGATCGAATTGCTGCGGGTATTGGCGAAGTATAGATTGCCCGTGGAATCCACGGCCATGCCGCTCGGAGCGCCCAATCCCGCAGACACGAGGGTCGTGACATTGCCGGAATACGCCGTCCATTTCCTGACGGCGTTGTTGGTGCTGTCGGCCACATAGACATTGCCGCCGCCATCCACGCAGACTCCGGCCGGCCCATTGAGGCCGGAGTTGACGAGCGTCGCCAGATTGCCGCTGGCCGCGAGCCATTCCTCGATTTTGTTGCCGTTATTGCTGAAATACAAATTGTCCGCCACGTCCACGGCCAGACCAATCGGGTTGTTGGCCAGCCCGCTGATCACGTTGGTGGGACTCCCGCCGCTATAGGGCAATTCGGCAATCGCGTCGGCGCCGCTATTGGCGTAAAACAGGTTTCCATAAGCATCCAGGGCCACTCCGATGGGATCATTTAATCCGGTAACCAGATTACTCACGCTGCCCGTGGCCGCGATCCGTTCCTTGACGATGTTATGGCCCGTATCGGCGAAATAGACGTCGTCGGCATAATCCACCGCCACACCCCACGGCGAACTCAGACCCGAGGAAACCAGATTGGAGACGGCATTGTTGCCGGGGATCCATTCCTTGATGGCGTTGTTGGCGCTATCGGCAAAGAACACGTTGCCGGCGCTGTCCACGGCGACGCCGCGCGGCGTGTTCAGGCCCGAGGAAACGAGGTTGGTGACAAAGTTGGCGGCGACATAGTTTGAACCGGCCTGCGTAATGCCAACAGGGATGCCGGCAATGGTGATGGAAGCATAGCGCGTGGGGCCGGGGTTGGCGTCGAAGGTAAACACGATGTTTGTGCTGCCGGCGCCGCTTTGATAGGCCAGGCTCATATGCAACCAGGTATCGCCCGGGGAGGCGGTCCAGGTGCCGGTATTTGGGCTAACCGAGAGGACGACGCTGTCGGTTCCGGCGGTGGGTCCCTCCAGGCAGGAATACGTGCCGAGGTTATAATTATTCGGGCTGTATTGAGTGATCGGAACCGATTGGCCGAACAAATTGATATAGGCGATGCGAATGGGGCCATTATTGGCGGTGAATGAATAACTGACCACGCCATTGGCGGTGCCGGTGATGGTGAGCCAGGGCGAGTCGCTGGTGGGCGCGAACGGACCGGTCAGATTGGCCGTGCAGGGCACGACCATCGGCAAAACGTCGCTGCCGGCGGTGTAATTCTCATAATTGCCGTTGGGGTTAATGTACACATTAGGAATTTCCTCGACTGCATTGTTGCCGGTGTCGGCGATATACACATTGCCGATGCTGTCAATAGCCACACCACGCGGATTATTTTCTCCCGAGACGAGCGACGTGAAGGAATTGTTGGCCGGCGACCACTCCTCGACGGCGTCACTTGAAATGTCGGCGGCATACACATTGCCCGCGCCATCCACGGCCACGCCCGTCGGTTCGAATTGGCCGGAAGCGGAATACAAGGTGGTGAACGCGCTGGTGGCCGGCGTCAATTCCTCGATCGCGTAATTATACGTATCGCCAATATAGACATTGCCGGCAATGTCCACCGCCACGCCGGAAGGTTGATTAAGGCCCGAATTGAGCAGCGTAATAAAATTGCCCGCCGACAATTCCTCGATCGCATAGTTATAAGTGTCGGCAATGTACACATTATCCGAAGTGTCCACCGCCACGCCCAGGGGATCGTCCAGGCCGGTGACCAAAATGTTCAACGCGTTATTGGTCACGGGCCACTCATCAATGTTGCCATTGTAAGTATCCGCAATATACAGGTTATCGGAACTGTCAACCGCAACGGCATTGGGACGAGACAACCCGGCCGAGGCCGGCACCACCGTGGAAACGGAGTCCGCGACCGGCGACCATTCTTTGACTGCGTTGTCGAAGGTATCGGCGATAAACACATTGCCCGAGGCATCCACGGCCACCCCGCCGGGTTCGTTCAATCCGGAAGAAACCAGGGGAGTGAGGGTCCCGGCCTGGATATAGCTTGAACCGGCCTGGACCACCGTGAGGGCGAGCCCGGCGATGGTCAATGTGCCGCTGCGCGTTCCGCCGGGATTATAATCGCAACCGAAATACACATTGGCGCTGCCGGAGCCACTTTGGCTTCCCGAGATCACGTAGAGCCAGTTCGTATTCGCCGTAGCCGTCCAGTTGGTATAAACCGAGCTGGTGGCCAGGACGATGCTGTCGTACCCGCCGCCGGGCCCTTCGACGCGCACGGTGGTTCCGATGGCGTAGGGCCCCGACTCGGTGATGGTGACCAGGTGGCCGAGCAGGGCGATATGGGCTGTGAGGAAGGAGGAGGTGGTGTTGGGAGCAAATGAAAAGTTGACGATGCCGTTGGCGACGCCGCTGATGGTGAGCCAGGTTTGGTCGCTGGCAGGAGCAAATGGGCCGCTTAAATTGGCCGTGGCGGGCAGCACGACGGGCAAGGAATCGCTTCCCCCGGCAACGCTTTCGATCCGTGGCGTTGTACTGACGAAAGCATCCGGCAATTCTTCAACCGTACCGCCTGCGGTGTTGGCGATATAAAGGTTATCCGCGCTATCCACGGCCACGCCTTTTGGCGCGCTCAAGCCGGTTGCCAAATTGGTGATGTTGCCCGTGGCGGCCACCCATTCTTTGATCGCGCTATTGCCGGTGTCGGCGATATAGACATTCCCCGCGCCATCCACGGCCACGCCATAAGGGCCATTCAATCCGGACACCAAAACGTTCGCGGCGCCTGCCCCTGGTGAATACTCATAGACCTTATCCGAACTGCTGTCCGCGAAATAGACATTGTCGGCGGCATCCACCGCGACTCCCGTGGGATGACTCAACCCCGATACCAGGACGGTCACCGAGCTGCCGCCGGCCGCCCATTTCTTGATTTCGCCATTGCCGGTATCGGAAAAATAGACGTTGCCTAAGGCGTCCACGGCCACGCCGGACGGTTGATTCAATCCGGAGACGAGGGTGTTTACGCCGCCGCCATTCGCCACATACTCCTGAATTTCGTTGGCGCCCGTATTGGCGATATAGATATCGCCCGAGGCGTCACTGGCCAGCCCCATTGGATCGCTCAGGCTATAATTCAAGCCGTTGATGTTGTCATTGGAAACTTGCCATTCTTCGAGTGTGTCATTCTGGTTCGGGAAATAGACATTCCCGGAACCGTCCACGGCCACTGCGGTTGGATTGTCTAAACCGGAAACGATATTGGTGGCGAGGTTGTCCGCGACGTAACCTGCGCCGGCCTGTGTGACGGTGAGCGTGTTGCCTTGAATGGTCAATGTGCCGGTGCGCGTACCGCCCGGATTGGCATCGAAGGTGAAAATCACATTCGTGCTGCCGATGCCCGTCTCGTTGGCCGCGTTCAGGTGCAGCCAGTTGGTGTTGGCGGAATTCGTCCATGCGCCGTTATTCGGGGTCACGGCCAGCACCACGCTATCACTTCCCGCTGCGGGTCCTTCCAGGCGGAAGGCGGCGCCGAGAGCGTAGGTAGGTCCGTCCTGCACGACGGCGACGGCCTGCCCGAGCAAGTCAATATGACCCGTCCGGCCTGATCCGGTTTCATTAATACCGAAAGAAAAACTCACTGTGCCATTGGTAACACTGGTGATGGTCAGCCAGGGTTCGTCGGTCGCGGGCGCGAAGGGAGTGGTCAGGCTTTCAGTGACGGGCAAGATCGGGGGCAGTGAATCGTTGCCCGCGGACGCGGGTTCTGATTTTGCGGCCGTATCTACAAACGCATAATCCCATTCTTTGATGGCATTGTTGCCGCTATCGGCAAAGTACACGTTGTCCGCGCCATCCACGGCCACGCCCGTGGGATGATTCAATCCGGAGACCAGGCTCACCACATTACTGCCAGTCGCTACCCATTCTTTGATGGCGTTGTTGCCGTTGTCGGCAAAATATACATTGCCTCCGCTGTCCACGGCAACTCCCTCCGGGTTGTTTAGCCCTGAAGAAACCAGGACGGTCACGTTGCTGTTCGCCGCCGTCCATTCTTTGATCGCATTGTTGCCGCTGTCGGCGAAATACACATTGCCCGCGCCATCCACGGCCACGCCGGCGGGGTGGTTCAAGCCGGAGACGAGGACGGTCGTGGAATTACCGGTCGCCGACCATTCCACGATAGTATTGGCGCCACTATTGGCGAAATACAGATTGCCTGTACTGTCCATGGCCACGCCGACAGGATTGCTTAACCCGGAGACCAGGGTGGTAACGTTGCTATTGGCCGCCATCCATTCTTTAATCTCATTGTTCGTGCTATCGGCGATGTAGATATTGTCTGAGCCATCCATGGCAAGGCCCCATGGCCCGTTCAATCCCGAGGAAACGCGGCTGGTCAGTGAATTGCTCGCGACAACCCACTCTTTGACGACGTTGCTGCCGGTGATGGCGAAATAAACATTGCCGGAACCATCCACGGCGACGCCGGTGAGATTATTGCTCACGCCCGATGCCAGGTTGGTGACGAGATCGGACGCGACATAACCGGAGCCGGCCTGGGTAATGGTGACCACTTGGCCGGCAATGGTCAAAGTTCCAATGCGCGTGGGACCTGAATTGGCGTCGACGGTGAAGATGACATTGGCGCTGCCGGCGCCGCTTTGGTTGGCCGCGCTCAAATGGAGCCAGGTGGCATTCGTGGTCGCCGTCCATTGTCCGAAACTCGGACTGACGGACAGAACGACGCTATCGTTGCCGGTGGACGGTCCTTCCAGACGGGAACTGGTCGCGAGGGCATACGTCACACCGGCCTGATTGACGGCGATGGTTTGTCCGAGCAGGCCAATCTGGGCAGTGCGGGCGGGGCCGGTGTTCTCGGTGACGCTGAAATTCACCACGCCATTGTCAATCGAGCCAATCGTCAGCCACGGTTGGTTGCTGGTGGGAGCGAAAGGGCCGGTCAGGTTTTCCGTGGCCGGTACAACGGCCGGCAGGGAATCGTTTGCGCCGGTGACAGGCTCGGACTTTGCGGTCGTTACCAGGTAGGCATTTGGCAGTTCATCTACCTGATTGGCGAAGGGACCAGCGATATACACGTCATCCGCACTGTCCACCGCCAGGCCATAAGCATAGACGGCGCCGCTGGGAATCACGACGGTGGCGTTGCTGTTCGCGGGGTTCCATTTTTCAACCATGTATGTGTCGGACACAAAAACATTGCCCGAGCTGTCTGCGGCCACGCCCCAGGTGAAACTGGACAAGCCCGACGAAATCAACGTAACGGTGTTGCTGTTGGCAGATAGCCATTCAGCAAGCACGCCGTCATAATCGGAGAACGCGACGTCGCCCAGGCTGTCCACTCCGACACCGTGAGGCTCATACGCCCCCGTCAACGTGGCGACGCTGCCATTGGTCGCCGTTCGCTTTTTGATCGCCGAGTGGAACGTATCGGCGAGATACAAATTCTCGGCATTGTCCACCGCAACGGCCAGGGGAACATCCAACCCGGATGAAACATTTGTGATCAGGGATCCGCTTCCTGCGGGCAGTTCCTTGATTTGACTGTTGTCCGAATCGGCAATATAGACATTGTCCGCGCCATCCACGGCGACGCCATAGGGACTGCTCAAACCGGCGCTCGCAGCCACGATCGTCGTTTCTGTGTTATTCGCCGGCGACCACTTTTTGACGTCGTCGTTACCGGTGTCGGCAATATAGACGTTGTTCGAGCTGTCCACGGCCACGCCATAGGGAGTGGACAGCCCCGGGGCCAGGTTGATGACGATGCCGGCAGCCACATAATTGGAGCCAGCCTGCGTGACGGTGACGGTCAAACCCTGGATTGTCAGTGTGCCGGTGCGGGTTACGCCCGTGTTGGTATCGTATGTGAAAATCATTCTCGCGCTGCCGCTGCCGGTTTGGCTGGAAGCGCTCAGATGAAGCCAGGTTGCATTGGCGGTGTTTGTCCACGTGCCAACATTTGGATTCTCTGTCAGCAAAACGCTGTCGGCTCCGGCGGACGGGCCTTCCAGGAGTGTTGAAGTATTCACTGAGTACGCAAAGCTTTGCATGACGGGAATGGATTGCCCGAGCAAACTGATGTCGGCGACGCGGTTTGAGCCGTCATCGGCGGTGAAAGAAAACGCGACCACGCCCCCCGCTACGCCATTAATCGTCAGCCATGATTGATTGCTGGTGGGAGTGAACGGGCCGGTCAGGTTCGCCGTTGCTGGCACGACCACCGGCAGAGTGTCGCTGCCTGCGATCGAACCTTCGTTCCGTGGCGTTGGAACCACGAACGCATACGGAAATTCTTTGGCCGCATTATTGCCGCTGTCAGCAAGATAAACGTTTTCCCCGGTGTCCACTGCGACGCTCACCGGCGAGTTCAAACCTGTTGATACCACCACACTCAACAGGTTGCTGGCCACGACCCATTCTTTGATGGCATTGTTGCCGGTATCGGCGATATAGACATTGCCGCCGCCGTCCACCGCCACGCCGGAAGGCTTGTTCAATCCGGAGACTAACGAGTTCAATGTGCTGCTCGCCGCGACCCACTCTTCAACCGCATTATGGCCGGTATCGGCGATATACAAATTGTCCGCGCCATCCACAGCGACCGCATTGGGATGGCTTAAACTGGAAGAGATCACCGTGCTGACCGTGCTGCTTCCGGCCGGCAGTTCTTTAATCGCGCTGTCGCCGGTGTCGGCAATGAACAAATCTCCAAAAACATCCACCGCGACACCGGAGGGGCTGTTCAATCCTGTGGAAACGTTCGTAACCAGATTGCCGCTTCCGGCGGGCAATTCTTTAATGGCGTTGTTGCCGGTATCGGCGATAAACACATCTTCGCTGCTGTCCACGGCCACGCCCATGGGGTGGATCAAGCCCGCGGAAGATGGCACCAGCACGGTCAGGGAATCATTGGTAGGGGTCCATTCCTGGATTTCGTTGTTGCCGCTGTCGGCAATATAGACATTACCCGAACTATCCACCGCGACTCCGTTTGAACCGGCCAATCCCGAAGTGACCAAAGCCCCGACGATATCGGCAGCCACATAATTTGAACCGGCCTGTGTGACGGTGAGCGTGAGGCCGGAGAGGGTGATGGTGCCGGTCCGCGTTCCGCCGGTATTCGCATCAAAGGTGAAAATCACATTGGTGCTGCCGGTGCCGCTCTGGTTGGCGGCGCTCAGGTGCAGCCAGTTCGTATTCGCGGTGGCCGTCCAATTGGGAAAATCCGGGCTGATTGCCAGCACCACGCTGTCGCTGCCCGCCGCCGGGCCTTCGAGACGCGACGCGGCGCCGAGGGAATAGGGAGAGACTTGCGTGACCGTGATGATCTGCCCTAACACGTTGATGTGCGCGACTCGGCTGGCGGCCGTGTTGTTGGCGGCATAGGAAAAAGTGACCACGCCGCCAGTGGTGCCCGTGATGGTAACCCAGGACTGGTCGCTGGTCGGGGCAAATGGACCGGTGAGAGGCGCGGTGGCCGGCAAAACGGGCAGCAGGGAATCGGATCCGGCGCTCAAAGGCTCATTCCTGGGAGCGGGGTTAACGAAGGCGTAAGGCTGTTCCTCAATCGTGTTACTGCCGGTGTTGGCGATATAAACGTTCCACGATTTGTCCACCCCCACGCCCCACGGTTGATCCAAGTGGGTCGTCGCGTTGGACGATACGAGGACAACGGTGGAATCATTAACGGCCGTCCATTTTTCAATCGCGTTGTTAAAGGTGTCAGCGACATAGACGTTCCCGGCGCCATCTACGGCCACGCTGAGAGGCGTGTTCAACCCATAGCTATCAGACACCAGCGTGGTCACGTTGCTGTTGGCCGCGGTCCATTTCTGAATCGAGGTGGAAAGATCGTTGTTATTTGGGAAATACAAATTGCCGGCGGCATCCACCGCCACGCCATAGATAATTGCGCCTGACTCCTGATTCAAAGAGATGGTCGTTAAATTGGTGCTTCCCACTGGCAGCTCGTTAATCACATCGAAGTGATCATTTGCGATGTAGAGGTTGCGCATCCCGTCCAGGGCCACCGAGGTCGGATCCAGAACTGCCAGGTTCGTAGTTAATATGCTGGCGGCGTTGCCGGACGCGGCTAATTCCACGATTTGATTGTCGTCAGAGTCGGCGAAATACACATCGTTCGAATTATCAAGCGCCAAACCATCCGGCGCGTAGGGCTCGTCAATGGGCAGCAATCCCGAGGCCCAGGACAATAAAGTTGTCACGAGATTATTGGTCGGCGTCCATTCCTTGATGGCATTATTTAAGGAATCGGAAATATACACATCGCCCGAGCCATCCACCGCGACGCCCCGCGGGGCGTTTAGCCCGGTGGAGATGATATTAGTGGTCATGCTTGTTTGGACATAACCTGTCCCTGCCTGGGTCACCGTCACGGTGACGCCCTGGATGGTGAGAGTGCCGGTGCGCGTCGGGCCTGGACTGGCATCGTAACTAAAGACGATATTGGCGCTGCCGGTTCCGGTTTGGTTGGCCGGGCTGAGATGGAGCCAGTTGGTGTTGGCGGTGTTGGTCCAGGCGAAGGTAATCGGGTTCACTCCCAGCACGATGGTATTGCTTCCCGCGGCGGGTCCGACGAGGTAATTAGTGGCGCCGACATTGTAGGGCGATGCCTGATTGATGGTGATTGTTTGCCCCAGGACCGTTATTTGGGCTGAGCGGCCGAAAATGCCGGTGTTGTTCGCGGTGAAGTTAAAACTGAGGACGCCGTTGTTTGTGCCGGCGATCATCAGCCACGGCTCGTTGCTGGAAGGCGTGAACGGTCCGCTCAAATTTGCTGTGGCCGGCAAAACGGCCGGCAACGAATCACTTCCGCCCGCAGGATTTTCCTGTCCGCCGGCAGCGGCTTCCAAAACGGGTGATGGATCGAGGAATACATAAGGTTTTTCTTTGACGGCGTTGTTTCCGCTATCGGCAATATATATGCTGCCCGTGCCATCTAGGGCCACGCCGGCGGGATGGTTCAGCCCTGACGAGACAAGGACCGCAACCAGATTGCTGGCCGCGATCCATTCTTTAATGGCGTTATTGCCGCTATCGGCAATAAAGACGTTGTCTCCGCCATCCACCGCCAGGGCGGCCAGGCCATTAAATCCGGACACGACGGCAGTCAGGTTGCTTGTGGCCGCCGTCCACTCATAGACGGTGTTGTCGCCGCCGTCGGCAATAAACAAATTGTCCGCGGCGTCCACGGCGACGCCGAGGGG
>JASHPN010000371.1 GCA_030038175.1 Verrucomicrobiia bacterium
CCCGAATATTGTCATTCCAGGTCTCTGGTATCATTTGGCGGGAGTGTGCGACGAAGCCAATAGCAATGTTTCGTTCTACGTGAACGGCCAGCTCGCCGCCATGACCTCTATGCCAACCACCAACGGCATCCTTAGTGACGTGGGAGACAGTGTCATCATCGGCTCCCGCTCTTCCAGCCAGGCTAATGACCAGGCCGGCATTGAGAACGACCAGTTCGCCGGGTACATCAACGACGTGGCGATCTTCAATTATGCGCTGAATTCAAACCAGGTGGCCGGTGAATATTCCAGCGCAGGCATCGCTCCCTACTTCACCCAGGAGCCGGCGGCGGCTATAAACATTGATCAAAACGGCGCACTAACGGTTGCCGCCGCGGCCAATGGCGCGTTGCCCCTGGCGTACCAATGGTATGAGACGAACCTGACCGCCCAAAGCGGCTATGCTCTGGCCGGGCAAACCAACAGCACACTGGTCATTGCCAGTGAATCGTCAAACGACAATTATTATCTGGCGGTGACGAATGTTTTCGGCGCCACCAATTCATCCGTTGTGTCGGTCACGGTTATTTCGGGGTTGAATGCAACCCTGACTCCGACCAATCTCACGACCTACGCGGGACTCGCCGTTCCCCTTGTGGTATCGGCCACCGGCACGCTGCCATTAAGTTATCAGTGGTCCCAAAACGCTTCACCGATTTTGAATGCGACGAATTCCACCTACGCTGCCGCGGCCGCCGGCGGCACAATCATTTATAGTTGCATGGTGACCAATGTTTCCGGCAGCACCAACCTTTTCGCGTGGATTAGCGGCGTGCCGGCGCCCACCAATTTTTACCAACTCACCGTCTTGAGCAATAGTCCGATAGCCTATTGGCGGCTGGATGAGGGACCGGATAACGGAAGCGGAAACAATGGCGTTGTCGCCTACGACTACGCCGGCGACCACAATGGATTGTACACAAACGTGGTGTTGGGATTGGCCGGCTTTGATCCCCTGACCAGCACGGACACGGCCGCCTTATTTGGCACTTATGCCACGAATAACAGCTACATGGGTGAAATAGACCAGTCCGCCAATGGCCTGCCCAACCTCAACTTCGGCGGAGCCGGCGTGGCTAATGCTGAGTTCTCGGTCGAATGCTGGGTGGATGTCACCAACAACACCGGCGGGGCCTTTGTCGCCAAAGGCTACGGCGGCGGCGGCGAACAATTCTGCGTTGATTGCGGCACATCGGGCGACCAGTTCAGGTTCTTTGTCCGGGATGCCGCGGGCACGGCCGAAGACGCAAACAGCACAATCAGTCCAATTGCCGGCCAGTGGTATCATCTGGTGGGCGTTTGCAATGAGTCCAGTGGGTCGGTCACGCTTTATGTGAATGGGACGTCTGCTGCCACGGCGTCAATTCCCGCGGGTTCGGGACTTATGGACTCGACCACTGCCTCGATTCCTGCGGGCAACCTGGTGAGCATCGGCTCGCGAACCAGCAGCCAGAGTGCGACCGCTCTGACTCTTCAAAACAGCGCCCTGATCAGCCAGGTGGCGCTTTACAATTATCCCTTAAGCGCAGCCGAGGTGCTGGCGCATTACAAGGCGGGAACCAACACCTTCGCCGTCGCTATCAATCCCAATCCGACGAACATCGTGTTTGCGGTGACCAACCATCAATTGTATTTGAGTTGGCCGACCGATCACGCCGGCTGGCAATTGCAGGCGCAGACCAATAATCTCGCGGTGGGCATCAGCACCAACTGGGTGAATGTCACCGGCTCGACCACGAACAATCAAGTCGTCGTTCCGATCAATCTCACTAACGGCGGCGTCTTTTATCGCCTGGTTTACCCCTAAATCGCAACGTTGTCCTTATGAATTTATCAGCAAAGAATTCGGCTGCGATCGGCGCTTCAAATGAAAGGCCGGCTTTGGACCGCTCACCGCGGAATGCGCGGGTGCGGCAAGCCTTCACGCTCATTGAGCTGCTGGTGGTCATCGCGATCATCGCGATTCTGGCCGCCATCCTCATGCCGGTGTTGAGCGCGGCCCAGGAGAAGGCCCGGATTGCCGAATGCCTGAACAATAAGAAACAAATGGCCATGGGCTGGGTGATGTATTCCAACGATCAGGCCAGCGGCGAAATCATGCCCAACGCGGACGAATCGGCCATTACCAAATACGGCGAGACCAATGTCTGGGTGGGTGGGGTCTTAAGCTGGGCGGCGGATAACACGCAAAATGTCGATACCAATTACCTGGCCGCGTCGTTGCTGGGCGGTTATTGCAGCCAGGTGGTCCAGATTTATAAATGCCCCGATGATGTGTTGAAGTGCCAGGAGGCTTCTCCGTTGCCGCCAATGATGGACCGGGTGCGAAGCGTCTCCATGAACGGTTTTTTGGAAGGCGGCATTCATGACGCGGACAAAGCCTCGGCGGGCATTCCCATCCAGGAGGACTACTGGGTGGCCACCGCTAACAGCAGCCTCAAGCTCTATTCCTACGACAAGCTCGCGCAAATCAACGGCACCCATGGCCCCGGCCCGGCGGACATGATTGTGTTTACGGATGAAAGCTGCGACACGATTGACGACGGCTTTTTTGTCTTTCTTAACCCCACTACCGCCGCGGTTGTCGGCGGCCAGATTCAGGCCTCGTCGTGGTTTAATTTGCCGGGCGATTACCATGACAAGAAGGGCGACACCCTTGGATTCGCTGATGGCCATTGTGAATTTCATAAATGGCTGACCCCCAACGTCTGCCAGCCGCCGGGCGAACCGGACCCGCTCACGTATTCCAGCAACCCGCCTCCCATCGGGTCCAAATTCGTGGATTTTTATTGGTTGTTCACTCATTCCACGGCCCCTTATCCCTGATGCCTGGACTGTGCAGCAGCGTGGCGTAAGCACGCTCTGATTCATTTCCACGGTTCATCGCCCGAGTGACGTTTATTGTTCCGGTCGGGCAAAAAAAGTCAGGTCAAAGGCAGCAAGTCGGCGAACGTGTGATAAAATAGCCTCGAAATATTGGAGATTCAGCCGGACACAAATTTTGGCACATCGGTTGCATAGAGAATTTCATGTAGTCTGCAAACTGCCAATCTGAATCTTCATTTTTCCAATTCCCGGCCCGCGGACCTCCAACCAGGCCGGGAGTTGTTTTTTTATCGGTCCGCAGTAACGCCACTATCAATAAAACACCGGCATAGATAATTTTTTTCAATTGCGTCCCCCGGTGCTCTTTGCCGTAAGCTATTCGAAATTTCATGCCGGCCACCGAAATGCCATCGCCCAAACCGGGTTCCACCCGCGGGTTCTGGAGCCTGTTTGTCACGCAATTCCAGGGAGCCTTCAGCGATAATC
>JASHPN010000039.1 GCA_030038175.1 Verrucomicrobiia bacterium
AAAATTTGCTTGTGAAATTTTTCACGATGAGGCAGATTACATGTTCCTTGGCACCCCTTTGGCTGTGCTGGTATGCCATTGGTGTCGTCATAAGTAACTTTGAAGTGAAGCTGTTAATTAAATCAGTTTTGGTTTTCGCGTTCATTGCCATCATCTCGTCGGCAAACCTGAACGCGCAAGTGCCCGCGGCCCCGGATGCGAACAGCGCGTCCGCCGGGACCGCGGTTTCAAGTTCCCCGGCCACGGCCCAAACCACCGCGCCGCAAGACGAGGCAGGGCCGGCGGCGGCCGCGTCCACCCTCTATACGGTCCCGGGCATTGGATTGCCCATTACCAATTCGATGATTTGCACCTGGATCGTGGCGGCGATCATCTTGGTCATCGTGCGTTCGACCACGTCGGGAAGGATCAAGGAAATTCCCTCGGGAATGCAGAACATTCTGGAAGCGCTTGTGGAAGGCTGGGAAGTCCTGATGGGCAACATCCTGGACAAACGGGTCACGCGCTGGGTGTTTCCGTTTGCGACAACGTTTTTCATTTTCATTCTCATTTCCAACTTTGTGGATATGATTCCGGGAGTGGGCAGCATTGGCGTGGGAACGCCGGACAAAACCAGCCCGCTGCCGTTTGCGATCCAAAGTGTTGATAAACCATTCTTCCGTCCTCCGACCACCGATGCCAACCTGACCGTGGCGATGGCCTGCATCTTTTTGGTGATGAGCCTTTTCTGGGCGGTGCGCTACAACGGTGTTTTTGGAGTGATTAAGCACGTCTTCGGCGTCAAAGCCGAGGCGAACAAATGGGTGTATCCGTTGTTTTTCCTGTTGTTCCTGTTCATCGGCGTGATGGACCTGGTTTCCATCCTGTTTGCGAGGCCGGTGGCGCTGGCCATGCGGTTGTATGGAAATATTTTTGCCGGCTCAACCATCATTGATATGACGGACCACATGCATTCCTGGGTTTGGTCCATTCTGCTGACGGTGGTGGCCTACGGATACGATTGCTTTGAATGCGTCGTCCAGGCCTTTGTGTTTGCCATCCTGGTGGCGGCCTTTGTCGGCACCCTGTGCACGCACTCGGAAGAATCGGGACATTAAAAATTGAATTTCCCCGGCGTCGGTTTGCCGGAGTAAAGCGAAACCAACTGAACAGAAAACGTAAGAAAATATATGATGCTCGCAGAACTATACGGTAACCTTCACATCGGCCTCGCCTTTGCCGGCGCGTCTATCGGCGACGGCATTATCACCGCCGGGCTGCTCGTCGCCATGGCGCGGAATCCCGGCATGTCCGGCCGGCTCCTGACGTGGTTCTTCATCGGCGTTGCCCTGGCGGAAGCGTGGGCCGTCATCGCCTGGCTCGTCGTTAAGCACAACTTTAATTAAGCTTAGCCGCCATGGAAGCTCTAGGAATCCAATGGAAAGTCCTGGTCGCGCAGACGATCAGCTTTGCCATCGTCTTTTTTGTGCTCTGGCGGTTCGCTTACCGGCCGATTTTTGCGATGCTGCAGGCGCGGCGCGAAAAAATCGCCGAGGCGCTCGCCAACGCGGAAAAGATCAAGGTTGACGTCGCGCGCACGGAAGCCGAACGCCAGAAAATCCTGGCGGACGCCGGCGACCGCGCCAACAAATTGATTGACGAGGGCCGCCAGGCGGCGGCCCGCGTACGCGAAGAGGAAACGCAAAAGGCCGTCGCCGCCGCGGAACAAATCGTCGCCAAAGCGCGCGAAGCCGCGGCGCAGGAACGGGCGCAAATGCTCGCGCAACTGAAGCGCGAGGTTGGCCGGCTGGTCGTGCAAACCACCACGACCGTCACCGGAAAGATACTCACGCCGGACGACCAGCGCCGGCTGGCCGAAGAAACCGAGAAACAACTGGCGGCATAACGATCCCAATCCCGATTTTGAAATCGCCAGGCGCGGATTTCAAAATACCGAACGCACGATGAAGATTTCCAAACAGGAATTGCGCGAAGCGCGGCAACTGTTCCGCAGTTGCCAGGCGAACGGTTTGCTGGACGAAAATCGGGTCCGGCGGGCGCTGGCGCTGCTCGCGGAAAAAAAGCCCCGCGGGTTCATGGGAATTCTGGCCCGGCTGCACCGGCTGGTGAAACTGGACATGGAACGGCGCGCGGCGCGCGTGGAAAGCGCCGCACCGCTGCCGCCGGATTTGCAAAACGCCGTGTCCGGTCAAATCCGGGCCAAATACGGCAACGGCATGAACATTTCGTTTGCCCAAAATCCGGCGCTGATCGGCGGATTGCGGATCCAGGCCGGCAGCGACCTGTACGATGGCAGCGTGAAGACTCGTTTGGAGAAATTGGAAGCAAGTTTTGGAAATGCTTGAGGGGCGGTTAACGCGAAAGCGAAAAGCCCGGAGAAAGAAATTATTTAAGGTATTATGAGCAATTTATTGCAGGAAATTGAAGCCCAAATCAGCGGCGCCAAGGCCGCGGTGGCCAAACAAAACGTCGGCGTCGTCCGCGAAATCGGCGACGGCGTGGCCAAGATCGAGGGCTTGACCGACACCATGCTCAACGAAATGCTTGATTTCGGCAACGGTATCACCGGCATCGCGCTGAACCTGGAAGAAACCGAAGTGGGCGCGATCATTTTGGGCGATTACACCGAGATCAAGGAAGGCGATGAGGTGCGCACCACCGGAAAACTGTTGCAGGTGCCGGTCGGGAAGGGTTTGCTCGGCCGCGTGGTCAACGCGCTGGGCCAGCCGATTGACGGCAAGGGCCCCATCAAAGCGGAAGCGTCCTATCCCGTTGAAAAAATCGCGCCCGGCATTGTCCGGCGCAAGTCCGTGAGCCAGCCGGTGCAGACGGGCATCATGGCGATTGACGCGATGATTCCCATTGGCCGCGGCCAGCGCGAACTCATCATCGGCGACCGTTCCACGGGCAAAACGACGATTGGCGTGGACACGATGATCAACCAGGCGAACATCAACAAAGCTGCCGAGGCGTCCGGTGAAAAGAATTTCCGTCCCATCTACAATATTTACGTCGCGATCGGACAGAAACAGTCGAACATCGCGCGCGTGCTGAACGTGCTGGAAGAAGCGGGCGCGATGCCTTATACGATCATCGTAGTGGCGTCGGCTTCCGATTCCGCCACGAACCAATACCTGGTTCCGTTTGCCGGGGCAGCGATGGGCGAATGGTTTATGGACAATGGAATGGATGCGCTGATCATTTTCGACGATTTGTCCAAGCACGCCGTGGCCTACCGCCAGGTGTCGCTCGTGCTCAAGCGCCCGTCGGGCCGCGAAGCTTATCCGGGCGACGTGTTTTATCTCCACAGCCGCCTGTTGGAGCGCAGCGCGCGCGTCTCGGAAAACTACGGCAACGGTTCGTTGACGGCGCTGCCGATTATTGAGACGCAGGCCGGGGACGTTTCGGCGTATATCCCCACGAATGTCATTTCGATTACCGACGGGCAGATTTATTTGGAAACGGATTTGTTTTACCAGGGCGTGCGTCCGGCCATTTCCGTGGGTCTCTCGGTCTCGCGCGTCGGTTCGGCGGCGCAGATCAAGGCGATGAAGCAGGTTGCCGGCCGCATCAAAGGCGACCTGGCGCAATTCCGCGAGTTGGCCGCTTTTGCGCAATTCGGTTCGGACCTCGATCCAAAAACCCAGGCGATGCTCGAACGCGGCAAACGCATCGTCGAATTGTTCAAACAGAACCAATATCGTCCGCTGCCGGTTGAGGCGCAGGCGGCGATTTTGTGGACGGTGCAGAACAATTTTCTGGATGACGTGCCGGTGGACAAGATCAAGGATTTTCAGGCGAAGCTGATGGATTATCTGAAGACCCGGCGCGCCGATTTGCTCGCGAAAATCCGGACCGAAAAGGCCATCAGCGACGGGATCGCGGGCGAACTGAAGGCCGCCGTGACTGAATTCAAGCCGACGTATCATTAGAGTTCATGGCCAGCTATAGATCCAAATTGCCGCCAGTGCAGCGAATCGAGGAAATGATTTTCCTGGTTCGCGGTGAGCGTGTCATGTTGGATTTTGATCTGGCGCAGGTGTATGGCGTTACGACGAAAAGATTGAAAGAACAATTCCGACGGAATGTCGAAAGATTTCCTGGGGAGTTTGCGTTTCAGCTTACTATTCAAGAACTTACAAACTTGAGGTCGCAAATTGCGGCCTCAAGTTTGCATGGTGGAAACCGGTATTTACCCATCGCGTTTACAGAACATGGCGCATTAATGCTGGGAAATATCCTGAACTGCAAGACCGCTGTGGAAGCAAGCGTTCGAGTGGTTCGAATTTTTGTGTTGATGCGCGAGCAACTTTCGGCGAGCAGAGAATTGGCTCGAAAGCCAAGTGAGTGGGAAAATCGGGTGAGCGGCCATGATCAGGCGATCGCGAGTTTATTTGAAGCGATTCGCCAATTGATTGAACCGCCGTTGCCGGAGAATCGAAAGCAGATTGGTTTTATGCGCGAGACTTCGCCACGTTATCGAGTGAAGATAAGGAATCGGATTCGAGTTTAACTTTTTAATTTGTTTTAATGCCCAGCACGCGCGACATACGCCGGCGAATCAAGTCGGTCAAGAACACGGCCCAGATTACCAAGGCCATGCAAATGGTGGCGGCGGCCAAAATGCGAAAGGCGCAGCAGGCGGCCCTGGTGGGCCGGCCGTACGCCCAATTACTGAACCACATCCTGGCGGAAGCGGCCCCGCGCATCGCCGCGTTCAAGCATCCACTGATGGATAGACGCGACGTCCGAAAACGGGCGGTCATCGTGGTGAGCTCCGATCGCGGCTTGTGCGGCGCATTGAACTCCAATCTCTTCCGGGAAGCGGTGAAATTGGACAAAGATTCAACCACGTTTATCGCGGTCGGAAAAAAGGGCGGCCAATTTATCGCGCGCACCCGGCGGCAACTGGCCGGCGAGTTTACCTACAAGGATTCGCCCACGTTTGCCGAATCGCGGGCCGTTTCGAAATTCGCGCAGGACCTGTTCCTGAATCACGAAGCGGACGCCGTGGATATTTTATTTACGAGTTTCGTTTCCACACTGGTGCAACAGCCTAAGCTGATGCCATTGCTGCCGGTTGGAAAAATCCAGGCGGTGACCGCGGGCGTCAACGCCCCGGCTGAACCGCTGGCGGAGGGGGTGCGGACGGACATTTTTGAGTTTGAGCCGGACGAAAAGACCGTTCTGGGCGCGTTGCTGCCGCACAGCCTGAATTTTCAGGTGCATCAAATCCTGCTCGAATCCCGCGCATCCGAGCACAGCGCGCGGATGGTGGCGATGAAAAACGCGACCGACAACGCGAAGCAGTTGATCAAGGACCTGACGCTCGAATACAACAAATTGCGCCAATCCAACATCACCAAAGAACTCCTGGAAATTGCCAGCGCGCAAATGGCGGTGGGGTAGGGGATTCCAATTCATTTTTAACTACAATTCAATCACATGAACAAAGGCAAAATCGTTCAAATTATCGGCCCGGTGGTGGACGTGGAATTTCCCGAACCGCTTCCGGCCATTTATAACGCCCTGACCGTTGAGTTTGAGGTGCCCGGCGGCGGCAAGACCCGGCAGACGCTGGAAGTGGAGCAGCATCTCGGCGACAACTGGATCCGTTGCGTTTGCATGGGATCCACCGAAGGCATGAAGCGCGGGTACGACGTGATGGATACCGGCAAGGCCATTTCTATGCCTGTCGGCGAAGCGGTCATGGGCCGCGTGTTCAACGTCGTCGGCGAACCGGTGGACGAGCAAGGCCCGGTCAAAGCGGACAAATTCAATCCCATCCATCGCCAGGCGCCATCCCTGACCGACCAATCCACCTCGCCCCAAATTTTGACCACGGGCATCAAAGTCATTGATTTGATTTGCCCGTTTTTGAAGGGCGGCAAGGTCGGCGCGTTCGGCGGCGCGGGCGTGGGCAAAACCGTCGTGATCATGGAATTGATCAACAATATCGCCAAACTTCACGGCGGGATTTCCATGTTTGCCGGGGTGGGTGAACGCACCCGCGAAGGCAATGATCTTTACAATGAAATGATCGAGGCCGGCGTCATCAAAGTGGAGAAGGACGCCCAGGGCCATCCGAAGAAAAACGAGCACGGCCTGCCGATCATCGCCCCGGGTTCAAAAATCGGCCTGGTCTATGGCCAGATGAACGAGCCGCCCGGCGCGCGTTTGCGCGTGGCGCTTTCGGCGCTGGCGGACACGGAATATTTCCGCGACGAAAAGAACCAGGACGTGTTGCTGTTCATTGATAACATTTTCCGTTTCTCGCAGGCCGGTTCCGAAGTGTCCGCGCTGCTGGGCCGCACGCCCAGCGCGGTGGGTTATCAACCTACGCTGGCGGCGGAAATGGGTGATTTGCAGGAGCGCATCACTTCCACACGCAAAGGCTCCATCACTTCGTTCCAGGCCGTGTATGTGCCGGCGGACGACCTGACCGACCCCGCGCCCGCCACGACGTTCGCACATTTGGACGCGACCATTGTGCTCGAGCGCTCCATCGCGGAATTGGGCATTTACCCTGCC
>JASHPN010000372.1 GCA_030038175.1 Verrucomicrobiia bacterium
GCTGTTGGTCTGCGCCTGCAATTGCCAGCCGGTGTGATCAGCCGGCCAGCTTAAGGTCAATTGATTGTTCGCGACTGCAAATACGATATTGGTCGGGCTGGCATTGATGGCATTGGTGATCGTGACGGTCATAAACACATTGGTCATGCCGTAAGCATTGCTGACGGTCAGCTCCAATTGATCCCCGTTCCAGCTCAACGGAACATTGCCATAGCTCAGGCTGACATTGCCGCCGGCGTTGCCGGCCGTGCCCGAGGCGATGCCGGCGCTGGTGGTGACATTGGTCCAAAAATAACCCAGGGGCGTTGTTCCCACTGCCGTCACCGGAATGGCCAGGGTCTGGCTTGCAGCGGCACTGCCGTTCGTCGGCGCAGCCGGCATGAAATACGGGGCGAGAGCGCCGCCCCCGGCAACGTATTGGTTGACCACCTGGCTTGGCGTCAGCGCATAATTGAAGACCGCGGCATCGTTGATATTTCCAAGGAATTGCAGACTGTAGTTCGTCGTCGCCGAGCCGAGTCTCGAACCAATCCCCAGCGGATAGCTGGATGACAACACTCCCGCTCCGGCCGCGGCCGATGCCGTGCCCACCGGCACGCCATTCGTATAAAACACCACATCGTGATTGGTGATTTCATCCACGACCGCCACCAGGTGATACCAGGTTCCAAACGAAGGTTCCAGCAAGCTGCTCACTCCATGCGACGTGCCGCCGGCGTCGCGGAAGAAAAAGCGGAAGCCGTGCGACGTGGGCGACGTGTCCGATCCGCAATCCAAATCAAATTGCTCCGCGCCGCTGTAACCCAACGCCACGATTCCGGCATCCGACGTCTGGGCATAGCCGTTCACCCACGCTTCCACCGTAAAGGCCACGCCGGCGCCCGAGGGCGCTCCGAAATTGATGCCCGCAATCCCGAAGGCCAGACTGTCGCCCTCATCGCCGCCCAAATCGTCGGTCTCGCCAAATTGCGCCGAACTGTCGGATGGATCTTCAGTTGGATTGTAGCCGGGCCAGCCCAGATAACAATTGGTGTAGAGGCCGTCATTGCCGCCGGCATAGTCGTGGCAGACCCAGCCAAAATCACCACTGCCATCAAAACCCGAGCCGCCGTTGATATAATCCACGCCATCCAGGTTGGTATCATTCATGCGCCAGTAGCCAATCGGATTCAGCGCCATGACCGATTGTGGATAAGCCGCTGGAACCGCGAGCACCTGCGCCGTCCAGATATTGGTCGCGGTGCCCAAATAATTGCTGACGACGCACATATTGGTCAAAAAGCCCGCGGACACGCCGGCCAGGTTTACATTGCTAGAGAGCGCACCGGCCACGGGCACGCCGTTGGTGAACCAGTAATACGAAAGCGCGCCGAATCCCAGCGCCGAAACCGAATACGATGGATTGGCGCCGGCATAAAGCGCGAAGGGATTGGTATAAGTGAGCGGAAGAACGCTGGTAATTAACGGCGAAGAATAAACGGCAACGGTTATCAGCGTCGAATTGGTTACGCCATAAAGGTTTGAGACCGTCAGATAATAGTTACCGCCAGCGGCAATATTGCTGATCACCAGAGACGCATTGGTCTGGCCGGGCAGGGCGTAATTGGTCTGGGCCACGAGGTTGGTTTCGTACCATTGATAATTCAGGTTGGGCGAACCGTTAGCCGCTGCCACATCGGTCAGATTGCTGCTCAGACCGATATAGACGTTTGTGGGCATTTGGGTGAAATAGGGCGGAACGCCCGAAGAAAAGTAATCCGCAGCCACCTGATTTGAACTTAAGGCGTAGTTGAATACGGCCACATCGTTGAGATAACCGTCCAACTGTTGAGAAATGGCGGCCGGAAGCATGGAGCGGGCGCCGATGGTCATGTTCACCGCGCTGCCGTTGTAGATGCCGCTTGCGGATGGAATCGAGGTGACGCCGGCCAACTGGCCGTTGACATAGAGCGAAACTTTGCCGTTGGCCTCGTCGCAGACTCCGGCCAAATGATACCAAGTGCTCAGGGCGGGGGCATCCGCAGCCGTGGCCGCATACTCGGTTCCATTGGCGCTGCGCACGTAAAACTCGAATGCCGGTGAACCGCTGTTTTCCAGGGCAAACTCTTCGCCGCCGTTGGGAACGCCTTTGCAAACAATGCCGCTTCCCTGCGGATAGCCGGTGCCGTCGTTGTTGATCTTTACCCATGCCGTTATGGTAAATTCGCCGTTGACGCCCGAGGGCTCGGCAAAATCCACATTGGTTCCGATTTGGCTGGCGTAACTGGGAGTCGTGGCGGAGCCGACCTCGACTGAGAAGTCGGAGGGATCGGAGTTGGGATTGTAACCCTGATCGTGCAAGTCAACGTTGGTGTAAATGGCATTATTGCCGCCGGCGTAATCAAGCGCGACAACTCCAATATCGCCATTGCCCTGCTCCGCTTCGTTCAAACGCCAATACCCAATCGGATTCAGTGAGAGGGTGTTGGTGGGATAGGGAGAATCCGGATTGCCGGCAACATTGTTATTCACCGGATCAGCCACCACGGAAGCATTCCAAACAATACTGGTCACTGCGCCCAGTATGTTGCTGACAACGCAATAGTTTGTGATGGGCTGGGCCGCCTGGACATTGGGCATGATAAAGCCGGCGTTGGTGGCCGCGCTATCCGCCACGCCGTTGGTAAACCATTGGTAAAAGAGCGGCGTTGCCCCGCTCACGGCGACCGAAAAGGTCGGACTGGCGCCGGCATACAGGGTAAACACGTTCGTGTAGGTGACCGGATACTGGCCGACCAGCATCGGAGCCGTATTGACCGACAGGCTTACGACCGCGCTGGTGGCCGAGCCATAACTGTTCGTCACGACGACATAATAATTGGTCCCGGCATTGGCGGGCTGCACCGGATTCAGAACCAGCGCGGCATTGGTTTGGCCGGACAACGGCACTCCGTTGGCAAACCATTGATACGTCAACGAGGCGGCGCCGGCAGCCGTCACCGTGTTAGTGAACGCCGTTCCCTGGTTGACGGTGGCAGACACCGGTTGGGCGCTGACGAACGGCGGCATTTCGCCGGCATTATAAAGGCTCATCACCTGGGCGGCGGTGAGCGCGCTGCCAAACATCGCCACTTCGCAAACGTTTCCTTCAAACTGCCGGCCCATGGCAAGGAGAGTCCCGGACGTATTGGTGAAAGAGGCATCGGCGCCGATCATCACATTGGTGTTGGCTCCCGGAATGCTGGCCGGCGAGTTGTTGTTGGCGACGGCTATACCATCCAGGTAAAGGGCATTGGCGGTCGAGCTGTGGGTTGCCACCACGTAATGCCAGAAACCGTCATTGTACTCGTTGGGCGACAGCAAATCGCTGGAAAGGGATCCGCTCCCTTCGTTGGCATTATTGGTTCCGGCGTCAAAGACGATATGGCCGGTCGTGTTCATCGTGATGCCCCAGGAACCGATGCCATGGCCAACAATGGTTTGCACTCGCGAATCGCAAGGATCTCCCTGAAACCAGGCGGCCACGCTGAAATTCGCGCTTGCGCCGGTGGGATTATACTGCGTGGAGTTGCCTGCATCCGCAAACGAACTCATGCCGCTGCCCGGCATCGCATTGGTCCACGGACCAAATCCCTGCGCGAAGGCGGTTCCATTATTTGGACCGGACACTCCGGCAGGTAGCGTGCCCGCGGTATAGACGCCATTGACCCCGGAACTGCCGTAATTGGCCAGCGCCGGCAGGGTGACGAAGGCCGGCGACGTGTACGAGGGAGAATCAAACCGATAAAAGATTGTGGGCTGGTCATTGAAAACCAACGTCTCATAAGGAACGGTCGGAGAAGGATTAAGACCTGTGTAATAGTGATTGGTGATGTCGGCATATGCCAACGCGTTTGTATAGATAGCAAACTCCTGCATGAATCCGGTGGCGTCACGGACAAATCCTTTGCCGGTGTCAACCTCGATGGGGTCCCAATAATTCGGCGCATAATCGGCATTGGGCCAGTTCGAAATGACCAGGACCCCGTTCATGTATAAATCAATGTTGGTGCCGTCGTCGGTGGTGACCAGATGGTACCAGCCGCCGTTATAGGACAGGCTTTGAGTGGAATTGGGGCTGGTCGAACCGCCGTTATTATTATAAGTATAGAAGTTAAAATTGTTGTTCAAATACAGGCGAATTCCGGAATAGGTGGAAATGCCATTCAGGCCGAGTTCCGAGCCGTCGGCGTTCACGGTTGCAAAAATGTCGGATTGCTTGCCAGAACCGGAGTTGTTCGTATTCCAATACCATAGCTCGACCGTAAACGGTGGAATCAAGGTTGCGGCGGCCGAGCTGTGCGGGATAATCAGGCAGTTGGTTGTGGATCCCTTGTTGCCCGATCCGGAGAAGTAATAATTGAAATAGACGCAAGGATTGGGATCTCCGGCGATCGCACCGGCCGTGTAACGGTGATCGATGGTTCCAGGGTCGGACCAATCCCCATAATAGCCGTTGGCGGCAGGGCCGGCGCTTCCATAATTTGTCTCAATGTCACCATGTGTCATGGCTTCATTTTCGTGCATGGGCCAATACCCAATGGGACTGAGACTGATGACGGCGTTGGAATAGGCCGATTGCGCCTGGACAACGGTCGCGGGAACTAAAACCGCGGCGGCCAGGAGGGTCACCAGTAATTTTGTTTGCATGCCGCCCAGGCTGGTTGGCCGCTTGCTGACGCGCGCGGCTCGGCTGCCTGCATTCAATGATTTGGTTTTCATAATGATTAAGCCTTCGATGGTTTGGATTCTCAGTTCCTTTGACAAAAACCGCTTGTTAGAAATCTCAAGTTTCGGGCGGCTCCGACCGGATGCGTTTTCGACATGTCACAACGGCCCTGCTGCGGATGGTCCATGGTTTGGTAATTGAAATTCCCTCCAATATATGACGGCGCCGGCCGAAATTACTATGGCCCATTTAGACCGTTTTTGGGCGGGCGTTCGCGGGCGGGGATGGCCCAAACGGGCCATCCCCGCCCCTGGAACGCCTTTGACCCTTGAATGGCCGCGGGCCCTGGCGTAAGCTCAACTTGTGAATGTCACGGTAACTCGCCTGAACCCCGTGGTGCTTTTGGCAGGATTGATTTGGATCTTCACTTTTTTTTCCTCGCAGGCGTCCACAAATACCGAATGGTTTACGCGCGTTTGGCAAACGGACGACGGCCTGCTCAATAACAATATCAGTGCGATTGCCCAGGGCCGTGACGGTTACCTTTGGATCGTCACGCCGGTGAGCCTCATGCGTTTTGACGGGATTCGCTTCAGCCCATTCCCGGTCAAAGATTTTACCGGATCGATCGAGCCGCATAATATTCGCACACTCGTTTGCACCAGCACCGGCGCGCTTTTGATCGTTCCGAATCTCGGACAAATGGCGGGTTTGAATCCGGATTTTTCATTGTTTCCCCTGCCGAATGGGAAACTGCCGAAAGGCTCGCCATGGGCGCTCGCCGAAACCCGCGATGGATCATTATGGCTTGGATATGCCAGCGCCATTTATCGGTTCAAAGATGGCCGGTTGACGAAATATACAGAAACCGACGGGGTGCCGGGGGCTGGCCCTCCTTTGTTGGCCAGCGATGGCGCCGGCAATCTCTGGATGGCCAAGGACAATAGAATTTGCGTTTTTCGGTCGGAGCGATTTGAGCCCATCGCTCCGATGCGCGATGTGCAATGCCTGGCTGCCAGTCATACGAATGCGGTTTGGTTTGTCGCGCATGGGCATCTTTATAGCTGCGATGCCGAAGGCGCGCAGGACCGGGGCTCATTCGAAAATTCTCCCACAGCGATCGCAGAGGCGTTGCTGGAAGACCGCAAGGGCGCCATTTGGATTGGCACCGACGGACAAGGATTGTTTCGCTTCAGCGATTCCGGGTTTCAAAGAGTGGAAACGTCTCATTCCTGCATCCTGAGCCTGGCCGAGGACGACGAAGGCGACATCTGGGTTGGGACCGGGGGCGGAGGACTGGACCGGATTTCGCTGACTTCGGTTCGTCTTGAGGCCATGGAAAACAACGGCATTTTGTCTCAATTGCAGTCGGTTTGCCAAAGCGCCGACGGGAGGTTATGGGGAGCGACGCTGGACCAGATGCTTGCCTGCCGGATCAACGGCAAGTGGACGCCCGTTTTCACCAACGCCGCTTTTGCCGGAAACGTGCGATGCGTTGCGACCGCCCCGGATGAAGGGATTTGGATCGGGATGCGAGGAGGGCAGTTGTTGAGGCTGGCCAACACGAACGTGTTTGATTGCACTCAAGGAAGCGACCCGGCCGGCGGCCCAATTTATGCCTTGTGTCCGACTCCATCGGGGGGCCTTTGGATTCTGCACCGCAACGTCCTGCGGTATTTGCAAGGCGGGCTTGGTCATCTCGTCGCTTTGCCGCCGCACGTGCCCCGAATTTCTGCCATTGCCGCGGATACGACTGGAAATCTTTGGCTGGGAGCAAAAGGGATGGTCCTGCGGTTTGATGGCACGAACTTCACGGATGAATCGGCGCTTCTGTCAATTTCAAATCACACGGTTTCCTGCCTCTATGGCGCATCCGACGGCAGTCTTTGGATCGGTTGCGGGGGACTGGGTTTGTTGCGGTTCAAAGACGGGCGGGTTGGGCGGATCGGGGTTCAGCAGGGTTTATTCTGCGATTATATTTCGGAAATCCAGGAAGATCGGAAAGGCTGGCTTTGGTTTGGCTCGGACCTGGGCATATTCAAAATCAGGCAGGCGAAATTGGAGGAGGCCATGGCGAACTCCCGCCTTCGGTTGCATCCCATCGTCTATGGACGAAATGAAGGCCTGTCGAGCCTGGAAGCCATCTTCAGCACCGCTTCGCCCTTTGTCATTCCTCGCGCGATCCGGACACGCGATGGCAAAATATGGCTGCTGACCCACACTGGCGTCGTTGTGGCCGATCCCGATGTGCTGCCGGAAAATTCCGCGGCCCCGGCGGTACGATTGACCCAGATCGCCATGGACGGACAAATCATTGCGTCCTATGGCGGTGTCGTTCCGACGCAAACGGTCGCTGATCCGGAAGAGTTGAACGCGCCTTTGCGTTTGCCGCCCGGGTTTCACCATTTGGAATTTGATTTCACGGCGTTTCAGTTCAGCGAACCGGAGAATATTCATTTTCGTTACCGGCTTGCGGGTTTCGACAATGGCTGGATAGACGCGGATACCGGACGGGCGGCCAATTATTCGCGCTTTGCGGCGGGAGACTACCAGTTTGAAGTCCAGGCCAGTGTCGGTGACGGGCCATGGAGCGACACTCCGGCCGCGCTGGCCTTCACGGTGACCCCGTTCTTCTGGCAGACCTGGTGGTTTCGCCTCGGCGCCGCGGTCTTTTTGGCTTCGCTCCTGGCGACAATCGTGCGTTTGATATCGTACCGGCAATTGCGCCTGAAATTGCGGGCGGTCGAACAACAGGCCGCGATCGAAAGGGAACGCGGGCGCATTGCGCGGGACATCCACGATGACCTTGGAAACCGCCTGACTAAAATTGAATTACTAACCGGCCTGGCGCATCTGGATCGCGAAGCTCCGGGCAAGGCGGCCGGCCATATCCAGCAAATCTCAACGACGGCCCGGCAGGCGACCGATGCGCTGGATGAAATTGTCTGGGCGATCAATCCGCGCAACGACACCTTGCCGCATCTGATCGGTTATATCGGACAATTCACGGTGGAATTTCTGCGCACGGCCGGTATTGGTTATCATGTTGATTTGCCGGATTTTCCGCCCGAGGAGCCGGTCTCCGCCGAAGTGCGCCACAACCTCTTTCTGGTCGTGAAAGAATCCCTCAACAATATCGTCTGCCACGCCGGCGCAACGGAGGTCTCCATGGTCATTGTTATCGCTGATCATTCCTTTATCAACGTTACGGTTGAAGATAATGGGCGCGGTTTCAATGGCGAGGTCCTGAATGGCGGCGGAAACGGTTTGAAGAACATGCGGCAACGGATGGGTGAAATTGGCGGTTTCTTTGAAATCAAAACGACGCCCGGCGCCGGCACTCGGGTCTTGCTAAAAAGCCCCTGTCAGATAAAAAAATAACCTTATGGAAACACCAGCCGGCGTGCAGCCGATTACGATTGCCATTGTTGAAGACGACATTGAAACCCGCGCGTGTCTGGTTGAATTATTAAGACGAGAACCGCGCGTCCTGTGCGTCGGCATTTATCCCACCGGGGAAGGGGCCGTGCGGGACATGCCGCTTATAAAACCGGAAGTGGCCCTGGTGGACATCAACCTGCCGGGGATGAGCGGCATTGAATGCGTGGGCCTGCTGAAAAAGCAACTTCCGAAATTGCAGGTGCTGGTCCTCACCAAATATGAAGAAAGCGATTTGATCTTCAACTCGCTGCGGGCCGGCGCGAGCGGCTATCTCCTCAAAAAGAGGTTTACCGTTGAATTGATTTCGGCCATTGAACAGGTGTATGCGGGCGGTTCGCCCATGTCCATGCAGATCGCCCGCAAAGTCGTGGATCATTTTCGCGAGGCCAAACAGCCGGTGTCGGATTTGGACAAATTGACGACGCGGGAGCAGGAGGTCCTGGCTTTGCTCGCGAAAGGGCTTTTTTATAAGGAAATCAGCGTTCGGCTGGGGATCAGTTTCCACACGTTCCGCAACCATCAGCGGGCCATCTACGAAAAACTGCATGTCCGTTCACGCACCGAGGCGGCGTTAAAATATCTCGCCGAAGAACAACGTGAAAATCAGACATAATCGAAAAGAGAATTTGACTCGATATTAAAGTGAAGTTGCCCGACTCTGTGCCGATGGCAGAGAACTTGCGCATGAACGAGCGAAGGCCCGGAACGCCGGCAATGAAGTCGCTGACCGAGTATCTCGAATTTGAACTGCCCAACCGCCGGGGCTTCGTCAACATCACGGACGTGGTCGAGCGGCTCGTGGCCAAGAGCGGGGTCAAAGAAGGCCTTTGTCTCGTCAATGCCATGCACATTACCGCGTCGGTCTTCATCAATGACGCGGAGGAAGGGCTGTTGCAGGATTACGAGGAATGGCTGGAACGCCTCGCGCCGCATGAGCCGACCTCGCAATACCGGCACAATCGCACGGGCGAGGACAACGCCGATGCGCATTTAAAACGCCAGGTCATGGGCCGCGAAGTAGTGGTGGCCATTACCAAAGGCAAATTGGATTTCGGGCCGTGGGAACAAATCTTCTACGGCGAGTTTGACGGGCGCCGTCGCAAGCGCGCCCTGGTCAAAATCATCGGGGAATGACGTTGCCCATGTGTGGGTCGTAGGCGTATGCCATTATTGCAGAAATTTCAAGTATGAGCGCGTTTGGACCCAATATTTCTATTCCGGAGCTCATTTTAAAACTGGTGGGAGAGAATCACAACGTGGCTGTGGGGCAGGGCACCTTGTGATTGCGCCCCAGTTGTAGTAGAAATCACCCTGGTGAAGGCTAAAGCCAACGTAGCGCGTAGTAGTTACAGATGAGGTGGATGGTGTTGTCGGCGACAATAAACAGCCAGGACGACATCCACACCGGCAAGTTGGTGTAGCCGGTTTCAGAGCATTCCTTCCACGGGTGGTAGCCCGGACCAAGCCAGTTCTTCGCCCAGACCACGTAACGCGCAAGTCGGAAACGATCCACAAAAAAATGGCTGACCAAAATCGCCAGCACCGCCCAGACCGAGCCGATGAGCAGGAAGGGCAGGCTGTAAACCACCACGTGGCACAGCGCCGGCCAGGTGCGCCGGGCCTTGTTTTGTGCCATCCAATCGCTTTGGGTCAGGTAATCGCCGACAAGGTGCAGGATGAGTTGTAACATAGGTCTAGGGGAGAAGGAGGACCCGATAAAATCGTTGCGGCGCAGCCCCGGCTGAGTTGTCGTCCACGCTCACAACAAAATTCGTCGCCGCCACCGGCGCGCCGAGATTTGACCATGCGGGACTTGCCGAACTTTGAAATTGCGGCTGGTAGGTTTTGCCCATCACGGCATTCCAGGAAAGGGCCACGATCGTGTTTCCACCGGACGATTGCAGTGTTACACTAAACGGAACAATCACATCCCGAATCAACTCGTTGTAAGTGTCCGCCACGGCGAGCGAACCGTCCGCGCCGAACGCCAAGCCATAAGGATTGTAAAAACGTCCCTGGCCGTTGACGCCGTTGGCGCTGCCGGAAATCCCCACCGCGCCGCTCACCGTGCTCACGACGCCGTTGGTGGATATTTCGCGGATGGTTTGATTGAACGAATCCGCCACGAACAGGTTTCTGTTCCGGTCAAAAACAATTTCCGCCGGACTGCGGAACCGCGCTGAACTCAAACCGCCGTCCGCGGATCCATCCGCCCCGGCCAGTCCGGCAAAGGTGGTCACGACGCCGGCCGGGGTGATTTTGCGGATAGTGTCGTTGTTTGCATCGCTGACGAAAAGATTGCCGGCGGCGTCGAAGGCCAGCCCAAGGGGGCCATTGAACTGCGCGTTTGTGCCGGTGGCGTCGGTGGCTCCCCAGACTTGCGGCTCACCGGCAAACGTTGAAACCCCGCCGTTGGAGATTTCGCGGATGCAATGGTTACGGCTGTCGGCGACGAAGATGGTCCCGTTCGTCGCCACGACGATTCCCAGCGGTGCGCTGAACAGCGCGCTGCCGGCGGCGCCATCGGCAAATCCGCCCGAACCGGGAACGCCGGCAATGGTGGAAACCGCGCCGGCTGGCGTAATTTCGCGGATAATGTTGTTGCCGGTGTCGCTGACATACAAATTTCCACTTGCGTCAAACGCCAGTCCGCTTGGGGCGTCGAACTGCGCGTTCGTGCCAGTGCCGTTCATGCTGCCGGGCACTCCCAGTTGGCCGGCGAAGGTTGTGACCCAGCCGTTCGCCATGACTTCACGGACGGCGTCATTTTCCGAATCGGCAACGAAGAAATTTCCATTCGTGTCCGTGACGATGGCCGCCGGATCGCTGAACAGCGCGTTTGTGCCTGTGCCGTTCGTCGCGCCGCTCACCACCGCCTGCCCGGCGAGCGTGGCCACGGAATCCTGCGCCCGCAGCCCGGCGGCGAGCGAAAGCAGCAACATTATGACGATGGGTCTCTTCATTCGCCACGGCGCATCAGGCGTTCGGTTTCAGTCGGCGGCGGTGAACTTTGGTTCTCCTCCACCGGGGATTGGAAGGTCTCAGTCGGTTTCAATTCCCCTCCGGCGCGCGTCATCAACTCGCCGCCGCGGACCGAAACATTTTCGACCGTATAAAGCGCCCCATCGCGCTCGTAGAATTTTTCCATCTCGTCTAAATCGAATGGCCGCGAGCCGCGGCGGCCAAAAACCACCGTTTGATTGCCGCTTTCGTCCACCACGCGGTCCCGGTCCAACCCGCGCGAAACGGCCACCGCCGGCTCGCGCGTCGGGAAGGTGGCAATGAGTATCGGGTTCGGCGCCGGGCTGAAGCCCGCCGCCCCGGGAACATTTTGCGGCGAAATCAACTGAATGACGCGCAGGCCATTTTTGCCGTCGGCCACGAGCGCATATTCCGACGCGCTCACCGAGCCGACCTGCACGGCGCGCGTGTCGGTCAGTTGGCCGCCAGCCGTGTAAAGCCGTTCGAGCCGCGGCTTTTCGGGGTCCGTGATGTCAATGAACGCGACGCCGTCCGCGCCGTCGGCCACGTAGGCGTAAGTCCGCGCGAGATAAAACCGCTGCGCGTGTTTCAGGGGCACGAATGCGCCGGGAACCAGTTTGGGTTCCGTCGGGACGGTGATATCGAAGACCTTCAAGCCGTCATCGTCGGTCACAAACAGGTAGCGAAATTGCGCGCGGACGGCGCGCGGATTTTTCAGGCCGGCGGTGACTTCGCCGACAATTCCCGGCGCGGCCAGCGAATCGTTGTGCAGGCCCACGACGAACAGCCCGTTTTGTCCCACGACGTAAAGGTTTGTTCCAGCCATGAACGAACCCATCGCGCCGGTCAATTTTCCGTCGGGATTGAAGCGGATGATTTTCTCTCGTCCGAAAAAGTTATTGTTCGGGTCGCCGTCGAGCAACGTGCCGACCGTCACCATCACCAAACCTTCCTCGCGGTCGGTGACAAACACCCAGGCATAAATGGGGCTGACTTTTTGCTCCTCGTTCTCCGTCCGATGCGTGCGCAGTGGATCATCGGCGAGCGTGCTCGGCAGCGTGACGCTGGTGGCGAATGGGGTGGGAACATAGGTTCGCTGGCCGAGCGGCGACACCGGCGCGGTGGTGATGCGCTCAGAAAACCCTTTGTTGTCAATGTCCGCGACGTCGAAGACGCGGAAACCGCCCGCGCCATTGGCGGTGTAGAGATATTCGCCGCGCAACTGCAAATCGAGAATGTTATCGGCCTCGTGGTGATACGCCTCCTTGAGTTCACGGTGATCGTCTTCGGTGAATCTCCGGTAGTCATCCGGATAAGCGAGCCGCTGCAAATGGCTGCCGCAGGCGGCCTGCGGTTCCTCCGGTTCCGTCCACGCGACGGCGTCGAAGCCGCCCTTGCCCTCGCCCACCCAGGCAAAGCGTCCGAAGAAATTGACCGTGCCGGTGCCGAAGCCAAGCAGCGAAGCCATCCACGCATTATTGTCATTCGCCCTGGAAAGGTGGCAATCCTCGCAATTCTTCGTCGTGCCAACGCCGCTGGTTGTGTGCATAAAAGCCGGATTGAAAGCCTGGCCGCTGAATCCCTCGGCGCTGACGGTCTGCTGCTGCGAATAAACCCATTCGCGGTCCGCGTTTTGCGAGCTGACGAGCACGGCGGACGACGAGCGAATCACCGCCATCCGGTGGCCCTTGTAAGTCGCGTCAATGCCGAGTTGGAACACATCGTCGCGGATGACCTGCGGATTGTAGCTCGTGAAATTGCGCGTGTTGATGCCTTCGTATTTGTTCAGCGCCACGCGTTCGTTCGCTTTCATGGGCAGGTGGCAGCCGAAACACGACGTCGCCCACGAGGTATGGCAGACTTCGCAACTGACGTTCGAGTTGTCGTGCGCCAGTTTGCGCGGGCACTCGGATGGCGGGAGCACCGCGCCCCAGTTGATGCCGTCACGCCGGAGCGTTTTTGCGTAGGCGGACGCCGGGTCGTAATCCGGCGACTTGGGATCTATCGTGTCAATCGTTTGTGGGATTTCCCAGACCAAATCCGGCGTCATCTCCGAACGCTGATACAGTTTCGTGCCGATGCGGAAGAAGCGCGGCCCCCACGGCGTGTTGTCGGCGCGCAGATCAACGTTGGCAACGGTCGAGCCGTTCCAGAGGCCGCCGTTTCCGCTGGTGATAAGTGTCGGACGCTGGTTAATGGTGCCATGGCAGTCAATGCACTCGACGGTCGTCGCGGCCCGTGACTCGCCGTAGAGCAGGCCGTTGCCGTGAACGTCCACGTCGAAATGGCAGTCCACGCACTGCATCCCGTGGCGGAGGTGCTCGTCTTCCAGGTGAACCGCTTTGGCGAACTTGTCCGGGTCGCTGAACGGAATCATTTTGCCGTCGCGGTCCAGCAAACGTCCCTGGCGGTCGTGCAAAAAGACGGCGCGGAACATCCAGCCGTGCCCGTGGTAATCGGCGAATTGCGTGTCTTTCAGCTTCGGGTTCAATTCGGCGGTCTTTTCAAGAAAATCCAGATTGCCCCAAAGCCCGCGCGCCGCGGCGGCTTCGGGATTATCTTCCACCGCGCGGGTCAATTCCGCCGGCGTCGGATCTTTTTGCTTCTTCGGATACATCATTTCACCGTCGGTTTCCTCGTCCCACCAGGTGTAACCGAGGTATGTATTCACGAACAGATCGCCCTGGTGCATGTGGCAGGTCATGCACTGGGAGGAGGGGATGGCGCGCGTGAATTGGTGGACGATCGCATGGCCGCGCTCGTCCTTGCGGATGGCCTTGTCGCCGGAAAAGCTCAGGCCCTGGTTGCCGTATTTGTAATACCAGCCCGAATCCGTCGGCGAGCGATCGTTCGCATAGACGACATGGCACGCCGAACAGCCGCTGCTGCGGTAATCGCCCGGATGATTGTTCGAGCCGAGAAAGTCGAGCAACGGATCGTTCAGCCGCATTTTCTGCAAATTCAAAAACACCGGATCGGTCCGGTTCAACGTGCCGAGGCCACGGTCGCTCAACCGGTGCGCCGGTTTGCCGGGCTCTTCGAACGGGTTCGGGCTGCCGGTCGGCAACGGCTTTTCCTGGCCCCGCTCGAAAATCCGGAGAACGTTTCCCGGCTGGCTGACTTCAAACCGCGGCAACGGGTCAATGAAGGGCAAAAGGCCGTGAAGCCGGGTCATTTCGGGCGTGACGGGAATCGGACTTTCCAGCCGCAGCGGCACGCCGTCCGCGCCGTAAGCCTGGCCGAAGCGGTAATTTTTCTCCGGGAACGCGCCGTTGTTGTAAAGCGCGGCGCCCCAGAGCATCGCGCCGTGCCGCATGATGCTGTGGCCGACTTCCTGGACGATTTGGCCGTGGCACAGGCCGCAGGCTTTCTGCGCCACGCGCAAATCGCCGGGATTGACGAACTGGATGAATTCCGGCGACTCATGGTTGAGCAACGTGGCCGAGTCGTTCGGCAGCGCGGAGCTTTGCCAGAAAATTGGGTTGCGGGGCGCCACATGCGCCTCGCGCTCGGTGAGGCCCGGCGCGGAGTTGCCACCATGGCAGTCGGTGCAACCCAGGATGACGCTGGGCGAATGATGCATGGATTCAATGCCCGCGTGGCATTCCAGGCAACCGCGCGATTTCCAGTCGGCGTCCGCCTGCGACTGGTCAATTCGATTTGGCGGCGGCAGTTCAACGGCGGCATTGGGCGGCGGTTCTTTTGGCACGGAAATCACCGGACCCGAACCGTCGCTTTGGGCGAACAGCGCGAGGCAGGCGGCGAACCATCCCGCCGCCGCCAGGGCGGCGAATCTCCGCCAGTTGGAATTTTCTTTCATACTAATAGGTAAAAGTCACGGCAATCAAACCGCTGTACGGAAACGCGCTGGAATTGGCCGCCGGACCGCTGGCATCGAAACCGGGAATGGGATTGGGATTCGTGTCATAAATATCGCGGTAACCCTGCCCCGGAATCAGTACGCCGAAGCCGGCGGAAATAATGATGTTGTCCGTCAGCAGCGGCCGATACTGGAAGCCGAGGCTCAAGTCCCAGCCCACCTGGTTGCTGATGTTGGGCGTCATCAGCGCGGTTTCGATGGGGTCGGTATCCGCGAACAAAATGTAATTCGCGTTGAGAAACGAACGGAGTTTCGGCGTCAGGTCAAACTCGGCGCCGAGGCCAAAAATATAAACGCCGGGATTCACGAAATTGGCCTGGCCTTCGGTTTTGCTCGTGCGCAAATCCGGCACGAGACTGTCCGGGTCCTTCAAATTGACCATCGTTCCGCCCAGATTGAAGCCCTGGCGCGTCCAGAAACTAAACGGGCCGCCGGTGAAATTCGGATTGTCCACGATGGTGTCGAATCCGCCCGCCGTGTTGCCGGTCGCGTTGCCGTCGCCGGACGCGTAGAAAAACGACGCTTTGTAGCGCGCCCAGTCGAAGTCGCAGGAAAGTTCCAGCGCGGCCATTTGCGCGTTAATGTCCACCGGGTGGCCGGCGAGACCGTTGAAGTCGTCGTGGCCGAGCGCCTCGTAAAACTGGTGCGACAAATTCAGCCGGCCGATGTGGCCGTCGCCGCCCCAGCCGAGGTAAGACACGGTCACGTCATGGGGTTGCACCGTGCCGAGCGGTTCCGGCCGGACCAGGACGCCGTTTTCATCGTAATGCTCGCCGCCGTGGTCAATGTTCTCCACAAAACTCCATTCCGCCGTATAGCCCGGCCAGATGAAATCCTGCCGGTAAAGGTTCGCGATGGCCACATCCTGGCGGCGGCTGGCGAGGGTATTCAACTCCGAATCGGTGTCTTTTTCCCGCATGTCGAAGACCGCGAGATTGTATTGATAAAGATTGTTGTCGAGATTTCCAAACAGCCGCGCGCCGAGGTTCACGTCGTTGAAGAGGAAGCCGCGAAAGTCCGCGTTGAACGGCTGGTTGCCAATGCGGAGCGACATGAAATCGTAGTTGTCCGACAAATCCAGCAGGTGAATTTCCAGGAACGCCTGCTGAAGCGAGAAAAACGTCCTGAGCCGCACGGTGGACTGCGTCCAGCGATAATTGTTCGCCGGGCCGACCTGGCCGTTGAGCAGTGTGCCGATGTCGCCGGGATTTTGCACGAAACCGTTTTTCGGCGGGGGAGTGTTGTTGCCGGCGAGCGCGCCCGTGGGCGAAGGCGAAACCACGCCGGTCTCCTGTGTCTCGAGATAATTCACATTAAACACCGGCTGAATGTCCAGGTCCCACGTCACCGGTCGGAACGCCGTGTCGCCCTGGAATAAAATCGTCTCGAACGCCAGATAATTCTGGATGCTCAATTCCTGGCCGTCGCCGTAAAATTCGTATTCGCCCGGCACCGCGCCGCTCACCTGGCTCGGCGTCGGCAGGCGCCGAAATTCCGTGTCCGTCTCCGCCGAGGCCGTGAGATCGAGGAATATGTCCTGCCCAATGACCGGCACATCGCCTTTGAGCACACTCTGGCGGTAGGGCGCCCAGAGCGCCGGTTCCGGCGTTTCATAGGGCTGCTCGATCACGCCGCCGGTGTAGCGTTCCCAAGGCACGAAGCCGAGGCGCCAGCGGTCGGGCCGCGGCGCGGTGTTGGTCGGATAATCCGACGGGCCTGGTGAGTACTTCGGATAGCCGAAGTCCGGATAAATTTTCAATTCGCGCCGGGTGTCCCGCCGCGGCAAGGCCAGTCCATTGGTGAGCGGTTCGGTGCCATAACCGCCCGGTACCGGAGGGGGTGGTGGAAGAAATTCGCCGAGCCGCACGTCTGCGCGCGGCAACGCGAGGTCCGGCGGAATCGGAGGCGGCGTGAAGATCGGCGGCGCGGTCGGCTCGATGAATAGCGCGGCCGGCGGGTTTGTCGGCGGAAGCAGGCCGGCGCCGGGGTCAGGATTGAAAATATTCGGCGAGAGCGGCGGCGTGTTGGTGCTGACGAGCACGCGGAGGCGCCAGCGGAAATCCGTCTGGGGCAACCCCGGCAATTCCAGCACGCCCGGGTCCGGGTTGAAAATATCCGGCGAGAGCGGCGGCGTGTTGGTCGTGACCGCCTGATACGGCTTGAGCCGGTCCACGTCATTCGTGGCCGTCGTTCCGCCACCATAGCTTTTCAGTGGAAGCGACAACATGGCGATCCAACCGAGCAAGACCGGTTTTCCAAGGGTTTCAAGCCGACGTAATTTCGCCGACATCTTCGCCATAAGAAATTGTTTATTTTAAGAAAGCAAGCCTTTATCTTCGGCTGCGGTGAAACGAATTTGCGGAATTTTGTTGTTCGCCCTCCTGGCCGCGCGGCCCGCGTCTGCGCAACTCACGCTGGCCGACGTGCAGACGGTCATCGCGCAGGCCGTCAGCCGTGCCGTCATGCTCACCAACTCGCCCCTGGCCACCAACGCCGTTATTGCCGTCGCCGACCGGGAAGGCTGGGTGCTGGGCGTCTGGGCGCTGAACACCAATTCATCGTCCGCCGACCCGCTCGTCGCCGACGCCATCGCCAAGGCCGCCAGCGCGGCGTTTTTGAGCAGCGACCAAAACGCGTTTTCCTCGCGCACCGCCGGCGACATCGTGCAGCAGCATTTTCCGCCGGGGATTGCCGATACCGCGCCGGGCCCGCTCGTCGGGGTGAATTTTTCGCAATTGGCCTTTTCCGACATCAACAAGATGAAAGCGCCCGGCAGCGTCCTCACCGACAGCAATTCGCCCGGTTTCTCGCTCGTGCCGGCGCCGATTCCAATTACCGGCGGACTCGCCGGCACGCCCGGCGGTTTGCCACTTTACCTCAATGGCTCGCTCGTCGGCGCCATCGGCGTTTCCGGCGACGGTTTGCAACCAACGGACATTACCCCCGGCGTCATCGCCAGCCCGGACGCCAATGAGGACGTGGCTCTCGCCGGACAAACCGGCTATCAGCCATCGGCGGCGATCGTTGCTTCGCAGGTGCTCCTGAACGGTCTCCGGTTCGAATACGTCGAGAGTTCCACGGCCCTCGGCGCGGTGATTCCGTTCGCGAGCCTGCCGGGGACGAATATTTTGCCATTCGTACTCATGGCTTCTCCCCCGAGTTTCCCATATCCGGTCGCGACGATGGGCGGCGAGACCGGCCAGTTGCGGCAACCCATCATTGCCGATCCCTCGACCGTGCCGCTGCCGGGCGGCACGGCCCGGCTCTCGGCGCTGGACGTTTCCAATATCATTACCGCCGCCGCGAACCGGGCGCGAACCACGCGCGCCGCTCTCCGCCTGCCGCGCGGCCAGCCGACGCAGATGTTCATCACGGTCGTCAACAACCCAAATTCCAACGGCGTGCCGCCAATGGTCCTGGGCACGTTCTGCACCTCGCCCGACGCCACGCGGTTCAGTTGGGACATTGCGGTGCAGAAGGCGCGCACCTGCGTTTTCGTTTCCGCCACCAATCGCGCCTATTCCGCGCGCACGGTCAACTTCCTGTCCCAAAGCACCTATCCACCGGGCATTGACGGCACCGAGCCGGGGATCTTTTTTGGATTGCAGGAACGCTTTTCCATCATCACACCGGTTTCGATTCTCGCGACGAACCCGGTGGACGGCGCGGTGTTTATGACTTCGACGAATGTCAATCCGAACCTGCCGAACGGCCTGACCATATTTCCCGGCGGCTTTCCACTTTACCGCAACGGCGTGCTCATCGGCGCGATTGCGGTGAGCGGCGATGGCGTGGACGAGGACGACTTGATTGCGGCCAGCGGCGCGGCGCTGTTCCTCGCGCCGGTGCCCATCCGCGCCGACCAGACGCAATACCGCGGCGCTTTGTTGCCGTTCGCCAAATTCCCGCGAAATCCGGCGCTTTAAAATCACTTTATCTCCATCTCCCAAATGCCGCTCCAATGGTCCGGCGGCCGGGCCGAAAGTTCGGCGCAGCGGGCGGCCAGCGCGCTGCCGGGGCCGTCGGAAAATTCCCGGGCGAGCTTTTCAAATTCCGTCCGCGCTTCGGCAAATTTTCCGGAAAAATATATTTCGTACGCCGCCGGGTAACGCGCGCAAAGCTCCGCGTAGTTTGCCGGGGTACAGGGATTTTCGTATTCGAACAATTCCACCGGTTCGGTTTTGCCCTTGACGATCACGCGGTCCACCAGCCGCCGGTTGCCTGGCACGTTGAATTGAGCCAGGGCTTCGCGCGTCACCAGCATCCGCACCCCGTAAAATTTCGTGAGCAACTCCACGCGCGCCGCCTCGTTCACCGTGTCGCCGACCAGGCCGTAATCGAGCCGCAATGCCGAACCTTTGTTGCCGATCAGCACCGGGCCGCGGTGCAATGCGACGCCGTAGCCGAACAACTTCCGAACCTCGGCCGGCAGGGTTGCGCGCAAATCCTCCATCGCGCGGATGAGATTCATCGCCGCGCGTCCGGCGCGATCGGCGGCGTCCGGCTGCTCTTGCGGCGCGCCCCAGTAGCTTAAAAACTGGTCGCCGAGAAAATGCTCCAGATTCCCCTCCTCGCTCATGACGGCGCTGGTCTGCGCGTCAAAGACGCGGTTGAGCAAATCGAACATGCCTTGCGGCCCGAGCATTTCGGCCAGGGGCGTCGAATTCCGCAAGTCCGTCAGCAGCACAGTCACTTCCGCCCGGCGCGGTTGCATCGAGCCGGGATCCGCCAGCACCTCATCCAGCACGCGGGGTGAGAAATAAAGTCCCATGGTGTGCCGCAGCTTCATCCGCTCCAGCCGTTCGGTGACGAAATCATATCCCAGCCCGCCCACGCCGGCGAAGGCCAGAACCAGCAGAGGACTGACCACCGGGAAAATCGCGTTCACGTGATTGAAGAAAAATTCCGCGGCATAGAAAATACCCGCGCCGGCCACCAATATCACCAGCAGCCGTCGGACCGGCGCCCGGATGAAGAGACATAACACAGCTGCGAACAGGCCGGTCAGCACGATGATGGCGCCGCTGGCGAACGGCGGCGTTTCGCCGATAAATTCGCCATGCAGCGCCGCATTGAGGACGTTCAGGTGAATTTCCGGCCCGGCCATTTCCTGGCCGAACGGCGTGCGATGAAAGTCCTGGAAAATATTGGCCGTCGGACCAACCAGAATGAGCTTGCCCGCAAAAAACTTTCCACTGCCATAAGTGCGTTCCCAAAGTTCCGGCGTCAACACATCACCCAATGGGATCACCCGCCACGTTCCAGGCGGGCCGGTGAAACGGATTCGTTGCGGTTTCCCGACGGCCGGCATTTTTTTCCCCGCGCCGAATTTCTCCAGCGCCCGGGCGGCGAAAGATTCGATAACAGCGCCGGGCGCGGCGTTCACCGCATCACCCAACTCATGGTTGGCGACGCAGAAATGCGCGTGGCGGAATACATCATCGCCGTCCGGCCAGAGGTTGACAAAGCCAACGCGCGAATCCAGGGCGGCAGGGCGGTCGGGCGTATCGGGAATCAAATCTGCGGTTGGCGCGGCGAATTGTGCCGGTTGACCGCGGTCCGTTTCTTCGAGATTAAACACACCGCCGATGACAAGGTGGCTTGAATATTCGTTCAGGGCGAGGCGCAATTCGCGATCGCCGTTCGCTTCGCTGGCGAAAACCAAATCAATCGCAATCGTTTTGGCGCCGGCATCGGAAAGTTGCCGGATGAGCCGCGCCCAGACGATTCGCGACCATGGGAATTGGCCCCGCAGCGCGGCGAGTACCGGGTCATCGGCTGCCTCGGCGGGGGAAATGGCGTCGCTGCAGCTGGGCCGGTCAATTCCAATCAGAACGAGGTTGGTGTCGGCCGGCGTGAAACGCCCGTGGCGCGCAAAAAAATCCTGGACGAAATTTTCCGCGGCGTTTAACGGCGCGGCCAATGGCGGCGGGCCGCGAAAATCCACTGCCAGCACGGCGAGCGTGACCAATACGCAGAAGCAGCCGAGGACGGCCGTGCGGCGCGGCGGGCGGCGTCTATTGAATTGTTCGGGCATGGCTTCCGGCAGGTTGACAACTCCCGACCGGTGGTGTAAAGATGATTGAAATTAGTCGGAGCGCCGGATGAAAACAATACTTCTTATCATTGGCCTGGCGTTGCTTTGCCAGTTTTCCGGCAGAACGGCCCCGCTCACCGAGAGCACGTTCACCGAAATTATCAACGATGTTCACACCGTCTCCCTGTCCGGAAATTCCGCCCCCGCCAGGGTGAACGAGATCCTCCAGTCGCCCGAACGCGTCCGAACCGGCCCGCAATCGCGCGCGGAGTTGGTCGCACCGGACCGGACGATTACGCGCGTCGGAGCGGACACGATTTTTTCCTTCGCCGACGCTGGACGCACGTTAAACCTGGAACAAGGCAACGTGCTGTTTCACCCTCCGAAAGGAATGGGCGGCGGCACTATCCAATCCGCCGGCGCGGCGGCCGCCGTGCTGGGCACGACGATCATCGTATCTGCCACCGCAAACGGGGGATTCAAGGTGATTTTGCTCGAAGGCAAGGGCACGGTGACCCTGCCAAACGGAACATCCGCCACATTGAACGCCGGCCAGATTGTGTTCGTGCTGCCGGGCGGAACGTTGAGTCCTGTGCTGAACATTAATTTAGGCAAACTTGTTGATGGTTCGCTGTTGGTCAATGGTTTTCCGGATAAGCTTTCCTCGCTGGCGCTCATCGAGACCGCCATTCGCGCGCAAAACAAGTTGTTGAAATCGGGCAGGGCGGTGGACACCGGCCGGCCGGTGGACGCTTTTTTATATCCGCCGGGCAACGGCCTGGACACGATTGACCACGGCACTTACCAAACGGCCGCTCCTTCGCCGGTCACGCCACAGATTTCCCCAAAGGGGCCCACCGTCTCCGGCGCTCCAGGTGGACGTGGTATTGCGCCGCTTTCCCCGGGTGCGCCAGGTTAAAAATCGATTCCATGCGAACCCTTATCATGTTCCTGACCGCCGGGGCAGTTGCTTTCATATTACCCGCCGCGCGCGCCCAGTTGCCCAATGCCAGCCAGCAGATACAATCGTTCGAGCAGCACAATCAGCTTGAACAATCGGCGCAATCGCTCCTGGTTACCAATATTCCGTCGCTTTACGAATCCGAGACCAGCGACGTCGGGCCGCAGTCCGTGGTCCAAATCAAACCGCGCCGGACCTGGATCGAAGCTTACGGCGACGAGCAGTATTTTTACACTGACAATATGTTTCTCGCCGACCACAACAAGCAGGGCGCCGACGTGCTGGTGAGCACCGTACAGGCGGCGCTGGCGCCGACGCCGTTTCAAATCGGCAACGGCCAGCTCGCGCCGCGCGTTGGTTACCAGCAGCAATGGTTCAATTACGACCTTGCCCGTTCGGACACGGCGGAGGTCTTTAATCTCAACACCGGCACATTTCAAACGGTGGGGTTGGATACGTTCGACTTCAACGCTTCCACCGTTTTTGGCGATTTGACCTGGCGGCAGAACAACTGGGTGTTGACCCTCGGAACGGATTTTCGCCGGTTGCTGGATTCCGGCAGTTACGCCGAATTTTACCGCGAATACGTTCCGCGCTGGTCCATCATGCGCGAATTGCCACTGACAAAAACCACCGGCCTTTCCCTGGGCTACGAAGGCGACTATCGCGCGACCGAAACCCAAAATCCGCCAACCGGCTTCGGCGAAAATTACAACGATCGAACCGATCACAGCCTCGTCATCGTCGGCAGTTGGCAGTTGTGCCGTTACGCGGTGCTTCAGCCGTTTTACCAATTTGAATACTCGCACTACACGGTTGTCAGGCGCGACGATTTCCTGAATTCCTTCGGTTTAACCCTGTATTGCCCCCTCACAAAAAATGTTGCCTTGCGCGCCTTCGTCGGTTACGACGATTTGAATACCGACGGATTCTTCGCCCAGGATTACCAGCAACTCAACGCCGGCGGCGGATTGAATCTATTTATCCGGTTTTAGAACTCTTTCCCGTTTGGAGCGTGGCTGTGCTGAAAGCCAGCCGCAGCACGTTCACAACTCATTGAACGTGTGGTCATACGCCATGGTTGAGGCCGGCAATGTGCTGCCAAGGAACCATTCACGCAACTGCCCTGGATTCAATGTGATATCCGAATTAGGTTCCTTGGCAACCAAAACGAAATCTTAATTTCGTTGGAGTCTGCGGCTGGTCTTGAACACAGCCGCGCGCCGGATTAGCACCGCGCTACCGCTCCGCAACCTGCGGGTGATGGTAGATGTGGCATTCGGCGCAGGAACTGGCCACGCCGCCGCGCGGGCTGTGGCATTGCGCGCAGGTTTCTTTCGGCGGCAAAAGGATGTCCGCGTTGTCCTGGCTGTGGACCGCGTCGTGGCATTGTGCGCAGGCGATGTTCGCGTGCGCGGCGTGGCTGAAGTTTGCCTCCGGCAGCCAGCGCTCGCGCATCACCGGCGGGGTGACTTCCGGCAAGCCGGCGCCCGGCGCTTTTACCTCATGGCAATACGCACAGCCGGGAAATACCGCCCGCGTCGCGCCACTCAACGTTCCGATTTGCGCCGCCGGCCCGAACGTCGCGGTGCTGAAGAAAACGCGCTGTTCCAATTCCTCGCCGCTGCCGAACTGCGACCGCAGGCCGGCCAGCTTTTGCCGGACGAAATCATTTTCATCGGCCACGTTCTCCGCCGCGGCGAGTTTTGTGTATTGCTCCGGCAGGCTGTGCAAAAACGCCGATACAAAATCCGCGCTGCCGTGCGGGAGCCGCAACTCCGGCGTCTGCGGATCGAATTGCAGCGAATGGCAGATGCGGCAATCTTTCTCAAACGAAACCGGTTGCATGTAAGCGCCCGCGGCGTCCGGCTGATGGCAAAAGGCGCAATCCAATTTTTTACCGCCGGGCAGCGTCGGAATCGTCGCGCCCGTGAGGTGTAATTGGTGGTTGAATTTCAGCGTGTCCGGATTGCGCCATTTTTCCGTGATGAAAGCGAATTGCGGATGGTCCGTGGCAAAATGATGGACGAGCGGAACGGTCCCCGACCCCGCCATTTTTGCCGCGTCGCCGTGGCAGAAATCGCAATTCGCGTCGGTCGTTGCCGCTATTTTGATTCCCTGGTGCTCGGCATGGCAAAACGCGCAGGAAATTTGCGGCGCACCCGGTTGATGAAAATTTTGCCCGGCGTGGCATTTCAGGCACGCGGCATCCAGGACCGTCGGCATCGCCCGTTGGGCCGTCACGAGTTTTTTGAACCCGAGGATTCCCGGGTCGGCGCGCAACGCGGCGGTGACGATTCCGTTGGGCCCGGAATTGCCGGCCGCGTGGCAGGCGTTGCAATTTGGCGCCAGGTGATTCGCCGCCGCCAGCGCCATAAAGGCCGCCCCGGAGTGCGCCAGTGAAAGCCGGCCGGGATTGATAAATTTGTCGCGCCACGGCGGATTGCCCAGTAAAACCAAAAGCGCGGCGCAGGAAATCGCGACGACCGCAAGGGTTATTCTTTGGCGAACCAGACGCAGCGTCGGCGTCGGCGAACATTTTGCAATCGGGCGGCAGCAGCTTCCGTCCGGCAACGGACCGGATTCACACGCGCCACCGGAGCGGGTACAGCGCCACCGGCCTTTCGTCTCGCCCGGTTTTGTCTCAAGCGCCGGCCGGCATTCCGCCGTGGCGCGGCAGCGGCCTCTTTCATCCGGACCGAGCCGGCACGGATTGCCTTCGCCGGCATGGCCGCAGATCCAGTTTTGATTCGGCCGCGCATAATTTTGCCCTTCAAAATCCGGTGCTGGCGGCCGCTCGCTCATCGGGCGCCTCCCGAAAATCCAAAAACCAGGGCGATGTGCAACGCCGTGAAAATGAGCAGGCCGTAAGTGAGCGGGATGTGGACGAACAGCCACAACTTGAGCGCAAGCTGGAGCGCGCGATGATAGTCGAGGTCGTCCTTTTGCCGGACGAGGGCGGCGACCTTTTCAAGCGTGGCGCGTTCGCCGTCGCTGCCGGTGCGCCGCAAATCGTCCAGGGTGGCGATCAGCGCGTTGAGCGGACGCCGCGATTCCGCCAGATGCAGCCAGGAATTCTTTGGTCCGTCGAAAAATCGGGCGAGCCGGCGCGCGTAAAATTCCGCGATGACAGGCGATTGCGCCTCCCCTCCGAGCGCCAGTTTTTCCGCCTCGGCCCGGAGCGCGTGGCGCAACGCCGGGATTTTTTCGTAAATCACCTCGCCGCCGCGCGTCGCGAGCCGGCCGGGGAGGATGCGGCTGAAAATCAAACCGACCACGCCGCTGCCGGCCACAAGCACGAACAGCCACGCCAGCGTGACTTCAAACCATCCGCGTGGCAGGCGAAAATTCAGGTGAATCAAAAACAGCAACACGGTGAAAAAGCCGAGGTAGATGTGAATTTGCAGCCACGTTTCAGAATTTCCCAGCGGCAAAAATGGCAGCTTTTTCCGCGCGTTATACAGTGCCAGCAGCAACATCGCCGCGAGCAGGATCCAGCCCGTGAGAAACGCGTAATCCGGAAGCGCGCGGTTGAATTTCGCGTGCAGCCACAACGTCGCCGCCGTTGCGACCAGCAACGCGAACAGGCCGGAGAAAAATTGCCGCCGGAAGCGTTTCATTTTTGCAGCCAGCGCGTGAGCGCGTCCAGGTTGTTCAAGTTGGTCCGCGCGAGCGCGCCGTGCGGGCAGGCGCGCTGGCAGGCCGGACCGCTCCAATTTTCCACGCACAAATCGCATTTCGTCGCCTTCACAATCGGCTTCGATTCCTTGTCCACCAGGATCTCGCCATCACCGTCGCGGATTTCCACCATCCGGATGGCATCGTAGGGACAATTGTTGGCGCACGACTTGCACCCGATGCACGTCGCGGGATTGACGACTACCTGGCCGCCGAACGACTCGCGATGGATCGCGCCGGTCGGGCAGCCAATCATGCAGACCGGGTCGGCGCAGTGCATGCAGGCATTCGCAATCATCAGCCGCCCGGCGCTCGGGCCGTGCCGCAGGAAACGTGGATTGTTGTCGTGCGTCGAGGCGCAGGCACGAACGCAATCGTCACAGCGTGTGCAGCGATCAAGGTCAATCACCATCGTGGCCGTGCCGTTGAAAAAGCGGTTCTCGGTCAGAAATTCCAGGACTTCCGCGCCGATTTTTTCGCGCACCGCGGTTCCCGGCGCGCTCGAATCCAAATCTTCCGCCGCCGTTTCGGCCAAAGGCGGCAGCTCGTTTTTTGGCAGCGACGGCAAAACGATTTCCTCCATCACGCGCGTCGGCACGATGAGCAAATGCGTGTAACCGATGGCGCGGAGGGAAAATTGAAAATTCACCGGTGCTTCTTTGCATCGCCAGTTGTGGGCAATTTCGTTCAGGCCGAAAATCCGGCCGGCGCCGAGGTAATTCAGCGTGCGCTCACCGCCCCCGGTTTTCTGGCTCACGCGCGCGAAGCCGGCCCGCAACAGCACGATGCCGTTCGGGTAATCGCCTTCCGTGAGGATGGCGGGTTCCTTTTCCGGACGGACGCCGCCGGCTTGCACGAGACGTTTGTATTCGCCGGACCAGTCATAGTCGCCAAACGTCGCAAACTCGACGGCCTCGGCAACGCGATCGAGTTGCTCCTTGCCCAAATTTTTGAATATCGGCGTCGCGCGGAGATACGATGCCAGCGCGCGTTCGCGGTAAATGCGGTTGATGTGCGTACGCAACGCGTCGTCGTTCTTCATCAAATCCCGCAGGCCCTGCCAGCGGATTTCGAGCAATTCCGCGTCGTCGCTGTCGGCGAAAATGGTCGAAGTGCGCGGCATCCGGCTCAGCGCGGCAATCTCGCCAAAAAAATCGCCCGCCGTCATCTGTTCCGTGCGGTGCTGGTTCAAAACGCGCGGCAAATCTTGAAGAAAGACGTGAACTTCGTTTTCATCCTGTCGCGAGCCGACGCCGGCATCTTGTTTCAACTGGGCGGGGGAGAAGCTTTCCGGCGGACGTGAACCGTTCCAAAACTGGGCAAGCGTGCGCCAAATTCCCTTTTTGCCGGGCGAATGCCGGCCAAGCAGCGACGGTGGCAAATCCGGTTGCAACACGACGCTCGCGGCGCCGTTCAAAATCAGAAATGCCGACGTGCCGTAATCGCCCTGGCGCACAATGATTTCACCTTTGCGGAACCGGAGCAGGCGCGTGTCGTGGCGCAGAATTCCGCGGAGCGGTATGCGTTTGGGAAACCTCTCCGCGCTCATGTCGCAAAACGGCGGGATGGCGAGCAGCCGGTCCGCGTCGGCGTCCGTCATTTCCGGGTCGAAGGCGGCGTCCCAGCGCTGCGGTCGTTCGAGGATGGTCGGGGCGGCGGACATTTTCAGGCGTCAAGGACCAAATCGCTTTTCGGCCGGCAAATGCAGGTGAGGCACGAGCCGGCGTCCGGTTCGGCGTCCGGGCGCTTCAGATAATTCACCTCGCCGGACTTTATGGCGACGACGCACGTGCCGCAGCCGCCGGCGCAGCAGCCGGAATCAATTTTTATTCCTTCCGCCGCCGCAAACTCCAGCAAATTGCCGGCGGAGGGCTCCCAGCGGACCGTTTTGTTTGAGCGCGAAAACGTGACGAGGATTTTTGCCAGATGCGCAGTTTCGTCGAGCGTCGGCACGGCGGCTTTTTTCTTGACCGTCGCCGGCCCAAACGCTTCGAAATGGACGGCTGAGTCCGGCACGCCCCAGGATTCAAGGCCGTCGGTGATGCCTTTCATAAACGCGCCGGGGCCGCAGAGATAAAAATCAAAATTGTTCGACGGCAGCAATTCCTTGAACAACTCAACGCTGACGCGGCCTTCGTGTTGGTAATCGCGGTCCTTCACATCGTCCGGCCCGGGTTTGCTGTAGCAAACGTGCAGCCGGATGTTCTCGTTCTTCGCCGCAAGCTTTTCCAATTCAGCCTTGTGGATGTGCTCGCGCCAATTCCGGGCGCCCAGGAAAAACCACACCTCGCGTTTCGAGCCGCCGGCGACGATCGCGTTGGCCATGCTCAACATTGGCGTAATGCCGACTCCGCCGGCGATGAGCACTATGGGGTTTGTTTTCGTCAGGTCGAGGAAGAATTGGCCGGCGGGCGCTTTGACATTGAGGATGTCACCCTCCTTGACCACGTCGCAAAAATAACTCGAGGCCGCGCCCGGCGGCAAATCCGGCCGGTCCGGCGGCGCTTTTTCCTTCTTAATCGTGACGCGGTAATAATCCTTCTGGTGCGGACAATCGGACAGCGAATAGCAACGGACCAGCGGCTTGTCGCGGCCCGGCAGGTCGAGCTGGAAGGTCAGGTATTGCCCCGGTTTGAACGCCGGCAGCGCCCGCCCATCGTGCGGCTTTAAGTAAAACGCACAAACGTCATCACACTCGATGACTTTTTTTGCGACGGCGAATTTGCGGAGGCCGTTCCAGCCCGCTTGCGCCGGCCCGGCTTCGCGGCAACGCAGGCGGACCTCGTCCACTTGCGCGCGGAGCTTTTCCCGCGCCAGCCGCGCTTGCACGCGCTCGGCGTTCACCCGCAGCCCGGACCGGATTGCTTCCAAAATCAGCCAGGCCGCGAGCGCGGCGAGCAGCAGCAGTCCGGCGGCAAAGCTCAGGTCGCCGCCGGCGAGGGCATGCAAGGACGCGATTAAGGTTGCAATCATGCCGCCACTCCATTAACGAATTTATCGTCGTGAGTAAAACAATTTATGGTTCCCTGACCGCCGGCCTGATTTTCTGCCTGGCGGCGCGCGCGGCGGACACGCCGGGGAAATTTCTCGGCGCCAATTCCTGCGCCAGCTCCAGTTGTCACGGCGGCGGTGGCGCGAATCAGAACCAGTTCCTCATCTGGTCGCTCAAAGATTTTCACTCGCAGCGGCCGTTCGCCACGCTGGCGACCGCGCGCGCCAAACAAATCGCCGTTGCGGCCGGCATCATGGATCCGATCACGGACGAACGCTGCACGGCCTGTCACACACCGTTGCGGGACGTGCCGGAGGATTTGCGCGGCAGCGATTTTAGGATTAGCGAAGGTGTTTCCTGCGAAAGCTGTCATGGCCCGGCGGGAAGTTGGATTCGGTCACATACGCGGACCGATTATACGCGCGCCGAGCGCACGGCGGCCGGAATGCGCGCCCTGGAAAATCTTTACGTCCGCGCCAACGCGTGCGTCGCGTGCCACCAGGTCGTCGCCGAACCATTGCTGAAGGCCGGCCACCCGGAATTGATTTTTGAATTGGACGGCCAGAGCGTGGCCGAACCGAAACATTGGACCGTGGCCAGAAACGGCATCGGCCCCCAGGCGTGGTTCGTCGGCCAGGCGGTCGCATTGCGGGAAACAAGCTGGGAACTGGCACGCGAAAAATCACCGTCGGAAAATGAAATGAACCGTTGGGGCGGCCTGGTTTGGCTGTTGATCCGCGCGGACAAAGTTGACCCTGATTTGCCGAAGCCGCCGGACGTCACATTCCGTCCAAACCCGGAAAACTTTGAACTGGTCCAAAAATGGAGCGACGGTCTGGCCCGCGCCGCGGCGGAGATTTCATGGACGAACACGATGACCCAAACCGCCCTGCTGGCGCTGTCTGGCACGGCGGCTGATTTCAGGGAGGCGGTCCCGCAAGCAGTCAAGGCTCGCCGCGCCGAACGCCTGGTGCTGGCGCTGGACCGGCTCGTCATGTCGCTGCCGCAAATCCGGCGGAGCGCGCCGCTTAATGGCGCGCTGGACAGGTTGTTCAGCGACGCACAGTCGCTGCCGGATTTCAAACCGGCTGATTTTGCCGCGCATCTTGAAGAGTTTCAGAAACAGGTACAATTGGCGGCGGTGGACAACCGACCAGCCCGCACCACGCATTTGCCATGGTGTCAAACCGCTGTCCGGCAGGATCGGAAAACTATTTTTCAGTAAGGTCAATTTCACCCATCCACTCGGCATTGGGCGGGTGAATGGCGAATTGCCGAATTTGCTCCAGATAAAATTTGCTGGGACCGTCGTTGGGCCGGAGTTCAAGAACTTTCGTGAAAGCCGCTCGCGCTTCGTCAAATTCCTTGTGCATAAATCTGCTCAACCCGGTGATGAAGGTTTTCCTCCATTCGGCGGTGGCCTGTTCCTCCTCCGGCAGGCCGACCATCTCATGCACCTCGACCACCTGGTTAAACCCCTTAAACTTGAAATAGCCGGCCAACCGGGAAACGATCTTGCCCTCGCTGGATTTCTGGATCTCGCGCGTGGCCAGAATGTTTGTGCCAAGTTGTTTGTTCAAGCCTTCCAGGCGGGAAGCCAGATTGACGCTTTCGCCGATTGCGGTGTAGTCAAAATGGGTTGAGCTTCCGATATTGCCCACGCACACCGCGCCGGTATGCAGACCCACGCGAGTATATAACGGAAGATGCCAACTGGCCTCTTCAAATCTTATCAACGCCCGGTTTAGCAGGATGGCAGCCTTGCAGGCGCGATACTGGTGGTCGGGCTGCTCTTGCGGGGCGTTCCAGATCGCAAAAATCGCATCGCCAATCAGGTTCATCACCGTTCCGCGCGTTTCATGCACGCAACCGATGGCCGTTTCGTAGTAGGCATTCATCAGCTTGACGAGATCCTCGGTAATCATACGTTCGGATATTTTTGAAAAGCCCGCGATATCGCTGAACAGGATGCTGACGGTTTTCAATTCGGCGCCCGGTTTCAATAAGTCAGGTTGCCTCAGGATTTGTTTCACCGACTCCGGCGAGAGATACAATGCCAATGAGGTTTCCAGCACCTGGGTCTGGACATAGGACTTGACGGAACTGAAAAGATAGGCCCAGCTCAGCCCGATCGGGATTTGGATTGCGACAATGATCATCCACGACATCCAGACATGAAATCGGTCGGCCATGATGATGGCCAGGGTCGTCACGATCACGGCGGCCGCGGCGGCCAGTCCGGTGGCCGCGACCGGACGGTAACAACTCAAGCCATAACCAAGAAGAATCCCGGCAAAAATAAAAAGCATGGTTTGCAGACCGTCGGGCAGCCGGGTCATCCAGTCCTGGCGGACAAGGTTGGCAAAGGTGAGGGCGTGGATTTCCACACCGCAAGGAAAATACCCCGTCAGCCACGTCCATGGACTGCGGAATTGCTCTTTTTCCTGGCCGCTATAACCGGCCACCTCGCCGGAACCGACGAAAACCACCTTGTCTTTAAGTGAAATATCCGCGGGCAATTGTTTTCCGGAAATGACGTCGCAATACGAAATAGCCGGAAACGGCGCGCTGGAATAATAATTCAGCCAACGCTCGCGCAGGCGGGTCTCCGGCCGTTGCGTGACCTCGGCTCCGGAAATTTCCGCGGCCTTCCAGGCCAGGCTGGGAACCTGGCCGGTGCCCGGATATTGAATGCGCGCGGCGAAATCTGTGTCCCGGTTAACCAGCGCCAATCCCCAGCCCGCCGCCACATTTCGAAATAGATCAATCGGGGGCCAGACAGTCGCGCTGTTGTATCCCAGGTGAGTGTCCTGGTAAAACTGCGCGCCTAATACCACGCGGCCTTGATTTTGAATCGCCCGGGCAAATTCCTGGTCGGCGGCGGTTATCGGGCCGGAATCGTCAATGAACAGAATGTCAAAAACAATCAATTTGACTCCGGCCTGCTTGAGCCGGTTCACCAGTTGGGCGTGCAGCCCCCGGTCGAAGGACGCCGGATCCTGATTCAGTTGGCGATATGACTTCTCGTCCAGATAAATAATCACCACGTCATTGATTTTGGCTTCGGGGCGGAAGAGGAAGGGAAGGTCAAAACTCCAATCGCGCAGTCCCTTGCCGAAGGGAAACCAGAATAAGGCCAGCCCGGTGAGCGTCGCCAGCAACGCCCCCACGCCGCCGCCAAACCACGGCTGATGCAAACGTTTTTTGAAGCCGGCGTCCACCGGGCGAAGTTACGGCATCAGACACGCGGTGTGAAGCAAAACCCGTTTGCTGAGGCTGGGAGCCGCTGGCCGGCCCCGAACCATTGTTCTTGCTTTAGTTTCAAAATTACATATAGGTGTTCCCGTAATTCCCTTGCGGCCAACCCGGCTATATCCAGGCGTATGGCTTCCGCCCTTGAATGCGAAAACAATTTTCGCCGCCGGCCTGTTTTGCCTGCTGGCCTGCCGGCTGCCGGCTCAAACGGCTTCACCGGCCCCTGGCCCCATGACCAATTATCTGGCCGTGATCCAGGGCGATGTGGAAGTCAGCCTCGCCGGATCGGGGCCCTGGGTTCCCGCCAAATTGAACCAGACGTTGCGGCCGGGCGACCGCGTGCGAACCGGCGAGCGCAGCCGGGCCGATATTTATCTGGCCGGCGGGATGGTCATCCAAAAGAGCGAGTTTTCTGAAATTGAAATCCCGCCAACCGGCAACGTTGTTTTCCGGCGGGGCATTTTCAAAATCTTCGACCGGGAGCGGGACCATCGTTTGGAGTTGCGCATGCCCACGGCCACGGCCGCGATCCGCGGCACCGATTTTCTCGTGCGCGTGGGGGACGATGGCACTTCTGAAATCATCGTTTTGGATGGCAGCGTCGCGCTCAAAAACGCCCACGGTGAAGTGCTTTTGGCCAATAACGAACGCGGCCTGGCCGAACCCGGACAACCGCCGCGGAAATCTGCCGTCATTGAAGCGGTTAATGATTTGATTCAATGGAATCTTTACTACCCGGCCGTGGTGGACGTGGACACGCTTGGCTTTACCGCCGCGGAGCAACAGGCCCTGGCCCCGTCCCTGGATGAATATCGCGCCGGCGATCTGGTTCGTGCGTCCGATGCCTACGACTGGAAGCGCGCCAACCTTTCCGATGCCGAAACCATTTACCGCGCCGAACTTCTGTTAAGCCTGGGCCAGGTGGACGAAGCCAAAAAACGGCTCGACACGGCGCCTTCCCTGCCCGCGGCGTCCGCCTTGTTGAAATTGATCAAGGCGGTCAAGTTCGAACGGACCACCGACACACACCCCAATGCCACTGCGGCGGAATGGCTTGCGGAATCGTATTATCAGCAATCGCTCGCCAATCTTCCGGCGGCCCGATTGGCAGCGCGGCGGGCGGCCGACCTGGCGCCTGGCTTTGGTTTCGCGTGGGAGCGGGTCGCGGAATTGGAGTTCTGTTTTGGCCGATCGCATGAAGCGTTGATCGCGCTGGACAAGAGCCTGGAATTGTCGCCGCGAAATGCGCAGGCGCTTGCGCTCAAAGGATTTCTGCTGGCAGCGCAAAATAACATCCGGGATGCCACCCGGTGGTTTGATCGCGCCATTGCCACCGACGGGGCGCTGGGAAACGCATGGCTCGGCCGCGGTTTGTGCCGCATCCACACGGGCCGCCGCTCCGAAGGGCTGCGCGATTTGCTGATGGCGGCGGCGCTTGAGCCGCAGCGTTCGCTCCTGCGGAGTTATCTGGCTAAAGGATTTTCTGACGCGGGAGAAAACGTTTTGGCCGACAAGGAAATCAGACTCGCTTTGCAGCTTGACCCCGGCGACCCGACGGGCTGGCTTTATTCTGCCTTGATTGAGCAACAGCAAAATCAGGTGAATCCAGCCATCACCGACATGGAAAAGTCCGAATCGCTCAACGACAACCGGCAGATATTTCGCTCGAAGATGCTGCTGGACCAGGACAATGCCGTTCGCAGCGTCAATCTGGCCACAATGTATGACGATGCCGACATGTATGATGTGGGGGTGCGGGAGGCAGCCAGGGCCGTGACTTACGATTATGACAACGCTTCCGCGCATTTGTTTCTTTCCGACAGCTACAACGCCTTACGCGACCCGACGGGGTTTAATCTGCGCTACGATACAGCCTGGTTCAACGAATTGCTGCTGGCCAATCTGCTGGCCCCCGTCGGCGCGGACCGGCTCTCTCAGACTCTTTCCTACCAGGAATATTCCAAATTATTCGAGTCGGACGGACCAGGGTTTGCCGATGAAATTTCCTGGCGCAGCGACGGCGAGCTTAACGAAATGGCCGGGCAATACGGGACTTACAAAAACACGTCGTGGGCGGCGGATTTGGACTACCAGCACAACAACGGCGTGCGCGCAAACAACCAGCTCGACGACACTTCCGGGGATGTAACGGTCAAGCAACAACTCACTCCGTCGGACACCGTCCTGGGGATCGCGCAATTTGAAAATTATCATTCGGGCGACAATTTCCAATACTACAATTTCTACACTGCCTACCGGACAAATTATGAATATGGGGAACATCAGGATCCGACGTTCGTTGGGGGATACCAGCACGAATGGTCGCCCGGCAACCGCACATTGGTGCTGGGAGGACGACTGGAGGACGAGCAACACTTTTCACAGAGTCAGGCGCCGCAACTGGCGGTGTACCTGAATCCGTCAGGCACAATTGCCGACGTCTTTAATCAACCTTTTGATGTCGCGCTTCAGGACGAACTGCTCATTTATACCGCTGAATTTTGCCAAATTGTTCAGCAGGATAGATATACGCTGATTGTCGGCGGGCGCTGGCAAGGCGGGCAATTTACGTATTCCGATTCATTAACCCCCAACCCGCCGTCACCGCCCCTTTTTGACCCGGCTTCGGGGTCGTTTTCCGCGCCGTTCCAACGGCTCGATGGTTACGGTTATCTCACGGTCAAGCCAGTTGACAAACTGTGGCTTACCGGCGGCTTCGCGTACGATGCCATGACCTATCCCGCCAACTTCCGCAATGTGCCTGACAGCGGAGGCACGGACGAGCGGCAACTGCCGGAACCCAAAGCCGCCATTGTCTGGAGTCCGCTCAAACAGGTGACGCTGCGTGGCGTCTATGCGCGTTCGCTGGGCGGCGTAAGCCTGGATGACAGTTACCGGCTCGAACCGACGGAACTCGCCGGTTTTGTGCAGACTTTTCGTTCCGTGATTCCCGAATCCATCGTCGGCAGCGTTTCGGCGGAGGACGTGCAATTGGAGGGCCTGGCGCTGGACCTCAAATTCAATCACGGCACGTTTGCCGGCCTCGAGGCGCAAAACCTGGATTCGACGGTTCGGCAAACCATTGGCGATTTCCTGTTCCCTAATACACCGGTGTTCCAACCGTTCGCGCCGTCCACGACACCCCAAAGTTTTAACTACTATGAGCAATCCTTTTCCGCCAGCATCAATCAATTGCTGCCGGACGGATTTGTGGCGGGCCTCAGTTACAATTTTACCCATTCAGAACTCAAAACCACCTATCCGCAAATTCCCGCTGCCTTCCTGCCCTCGCAGGACCAATGGGCCTGCCTGCACCAGATTGGCGCCTACCTGCTTTTCAACCATCCTTCCGGGTTGTTTGCCCAATTCGACGCGCACGGCTACTTGCAACAAAACTATGGTTACTCACCCGCGGAGCCAGGCAACGATTTTGTCCAGTTGGATTTAGAGGGTGGCTGGCGGTTTTTTCAAAGGCGCGCCGAATTGCTTGTGGGAATCCTGAATCTCACCGGCCAAAATTACAGCCTCAATCCGCTGAATGTGTACTCTGAACTGCCGCGCAAATGTGTGTTCTATGGACAATTTAGTTTTGAGTTTTGAAGGTGCATCTTGACACTGTTCTTGGGTAGGGACGGCGCGCTGCGCCGTCCGCGCCGCGTTCAGCGGCGCAACGGTTACGCGAGCCTGCTCCCGAATGGACAATTCCTTCCGCCCGCTTTACGGGCGGAGATCCCGCAATGCGAAATCGCGTTTCCTTTTTTGCACTTTTGACTTGCATTCGCCGCCAAAAGTTGTCTTATACACAATATAACCATTGCCATAATCAGTCGGGAACGCCGTCCGAGTTCGATAACAAAACTGCGAACGGCTGCGTTTTTGATGAAGCCATTAAGTAACAATACATGGGGGTTCGGGACTTCCTTGAAAAAATGGATTGCGGGAGACCGTCTAAAACTCACCGGAGACCGGCGTCTGCTGTGCGGGTTTGCTTTGGTTTTTTGCGTTGCGGGCTTTTCAGCCCTGCCTTGTTTCGCCCAGGAAGGTCAGACGAATTTCTTCACTTTTTTCTCGCTGGCAGGATCCGGTGATAATCCCGGCAGCGCCGATGGCCTGGGCACCAATGCGCAGTTCAACAACCCTAATGGCACGGCGGTAGATGCCAACTTCAATATTTTTGTGGCGGACACCGGCAACAATACGATTCGCAAGATCATCACGGTTGAAACCAACTGGGCGGTGAGTACCCTGGCCGGATTGGCCGCAATGACTGGCACCAACGATGGGTCAAACAGCGTGGCACGGTTCAATAGTCCTGAAAGCCTCACGGTTGACAGCACCGACAATGTGTTCGTGGCGGATACCAGCAATAACGTGATCCGAAAGGTCTTTTCCCTGGGGACCAATTGGGTGGTGAAGACCATCGCCGGTTCGGCCGGAACTCCAGGAAGCTCTGACGGCACGAACAGCCGCGCGCAATTCAACGGCCCTCAAGGCATCACGGTGGGCGGCAACGACACTCTTTATGTGTCTGATACCGGCAACGACACGATCAGAAAGCTCATTTCCCAGGGGACCAATTGGGTGGTAACCACGATTGCCGGCACGGCCGGAACTAATGGCGGCGCCGACGGCACGAACGGTCTCGCGCAGTTCAACGCCCCTGAAGGCATTGCCATGGACGGCGCCGGAAATCTTTACGTAGCCGATTCCGGAAATAACACGATTCGCAAGATATCTCCGCTGGGGACCAACTGGATCGTGACCACCATTGCTGGTTTGGCCGGAGTCCGTGGAAGCAATGACGGCTCGAACAGCGGCGCGCTGTTTTTTTCTCCCGGCGGTATTACTGTGGATAGTGCGACTAATCTTTACGTGACGGATAGTGGGAATGATACGATTCGAGAGATCGTTCCCTCCGGCCCCTTAGGAACCAACTGGGTGGTGACGACCATCGGCGGCATTGCGGGAGAGCCGGGCTACGCGGGGGGCTCGGGCACTAACGCTCTGTTTACTGATCCCAAAGGCATCGCCGTCAACTCATTTGGCAATCTCTTCGTGGACGGCCCTCTGACCGGCGGGGTTATTACTTTGACCGAGATAGGGGGGGGCCAAACACCCGTCCTTGTCGAAGTCCCTCTGGATCCGCCGACGGCAGTAACCGCTGGCGCCGCCTGGAAACAGTTTGGCGTCAATGAATCTTTCGCGGTCAAGGATCAAACGCAGCTGATCTCGGTTTTTCCCGCTATTTTGCAATTCTCGAACCTCATCGGATGGAATGCGCCAGTCGCTCCGCCGCTTCCGATCACCCTCTCTCTCGGACTTAATGTTGTTCCTCCCCTTTCTTACACCGTGGTGCCTCCGGTGATGAGCGCGAGCAGGACAATCGGCCTGGGAATTGCCGGAACAACTAACACCACCTATGCAATCCAATATTGCACCAACCTTTTGCAGGGATCATGGCAAACGTTGACGACCGTCAGCCTGCCAAACGGAACCAATAATCTCGAGCCCTGGCCGCCGCCCTGGCCATTCGTAACTGCCCAAAGCGGCTCGAACGCAACCTTTTTTCGAGCACAGTGGACTGGCAACTAACGATGCCGGTATCCACTTCGGGAAAGCGGACGATTCGGGATGTGAGTTTGATGAAGGGCAGGCGACATGCGAAGGCTCATACATTCCGCGTTCCCCGTTCTTCCTCAATTTTGGCCAAAATGATTTTTGAATCCAAAACGATATTCCAATGCATCTCACTCATTAGGAAATCAAAGACGTTTTGAACAAGGCGAAAAACATAACGAAATTATTGACGGCGCTGTTTATAAGTGCGGTTGTGCTTTCTTTCTTCGAACCCGGGCCGATATCCCATGAGTCATTGCGCGCGCAAGCTGCGAAGACATCAATCACTGGTTTAATCGTTACCGGCTGCTGGCTCGTCTTTCTCGTGTATTGGCTCGTCAGCGCTTTTACCGTCAAACCAATGGCGGACGAATACGGCCGCGCTTCGTCCCTTTCGTATCGGATCCTGCAATTATCCGGTTTCTGCCTGTTATTGACCATGAAATCGAGCTTTCCTCCGCCGTTAGACTTTCCTCTGACCCCGCAAAATATTGTCGCCGGCGCGACGGCTGCGGCCGTTTGCGTTCTGGGCCTGGCGATCGCCCTATGGGCGCGCTGGATGCTCGCCGACAACTGGAGCAGTGGCGTCGAGTTTAAACAGGGACATCGGCTGATGAAAACCGGCCCTTATCGTTTCGTGCGTCACCCGATTTACACAGGCATTCTTTTGATGTGCGCCGCGCTGGCCATGGAATCGGGCCGGCTCCATTGCTGGCTCGGCCTCGCCCTGATCTGCATTGGCCAATGGGTCAAAATCAGGCAGGAGGAATCTCTCATGCTGCGCCATTTTCCGGGGTACGCGGATTATCGCCGGGCGGTTAAAGCCCTTGTGCCTTTTGTGATTTAATGAACGGAGCCTACGGTGAAGACGCGGCTTCAAGTGATTGCAGGTCCGGCCCAACCATTGCGCCGAGGTGGCAGCCGGCGATGTACAGAACGACTCCGAAACTGACGGTGAAAATCAGCATCGCGGCAAATTCCCAAAAGTGTTCCGCCTCAAATTTTTTCAGGTTTGGGGCAAAGGCCACCATCGCAAATAGCGCGGCCAAAACGATGACCGCGTCCACGCTGGCCCGTTGCCAATAGCTGCCGCCCAGGTGCAGCCACATTCCAAATTCATCGAAGGTCAGGCCCATGGCCACGCCATAGAGCAGGGCCGTGATTTCCGCCCGCCGGCCCACCGGCCGCCGGAAAACGCTGTAACCGCACACCGCCGCCAGCAGGAAAATGCCGTAGTTCAAGTGATGAACATGCGTGCCCTTCAGAAAAAAATAAAGGTTCGGCATTTCCTTCGACATGATGAGGAAAACGCACACGCGCGAGAGCACAAACGTCACGATAAAACCAAACAGCGTCCGCCGCGCCAGCTTGTGCGCGGTTTCACGCGGAATGGAATGCCCGTTTGCGGCCATATCAGCAGCTTCACGCGCATTTTATAACCATTGGCCGGGGCGAAAAAGCGGAATTTGAACCTCTGTGAAAAAATTTATTTTTCCAATTGACATACATTGTGTCTCAATGTATCGTGCCTCTATGATTCGCAAAGAACTCGTGGCAGCCTCCGCGGAACCGCTGATTTTATCGCTCTTGGCAAAAGGTGAGAGTTACGGTTATGCCATTATTCAGGAGGTCAAAGCGCGGTCCGGCGGGAAACTGCAATGGACCGACGGCATGTTGTATCCGGTCCTGCACCGAATGGAACAGCGCGGCCTGCTCAAATCGCGCTGGGGCCAGAGCGAAACCGGACGCAAACGCAAATATTACTCGCTCAAAAAAGACGGCAAAACCGCGATGGCCAAACATCACGAGCAGTGGTCGCTGATCCATTCGGTTTTGGCCGGATTACAAAAGGAACAATATGTTTGACCTGGCGCAATCCATTGCGGAATGGCGGCGGCAAATGCTGGCCGCCGGAGTTAAAACGCCCGTGCCGCTGGAGGAATTGGAAGGCCATTTGCGCGAGGAAATTGAAAGACAGATGCGCGCGGGAATGGACGCGGCGTTTGCGTTCGACGCGGCGGTGAGGCAGATCGGCGAGCCGCCATTTATCAAAACGGAGTTCACGAAACTGCAACGGCAAGCGAATATAAAAACTATGAGAAAAATGCTTGTCGGCGTCGCCGCGCTGGCGGTTGTCTTTGCGGTCGGACTGGCTGGACTCTTTGTTTGGGCGCAGTGGCCGGTTTTGGCGCGCCAGCCAACCCGGTTCACGATAGCCGTGTCGGGTCAATCAGGATTGCCCTTTACCGGGGTTATCAAAGTGGACGCCAGCGCGATGTCAGTGTCCGGCGTTGCGCCGACGAACTATGTTGTCATCGGACGCGCGGTTGATTGCCGTTTCCAGAAGCAGCAAGCCGACGGCGTGCTGGGTGTTTGTTTGAGGATGAATTACTTAAACGGCACGGACTCGGTCACAAGTTCGAAGTCAGGCCGGGGAGTTGGCGCCTCAATGAGCCTTCATAATGGGAGTTGTTATTCATTTTGAAATGTTCAAACCCAAAGATCGTGAAAAGGAACAATATGTTTGACCTCGAAACATCTATTGCGCAGTGGCGGCGGCAAATGCTCGCCGCCGGAATCAAAACCTCGGCGCTCGACGAATTGGAAAGCCATTTGCGCGAAGAAATCGAACGCCAAATGAAAGCAGAACAAAGTCAACCGGCGGCGTTCGAAATGGCTGTTGAAATCGTCGGCCGCGGCCGCGAACTCGGAAAGGAGTTTAAAAAGGCGGAGCCGATCAGCGCCCGGTTTACCAGACTATTGGGGATTGCCTGTGGCACAGTCGCCTTCCTGTTTTTGCTCTGGCTGTTTCCATTTTTGTTTGTGAATCAAACCGATTGGACGGCCAAAGCGCTGGGACTGGCTGCGATCGCCACTTCAGTGCTGGCGTGGAAATACAACTATAAGCTGCTCCCGGCCATTCCCAGCCAACTGGCGAGAACGGTGATTGGTTTTTTGTGCTGCGTGGGAGGCGTCGTTGGCATTCAAATATTTATCAAAGACGCTTATCCCGACCTGATGGCGCACCCGGCGGGAACGGACTTCCCGTTTAGCCGGCTCTTCATGGCATTCTTTTGGGCGTGGGCCGCAATGGCTTGTCTGGCGAGTATCGGCCGGGGACTGGAGAAGGCGGCGAATGACCAACAGCCCGTGGTCAATTCACACTGATACCATATATGTTTGACCTTGAATCAGCTATTTTAGAATGGCGACGGCAGATGTTCGCCGCTGGAATTAAAACGCCTGTGCCGCTCGAGGAATTGGAGGGCCATTTGCGGGAAGAGATTGAGGAGTTGGTAAAATCGGGCATGGACCAGCAGAAGGCATTCGAAGCAGCCGTCGGCCAAATGGCGCCGGCCGAGGCGCTCAAAAAGGAATTTCGACGCACCGATTTTCTGAGCCGGCTGGGCGACGGCCGACAGACGCGCATCAACCGCATTTTCGCATCGCTTTGGCTGGCCTGCCTTTCGTGGGAAGGCATCTACATTGCCTGGCAATTTTCCCGACTTGTATTTGGAGATCAACATTTCCTGGTCTCGCCCGGATTGTTCATGGCGTTCTTTTTCGAGATCATTTTTCTCTGGGGAATCGTTGCGAGTATCCGAATTTTAGGCGGAAACTATAAGGGTATTCGTCTTAGGGAGCCGGAAATTGAGTGGTTTCCTCCCTGCCCGTGCGGCCTGGAGTTTTGCGGTTGCCGTAACGGAATGAATGGCCCATGGCGATGATTGGCTTTTCGAAAAATCGCCAGGATAGCGATGCGAGAACCAATGTTATCGCCACGGCCAGCAGTTCGATGATGACATCCCCGAAACTTTCCAGGAGAGGCGGCTCACCCAGAACCAGGCCGTGCAACAGATCATTGACCGGCATATGCAAAAGATAAACGCCGTAGGAAATGATGCCCAGCAGCCGCAACGGCCTAAAGCGCATCACGCGTGCCACTGCTCCATCGCGATAGGCAACGCTTAAAAGAAGTAAAAGCGCGTAAAAGATTCCGAGAGCCGGAAAAAAGAAAAGATCGCGGGCCACCACATAGCGAGGGGAATTAATGAGCGGAGTCAGGCAAGCCGCCCCAAAGAGAAACAACAAAAACAAGGCGTACAGAGCCTGGCGGCTGGTCCTCAGCCGTTCCTGGAACCAGTCCTTCCGAATCAACCAGGCGCAAATGATCCCGAGCACGAGAGCGTCTGCCTGCGTGGGCGCCACAAGAACTGCGAGCCAATACGCGCTCGGATGATCGAGCCAAAGAAAGCAGTAGAACAGCGGATGGACGAAAACCACCGCAACGCACATTCCCAGAAGCCAATCCGGGCGAACCAGGCGCACGGCCAGAGGCAGGATCAGATAAAATTGTTCTTCGAGAGCCAGCGTCCACGTAACAATCAGCCAATTGGCCAAAATTTCCCCGGTTCCATGCGTCGTCACCTGAAAAATGGTTTGCAAAAAAATGAAATGGGTCCATAGGGGCACGCCGGAGGTAAACAGATTCTGATACCAAAACTGCGAAGTATGAGAGGATAATAACCGGCTGGCCGCCATGTACGCGAGGAGAATCAAATAATACAACGGCAGGATTCGGCAAATCCGGCGCACGTAGAAGGATTTGAAATAATGCGGGGCCTTGCGATGATCCAGCAAAATGCCGCCAATGAGAAAGCCGGACAAAACAAAGAACAAATCCACACCAGTGCTTCCCAAAGAAACCGTCTTTTTTATCACGTTGCCAAACTCCATTGTGTTCGGCATTAATTCAGCCGGGCTGTAAATAAAATGCTGGCAAAGAACGAGGGCGATGGCCAAACCTCTCACTCCATCCAATTCAGGGATTCGGGAATCACTTTGTGCCTTATCCGGCATTTCCATTACCGGCTTCACTGTGCAGGCCGCTCCGCCGGCACAACCTGCAGGATGACGACCGTATCCGAACAATTCCAGGAGTCCAATATTCCGCCCGGCGTCTGCCAATTCCAGTCCTGCCACGATAGATCATCCGCGCGCCGGACGTGCCAGGCGGCATTGGCGTTATACGACATCCAACGGTAAAACTGGGGCCAAAGATGGGCGTCGTTAAGAAACCGCGCCATCCAGCGCGCAAATATGCCGTTGAAACCGGCGGCGTCCCCGGACCCATAAGCCGGCAAGGTTCCGTCGCGAGAGAGCCTGTGGCAGGTAAAATTGGCCGCGAGCAACGCGTCATTGAAATAGTTGGTATCGCCCGTGAGTTTCCAGAGCAAATCCGCCGCGCCGATGAAGGTGCCCTCATTGTAAGTGTAGGTCTTGTGGCCGACGTGGCCGCTGACGCGCATGTTGTCATAAATCGCGCCGGTATTGGTGTTAAACAGCGAACTTCGTTCCCAGGCGAACATGGCTTTCGCTTTCTCCAGATAGGAGTCGTCGTTGCAAATCCGGCAGAGCAGGCAGGCGGCGATGGCGCCCGGGCCGTTCACGCAGGCGTTTTTGCTTCGGTTATCGGTCGTCCAGTATAATCCGCCGCCCAGGACATTATCATCGCCGCGCATATAGACGGCGTCGAAACTGTGCCGGGCCAAAGTACGATAAAGGTTATTGCCGGTGATTTGCCAGCCGCGCGCGCAGGCAATGGTCATCCACATAATATCGTCGTTGAACCTGTTTGTCGTCCAATCCGAGCCATGGCCGTGAATGAAACCGTTGATGGCCTGCTGAACCCTTTGGCGGGCGCCGTCGCTGTGGGTGCGGCCCCAGGCATCTTCGATCATTTCAATTTGCTCGGCGCGAATCCAAAAATGAGAATGGCCGCCCTCGGTGTTCTCCTTGAAATACGCAAAGCCATTGTTGCCGATGGCGTAGAAATGCGCGTTGTAGGCGTTGAACGCGATGTCGGCATCACGCGACTCGAAGGCGCGCGCTAACAGTGCCTGGCTCAAAAGAACCGCAAGCACACAAAAAATTTTCATTTAACGGCGGCAAGAATGGCATTTTATCGGGAGACATTGAACCGTTTTCTTCCTATGATTCAATTGACCGGATATTCGAAATGTTCAAAATGTTGACGCGCCCGGCGATTCTATGCTCCGGTTTTTGGTTATCACTTTTTTGCTGCTTTTGTGCTTGAGAGCGTTTGCAGACACAAATGAAACGCTGGTTTCAGATTACGCGCCGTATTGGCATGGCAAGCCATGGCCGCGTTGGCCTGTGGTTGCCTATGTTGAAACCGCGTCGAATCTTTGGGTCCATCCTGTTGATCCAACGCATTTTCCAACGATACAGGAAACTTGCGAGCCCGATTCGGATTTCACCACCGTTACTTTGAGGCTTCCGAATGGAACCCTATACAAAACGTATAATGATTTTGTCCTTGGGCCGGGACTGACGGCGGTCTATTCGGGTGATCTTAATAATGATGGCAAGCCGGATTTCATTGTCGTCAAATATGATGGGGGTTGTGGTCTGGCGGCTGAGTACGAAACCGGCCTATTTGCATTTTCCGACGGAAACGATTATCGGCTCACACGCGTCCGAACAATGGATCTCAGCCCGGATGATCTAGTGATTGATCCCAAAACCAAACAATTTCGATTTATCCAGACCTCGTTCCGGCAGGGGAAAGCGTTAGATGGCGAATATCATAGTTTTTGGATTCACCGATTTTATATGTGGCAAGGAGTACATTTTCAAGAGGATTCAGCGACCCTCCCGGTTTGGATTCAGTATTTGGATCGGCCCAATCATGAGCCAACAAAGTTGCTGACGCCGGCGCTCAAGCAAAAAGCATGGGATGAAGACCCGGATTTTAATAACATAGAATGGTGACGGCGGTTTTTAATTGCTTTGGAAACCGCAGCCAGGACGGCGCGCGTCTCTCTCTGTGATTCAGGGTCAGAATATGTCGCCCCCCAACGGGGGCTCCGTTCTTTTTTTGGAAGTTTTCTACAAATATGCCGCCCCTGAACGGGGCTTGTACTCGCGCCAAAGGACCGTCAATAGCAAGTTTCAAGCGCCGTAGGTGCGATATATTTGTAGTATAAAAACAGCAAAACCCGCAGCCCCGTTAGGGGCGGCATCTTCTGTAAACAAAAATCAAGATGCTTTACAGGGAAGCGGATAATGTTCAATTAGTGGCGCGACGAATGGCATTTTTTAATTGCATTGCCCCGCTTTCTTCCGGCACGTTTATTTCACCGCATATGTCACATTCTCGGGGCCAACCGCGAGCTTGATATTTTTGTCGCTGACCTTCATCAACCGCACCGGAACAACGTCGTTATCTATGGAAAGGACGACGCCTTCGTCCGGAGAGAGCGTGTAATCCTTCGCGTGGTATTGAATGGTCACTAACGAACCGTTTGCGGCTTGAATGACGCCTTTGATGGAAATTGCCGTCCACACTTTGTTTGCCAATTTCTTCTCCTGAGGATCCGGTTGCGCCGTGTCATTTGTATGTTGGACTGGACGCGGCGCCTGCGCGTGTGCCATCGGCGGGGAATTGGTGTTATCGTTAAAATTAAAATCGTACGGGTCCGGCGAAGCCTTCGGGTGAAAATTGAACGGTATGTAAGCGGCGATAATCCAGCTCAGGCACCGTACCAGAGCGTAAGAGATTCCGACCGTGAAGGTCGCGTCCGGATACAAGGAACTGCGCGTGATTTTCCAGACACAAAGATATAGCGCCGGCACGGCGATGAAATGGCCGACCAGCGGGACAGTATCAATGGCCCCGCCCAGAAATGCCGCGCCGACGAGCGGCCATTTTTGGTAATAAAGCTTCTGGACATGGATCAATCCCCACATACAACCCAGAAGCACAAGCGAGCGAAAAACAAAGCTGACGGCAAGGGCGGCAACCACGAGTGTGCCATGGCTCATGTGCAGATGTTGTAACAGGGTGTTCATTTTCACCTGATATTCCCCGCAAACACCATATCGCAGGGGATTCCACGTCAGCAAGTTACATGCCTTTAAAGCCCCTCGGACAAACCGCTGAAGCGGTTGCGAACACAGGCGGTTGGCAAAACACCCCGCTGACGAGGTGTGTCAATGGTATCGCCGGCCAGGCTGCTCGCGTGTAGATGCGCCGCTCCCCGAAAACTCTATTTGACAGGCATTCCGGGAATGTTTCATTCTATGCCTGTAACTTAAACCAAAGACCAAAAAATTATGGCTATCAAGGCAGGTTCCAAGGCTCCGGATTTCACGCTTAAATCCAAACAGGCGTCGGGCCTGGTGGATGTGAGGCTGAGCAATAACTTCGGCAAAAAGAACACCGTGCTGCTGTTTTTTCCGGCGGCGTTTACGAGCGTTTGCACAAAGGAAATGTGCGATATCAGCGCCGGCCTGAATGCCTTTACGGGCAGCGGCGCGGAGGTCATCGGCATCAGCATAGACACGCCCTTTGCGCAGGAGGCCTGGGCGCAAAAGGAAAAAATCAGCATCACCCTCGCCAGCGATTTGAACAAGGAAGTCATCAAACACTACGATGTGGTGTTTCCCATGCTGGCCGGCGTGGGCGATACGGCGGCGCGCGCGGCATTCGTGATTGATAAGAACGGCGTCGTGCAATACAGCGAACAAACACCCACGCCCAAGGATTTGCCGAACTTCGACGCCGTGAGGGCCACGCTCGCGAAGCTAAAGTGAGTTTTCGGAGCGCGGCTGTGTGCGAAAGCACCAGCCGCAGCAGCCCGACAAAGCCTAAACCACCGTGCTTCGTGCAGGCATCCCGGACGTGCGCGCTGCGACTGATCCCCCCGTGCGGGACACAGTCGCGCTCCCATTCTGCGGTCTTACGATTTAATATCCCGAAACTGGAACCAGGCCACGCCGCCGATGAGAAAGGTCAGGCTGGCGCCGGTCAATATTCCCAGCGACTCGCCAATTTGCCACCAGGGAATGTGCGGTTGCAGCACCCTCTGCCAAACATTCAGGTGATAGCCGATAAAACACGATTGCAGGTCGTGGAAATAGGGGATTTCCATCAGGATCCGATCAATCAGGAACAGGGACAGCGCCAGGATGGCGGCGGCGGCCGGCTTCATGTTCCAACATGAAAACATAAAGGCCAGGCTCATAATCGTAATCGCCTTGATTACCAGAAACGCATGCGCCAGCACAAAATGATTCAGGCCGTCTCCAAAGGTGAAAATGCCAAGGTCCTGGTCCGGCACCTGGGTGAATAACCCGCCGGTCACCGGAAAAAACAGGCCGCAAACCATCAGGCCCCCCGTCATCAGCAGGAACACCAACACCCCGGAAAAAATGCAGCCGGCCAGCCATTTTAAAATCAACAACCGCAGCCGCGAAACGGGGCGGGACAAAATCATCCGCAGCGTTCCATCTTCCTCTTCCTTGCTCACCAAATCCCCGCCAATCAGGGCCACGTAAAGCGGCAGCATCGTATAAGCCAGGATCACGACGATGACCGAGTCCACCGTGAGCATGGACAGATAATTGGAAGCCGCAAACCCCTCGCGTTCCACCACGCGGCTCAGCGACCGGTGCGCCGGCGTATAAAACCGCAGGAGCACAACAATCAGGACCTGCGCCAGCAGCAACATCGAAAAGCCAATGTACGTCCGCTGCTTGCCGAACAGTTTCCAGAGTTCATTTTTGAGCTGGAAAAAAAACATTTCAGTTGTTGGCAGGTTTCATCAAGCCGAGATAAAAGTCCTCGAGGGTCTGCTCATGCGGCGCGATTTCAAAAATCGAAATGTTCCGGCCCACGAGAAACCGCACCACTTCATCCGGACCCACCCGGTCGGCCAGGGAGATCAACCGCCCGTCGCGATGGCCGTTGATCAGTTTCGCCTCGCGCAATTGCGCCACCGCCGCCGCGAAATCTCCGGCGCGCAGGCGCATCCAGCTTTGTGTGCGCGTGGCCGCGGTCACCGTCCCCTCAAAAATCTTTTCTCCGCGGTTCAGCACGGCGATGCGCGTGCACAGTTGTTCCACTTCCGTCAGCAAATGAGACGAAAAAAGGATGGTCAGCCCCAGGTCCCGGTGCAGCCGCAGAATGGTTTGCCGCATGTCATGAATGCCTTCGGGATCGAGCCCGTCGCCCGGCTCATCGAGGATCAGCAGTTCCGGCTGCGGCAACAGGGCTTGCGCCAGGGCCAGGCGCGCGCGCATCCCATGCGAATAGGTTTTGACCCGGGATTTTTCCCGGCCGCTCAAGCCTACCCAATCAATCACTTCGCGAATGCGCCCGGCGCTGGTCGGCGCGGAATAGTGGCTCAGGATTTCCAGGTTTCGCCAGCCGCTCAGATAATCGTAGAAGGCGGGGGATTCGAAGATCGCGCCAACTCTGGCCAGGGCTGGTCCGCGCGCCGCCGTGACATCGTGTCCGCAGACGCGCACTTCGCCACTGGTGGGCCAGACCTGGCCGAGCATCATCCCAATGGTCGTGCTTTTGCCCGCGCCATTGTGGCCAAGCAATCCAAAAATCTCGCCCCGGCCGACTTCGAGATCAAGGTTTCGTACGGCCGGTTGCGCGCCAAAATGTTTGCTGAGCTTGCGCAGCGAGATCATGGAAGTTCAATGAAATTTTTGACGTGCTCGTCGGCGTAGAGGTAATTGATCGCATGGGGCGAGCCGGGGGGGCCATGAAAGCTTTGCTTGTCGAAAAAGACCGGGATTTGATCCAGCGAATAGGTCGTTCCCAAAAGTTCGAGATGAGGAGTGCTGGCATTCGCGCCGTTGAGAAGAAAATTCCAGGAATAACTTGAGCCGGTCAATTCAAAAATCTTTTGGTTGTCCGAGGGGCAGCGCAACACGTTCGTCGTGCTGAGCTGGTTCATCAGCACCTTGTTGACGGAGTTGGTGGGCGGCCCATTGGTGGCCTGGTCCCACATCACCGGCAGGTAGTTGTTGTTTTCGTCAATATAGGTTTCCAGGGCCATGCCGATCTGGTGCAGGTTGTTGCGGCAGGAAGTGCTGCGGCCGCGTTCGGTGGCCTGGGAAAGCACCGGCAACAGGATGGCCGCCAGGATGGCCATGATCGCGATGACGACCAGCATTTCGATCAAGGTGAAGGCGCGTTTCATGGCGATCCTGAAAAATTGCGGCGCATTCAATGAATTCTTCCCTGCCGGATTTCCGTTTGCATTTGTTCCAGCAACGGCGCCAGCTCCGCCTTGGTCTCGGCGCTGCTGTTGGCGTAAAATTGATTCAGGCCGATTTGCCGGACCTGTTGTTCCAATTCCGGACTGAGCGGCGGCGGGCCATTCGGGCCATAATTGCCCATGCTGCCGTCCGCTCCCGCCGCGCCCTGGGCCTGCAGCTTTTTGAGGGCGTCATCAATCATTTTTTTTCGCTGGCCGGCCGGCAACTGGCTGAAGGTATCCATCATTTGTTTGACTCCGCTCGGCAGCGTTGCATTGATAAATTTCGCCTTTTCCCCCTCGCTCATTTCGGCGAACCATTTTTTCCAACCGTTGTCCAGCCGCCATTTCATCCGCTCTTCCGGCGAGAGGGCATTGACTTCCCGGGCCAGTTCTTCGATGGCTTTTTCGCGTTCATCGGCGGACATTCCGGACAAGTCCGTGCCCGCAACGAATTGTTCAACGCGGTCGGCCGTCATTTTTGCCCGGGCGGAAAAGTGAAAAATCGCCAGCGCCACGGCCCACACTGCCGCCAGCGCGACCGCGGTCTGGACGAGCAAACGAACTCGGCGGTCCTTGTTTGTCATGAAACGAATATAGTCAATCCGAAAGATTCCGGCAAAAATAAAACGGGCGGCTGAAAGTGGCGTCCCATAAATAACTAGCCGCTCGCGGCAAGGGATTTTTGACGCACGCGAGGCGCGAGCAGGCTGCCCATGCGCGCCGCCAGCGCTTCCACGCGCGCGGCGTCCAGCATTTCAAAATGCCGGCCCTCGAGGATTTCCTCGGCGCAGGCGCCCCGCGTAATTTGCCGGGCGGTGGCGGCCGCCAGCCCCGAACCGCTCAATTGCGAGTCGCGCGCGCGCCACAGGTGGACCGGCGCGTTCACCGGCTCCAATTTCAGGCTGCGAACCATATTGAGGTGGCGCATATATAATTGGAAATAGGATTTGACGCTCGAGTCCGCTTCTTTGGCCAGATCAAATCCGCGCCGGGCCAGCCAGGCGGAAAGTTCTTTCATTTGCCCCGGCTCATCGCGCGCGGCGATCAACTTTTTCGCGAGCTGCCCCATGGACGCCTCCAGGCCGTTCTTCCCGTTGGCTTTAAACAGGCCCAGTTGCGTGGAATAATCATAGAGTTCGGCGATCAGAGTTTTCAGCACGACGTCGCGCGGGTAATCCGGTTCCAGGACCGCCAGGGGCGAATCCAACATCCCGGCAAAAGAAACAATGCGCCCGCGCCGTTCCAGTTCCCGGGCAATCGCGACGGCGAACAAACCGCCGACGGAAAAGCCCGCCAGGCGCACCGGGCCTTCCGGCTGCCTCTGGGTTACAATGTCCGCGTATTGGTTCACCAGAGGTTCCAGCGCCTGCCATTCCTCGGACGCGCCCGCGACCACCCGCGATTGAATGGCATAAACCGGAAATTCATCCGGCAGTTTCCGGGCGAGTTCATCGTATATGTTCGTAAGTCCTCCCGCCGGGTGGACGAAGAAAACCGGGGTCCCCGACGTGCCGGACCGCAAGGTGAGCAACTGTTCCGCGAAAACGTCCGCGACCGGGGCGGCCGGGGCATGTTCCGGCGCGGGCTTTGGCTTTTCGTCCGCGTCGCCCTTGCTCGATGCGAGTGACTGGTTGCAAATCTCCAGGATCACTGCGGCGAGATGATTGACCGACGTATTGGCCCCAAACTTTCCCGGCGGCAGCGAGATGCCAAACTGCATTTCCAGCCGGTTCATTAGTTCAAAAGCCATTAACGAATCCACTCCCAGCTCTTTCAACGGCCGGGCCGGATCCAGTTTGGCCGGATTCATTCGCAGCACCTTGGCCGCCGACTCGGTGACCCGGGAAACCACCAGGGACATTCGGTTCTCCGGCGGCGTGGAGGACAGAAGTTCCCGGATGTCCCCGTCGGCCCCGGAGTTTCCCGGGTCCATGGCCTGATGGATTTCCGAGTAACGCGGCGACCGGAACGGGGCCGACGCGAATAGTTTTCGCCAATCCACGTGCATGAAAGCGATTTGCTCCGCGTCGCTTTGCATCAGCCGGCCGAGCATGTCCGTGGCCTGGATTGGCGGCAGGCCATAGACGCCGTGCGCGGTCATATTTTCCGCCGCCCGTTTGTTTCGCGCCAGCATGCCCACGTCGGCCAGGGCGCCCCAATTGACGGACAAGGCCGGCAGGCCGATCGCCCGCCGGTAATGCGCCATGCCATCCAGGAAACTATTGGCCGCGGCATAGTTCGCCTGCCCTGCGGCGCCACAAAGCGCGCTGAGGGATGAAAACATCACGAAATGGTCCAGGCGCATTCCCCGGGTGGCGCGATGCAAATTCCACGTGCCCGTGACTTTGGGCGCCATCACTCGTGAAAACCGTTCCGGCGTGAGCTGCAAAAGGAGTCCGTCATCCAACCCCGCCGCCGCATGGAAAACCCCGCGCAAAGGCGGAAATTTTTCCTTCGCCAATTTAAACAGCCGCTTCACGTCCCGTTCATTCACGATGTCCGCTTTGACCGCCAGCACCTTTGCCCCGGATGCGCGAAGCGCCGCCATCGCCTCCCTGGCCTCCGGCAGGACCGTTCCACGACGACCTGCCAAAATCAAATGCCGCGCCCCGCGGTCCGCCAGCCACCGGCCCACGGCCAGGCCAAAGCCGCCTAATCCGCCGGTAATCAGGTAGGAAGCGCGAGTGGGAAATTCTATCTTCTCCCGCGGCGGAATCCGCTTCGGAACCACCGGCACGCCATCCATTTTGAGGACAATTTTGCCAATATGTTTGGTTTGCGCCATGAGGCGAAATGCCTCCGCCGCTTCCGTAACGGGCATCGTCTGGTGCGGCAGGGCTTTGAGTTTTCCGGTGCGGATCAATTGTATGACCGTTTGCAACAGGTTCCGGGCCGTTTCCTGCTGTTCGGCCAGCACCTGGCCCATGTCAATCGCAAACAACGATAGATTGTTTCGGAAGGGGCGCAGTCCGATGGCGCTGTCGGCGTAGATATCACGCTTTCCGATTTCCAGAAATCGCCCGCCCGGCGCCAGCGTGGACAGTCCCTTGGCAATGCCATCGCCGGAAAGCGAATTCAGGACCAGATTCACCCCCGCGCCGCCCGTCAGCTTTCGGATTTCGCCGGCAAACGCCGTTGACCGCGAATCCATGACGTGCCGGATGCCGAGCCGCCGGAGATAAGCCCTCTTTTTACCGGTGCCGGCCGTGGCAAAAATTTCGGCCCCCGCCAGTTTTGCGATTTGAATGGCCGCCAGCCCGACGCCGCCCGTGGCCGCGTGGATGAGGATTTTTTCCCCCCGCTGGATCCGTCCCAGGTGATGCAGCGCATACCAGGCCGTCATAAAGGCGACCGGAATCGTGGCCGCCTCGGGGGCGGTGAGGCCGGGCGGTTTGTGAACCGCGAACGCGGCCGGCACAGTGGTGTGCGAGGCAAAGCACCCGGCGCTGTTCGCAATGACTTCGTCACCGGTGTGAAACTCTTTAACTCCTTTGCCCACCCGCACGACCCGGCCCGAACATTCATCGCCCAGCAACAAATCCAGGTCGCTGTTCACGGGATAAATGCCCAGCGATTTCATGACGTCGCGGAAATTCAGCGATGCCGCGCTAATCTCAATTTCGATTTCATTGCGTCCAGGCTCGCGCCGCGGCACTTCCACAAGGGCCAGTGCGTCCAGGACGCCGGAGGCCGGAAGGCAGAGTTGGTAACCGGATTGTTCCGAAACCGGATTTGCCGGCGGATGGCGCTCCAGCGTCGTGTTCGAAAGGCGTCCGGCGAACCGTTCGTTTTTTCGCCAGGCCACTTCCGTTTCGCCGTCGCTGCCCGCAAGCTCCCGCAGCAAATGCGCGGCATTTTCTTTTGGATTTGTCCCGCCGAGGTCCACCAGGCGCGACGGCCATTTTGCAAATTCGTTGATGACCGTGCGCCCCAGGCCAATGACCGGCGATTGTGCGACGGAAACGTTTTCGCCGGCCTGCACCGGCTGCGCGCGCCGCGTCACCATCCAAAGTTTCAAGGCAGCGTGCTCGGGCGCCAGGACCTGCGCCAATTGCATCAAACTGTGGCAACCGGCGATTTCGGCGCGCCGGAGCGCCGCCGAATCCAGGCTCGCCGGTTCGGCCCCGTCCAATGCCCAGAGATGAACAATGCCTGCGAGGGAATGGCCGTTGGTGGCGTTGATCTGCGAGAGCAATCGCGGCCAATCAGGTGATGCCGCGCACAATTCAAACGAGTCCGCGCCGAGGCGCTGGAGTTTGTCGCCGGCAAAAACAAGGACCGGCCGGACTCCCCGCTTCTTGAGCAGGCCGGCCAGTTCGAGCGCCACTCCGGAATGGTCCGCGCACAGCACCCACGTGCCCCGGGCCAGCCGTTTTCCAGTGCCTAACGGTTTTGGTATCCACGTATTTTCATACAGCCAGTTGTCCGGATTGTTGGCCCGGCTCGAAGACATGCCCCGGACGGCCTGGGCGCGAAAGCCCTGGATTTCCATCAGCACGTTGCCCGACGCATCGGTCACTTGAAAATTCGACGCCGTGGCGTGTGTCCCCGCCGCGATGACTTGCGAGTGGCAATACATTTCCCGGGTCGCGGGCGCGAACACCGTGATCCGGTCAATATGCGCCGGCAACAGTGTTCCGGTGCTGATGACCGACCGCGGAACGGCAAATAACGATGTTTGGAAACACGAATCCAGCTGCGCCGGATGGAAGACATAATTTTTGGCGCCGCGCCGGAGTTGCTTCGGCAGGCGCACCCGTCCCAGCGCTTCGCCGTCGCGGCGCCAAAGCGCGTCCACGCCCTGGAACGACGGCCCGAACAGATATCCAGAGTGTTCGCAGGCAGCGTAGATCTGCGCGGAAGTCAGCTCCACGGCCATGCGTTTCCGCACCGCTTGCAAGTTCACCGGCGCGGGACGGCTGGCCGCCAGGGGCCGCAATTTTGCCGCGGCGTTCAGGGTCCACTCGCCCTCGGTATCCGAAGCCCGGCTCAAGAATTTCAAACGCCCGTCCGCCGGCGTGTATTCCGTCTGCAATTGCATCGGCTCCTTGTTGTCCGAAAGGAATAGAACTTTCTGAAACTCCATGTCCTCGACCTCGATGGCCCGGCGGGAATGCAAGGCGTGACCGGCTCCCAGGGCCGCTTCGATGTACGCCGCGCCGGGAAAGACGATGTGGTCCTGGACGCGATGTTCCTTGAGATACGGAAACATTTCCAGATCCAGCCAGGTGTTCCAGGTCGGCTTGGCCGTGCGCAGTTGCGCCATTAAAAGCGGATGCGCGGGCCGCGCCATCCGCGCCGCATGCATCGCGGCCGTTTCGCGCCAGTACTTTTCCCGTTGCCACGGATACGACGGCAGCGCCGTTTCGGCGTTGGCCTGCGGGTAAAACCGGCTCCAATCCACGGCCGCGCCGGCCGTGTGCATCGCCGCCAGGTTGGAAAGCATCGAGAATACCTCAGGCTCCTTGCGGCGCAATGAAACGAAAACTTTTCCCGGCGCGGAACGCCGCGCCAGCGTTTCAGAAATGGATACGGCCAAAACCGGATGCGGGCTTAATTCCAGGAAATAGCGGTGTCCCTCGGCAACCAGCGCCGAGATGGCCTGGGCGAATTGCACGGGCTGGCGCACGTTATGCCACCAGTAATCGGCTCGAAAATCGCCGTTCCCGGCCGCGCGCCCGGTGACCGTGGAGAAAATCTTCAGCGTCGGCGGAGAGGCCGCCACCTCTCCCAGCGCCCGCAGCAGCGGCTTTTGCACGCCGTCCATGTGGTGGCTGTGGAAGGCATAATTCACGTGCAGGAAACGGTTGAAGGTTCCCTGGTGATCGAGGGTCCGCGCAATGGTTTTAAGCACATCGCCTTCGCCTGAAAAAGTGACGGATTGCGGACTGTTGATCGCCGCGACGGCGGCCTGGCCGTTAAATTTCGCGGCCATTTCCTTGGCGGCATTTTCATCCAATCCCGCCGCGAGCATGCGCCCGGCATCCGAGGCGGCGTCCATGCAATGCCCGCGAATGAAGATGACCCGCGCCGCTTCGCGCAGCTCCAGGACGCCCGCGACGTGCGCCGCCGCGGCCTCGCCCACGCTGTGCCCCACCACCGCCGCCGGCCGCACGCCCCACGACTGCCACAATTCCGAAAGCGCCACTTGCAAGGCAAAAATCGCAGGCTGCGCAATGGCGGTCTGCTGGAGCCGGGAGCTTCTCTCGCTGCGGCTCAGTTCTTCCAGCAAAGACCAGCCGCCAAACTCGCGAAACAGCTCGTCGCACTCTTCAATCTTCTTCCGAAATAGTGTGTTGGTCTTTAACAACTCGCGTCCCATGCCCCGCCATTGAGGCCCCTGGCCGGAAAAAACGAAGACCGGGCCGGCGCCGGCGGCTGCTTCGCCGGCAATAATCGCCGGCGCGGTCCGTCCGGCGGCGAAATCAGCCAGCCGCGACGCCAGGTCGCCGCGGGAATCACCGATGACACAAAGCCGGTTTGAGAAATGCGAACGTCGCGCCGCCGCCGCGGCGCACACGGCGCCGGCATCGGTTGTCTTCTTTGTCAGCAACTTCCGATAGTTTTTCGCCACCGCCTTCAGCGCCTCGGGCCCCTGCGCGGAAATGGTTAGGACCAATGGCCTGCCTGCAAAATCTTTCCGTATATCCTGGTAGGGACGCCGCGCTGCGGCGTCAGCGCCGCGTTCAGCGGCGCAACCATGTGGCGCGCCGTTTCCTGGCGGGAGATTCTCCTTCGCCCGCTCCGCGCGGGCGGGGACATCGCAACTCGACCTCCCGCCCATGGAATCCGGCGCCGATTCCAAAATCGCGTGTGCATTCGCGCCGCCGAAACCGAAGGAATTGACCCCCGCTAACAATCGTCCGGAGTCCGCCGGAAATTTCCGGCGGCGATTGACCACGCGGAGTTTCAGTTTTGCAAAGTCAATGTTTGGATTGGGTTTTTTGAAATGGAGGCTCGGCGGAATTTCCCGATGCTTCAAAACCAGCGCCGCTTTGATGAGACTGGCAATCCCCGCGGCCGCTTCCGTATGGCCGATATTGGTTTTGACCGAGCCGATGAGGCACGGTTTTGCGCGACCCTCGCCCAGCGCCATCCCCAGGGCATTCGCTTCGATCGGATCGCCCACCGGCGTCCCGGTGCCGTGCGCCTCAATGTAATCAATCTCCGCCGGGGAAATGTCCGCCGCCGCGCACGCTTCGCGCACCAGCGCCGCCTGCGCATTGAGGCTGGGAACCGTAATGCCGTTGGTTCGCCCGTCCTGGTTCGCCGCCGTGCTGCGGATCACCGCGTAGATTTTGTCTCCCGCTGCCTGGGCCGCCGATAGCGGTTTGAGGACAATGGCGCCCACGCCTTCCGCCCGGGCAAACCCGTCCGCGCTCGCGTCGAAGGCCTTGCACCGGCCCTCCGGCGACAGCATCGCCATGCGGCTGAACGCCACAAAGTTGGCGTGGCTGAGCAAGGCATTGACGCCTCCGACGATCGCCATGCGGCATTCGCCCGCCCATAGGCTTTGGCAGGCCACGTGGCAGGCGTTCAGCGCCGAGGAGCACGCCGTGTCAATGGCCAGGCTTGGTCCGGCCAAATCAAAACAATACGAAATGCGGTTGGCCGCAATGCTGCCCCCCACGCCGGTGGGCGAATAAATGTCCAGGTTCGCCCATTCACCGCCGGGATTTTGCATCGTCGCATAATCCGTCGTGGATATGCCCACAAACACTCCCGTGCGTGAGCCGCGCAATTTTTCCAAAATCTGGCCCGCGTCTTCCAAAGCTTCCAAACTGGCCTCCAGCAACAATCGCTGCTGGGGATCAATGCAATCCGCTTCACGGGCCGAGATGCCGAAGAATGCCGGGTCAAACAAATCAATTCCTTCGATAAATCCCCCGCGTTTGGTCACCGATTTCCCGCAGCGGCCGGGCGCCGGATCATAATACGCCGCGACACTCCAGCGGTCCGGCGGGATTTCCCGCGTCGCATCGGCGCCCGCGATGAGCATGTCCCAGAACTGTTGCGGGGAATTTGCGCCGCCAGGGAAACGGCATCCCATTCCGATGATGGCAAGAGGTTCTTTTACCGGCATACGGTTATGGAAAAAGTGATCGTGGGACGGAAAGCGGCTAAAACCAGCATGTTCAATCGCCGTAATAACATTTTATCCATGATTCGTTCCTTCAGGGACTGTATTTTACCGAATCAGAATAAAAAATGCACGGAAAAATATCCGGTAATCGCCAAAATTTTAACGAATATCTGGCGCTGTGTGGTAAGCCGAATCCGGGGTGGCAATCCCGCCGTCTTCCACGGCAAACGCGCCCCCATTCCAGAGCGCGGCTGTGTGCGGCAGCGCCAGCCGCAGCACGTTGCCAGCCGGAAGCCTTGCGCATACGGCACGGTTCAATGCTTGCGGACGTGCTGCGACTGATCCCGCTCGGAGCGGGACACAGTCGCGCTCCGGCGGAGCGCGGCTGCCTGCGCCGCCGCTGCAAGTCCCGATGCTTTTTATCGGGATCGCCTTTGGCGAAGGAGGGTGTCGGAGTCCAGCCGCAGCACGCTCGAATCCACGATGCCTGATCCGGACGACACATCCGCGCCTCCGGCATTTGCCCCGTTCCCAAACGAACCGGCCATTCGCCAATGGGTCGCCGACGCGCTGAATTTGCCGCTCGAAGAGATCACCGCTGAATCCGAAGCCCACAATGGGTCTGCATCCCGCGGTGTCCCGCCATTCCGGCATCGGTATAGTTAATATTAGTATAAGTTCAGCCTTTCCCGTCGGCAGACTCTATGATTATAATTCCTTTATGATCTAATTAGTACAATGCGGCGCGTTTTGAAAATCCAAAAAAAGTAAAAAATCGCTTGACGCCTATACTCATGCAGGTGATATTGAGCGGCATTCGTCCATAGTATGTGCGTAACTTTAAGCCTCGATTCAATTTACTTGGAAAATATTTTTCGTTTAAAAAATTTTAGAGGCTGGCACAAAGAAAGCGTTATGAAATCGGTCTGGTTCATTTGAGGATTCGGCAGACGGGTGGCGACTGGTGGCGTTTTTCTTGGGGACGCAGACAGGGACTTCTCAATTGCTCATACAACGGCATTCGTGCAATGGCATTTAATGCTTCGTTCGTAATTCTTCAGATCCAATGGCCCGGACAAAAACCGGACGCCATAGGAAGCGCTCTGGCGCTCTATGGCGGCGGGAAGAATTTTATTGGTAATAATAACTAAAAGAAAATTTTAAACCAATCCCTAAGTCGGACCAATCCCGGAATTTATGAAAAAATACTCCCTGCGTGCCTTCACGATCACAATGATGCTCATGTTTGCGGCGGCTGCCGTCCATGCGCAATCGGCCCAATCGGCCTTTACCAACGCCCTGATGCAACTGAACCCCGTGGCATATTGGCCGTTGCAGGAATCGGCCCAGCCGCCGGTTGCCGACGTCGAGACCAATTATGGCTCGCTCGGATCGGCCGCCAACGCTTATTATTCCAGCACCAATCTGCTCCCCGACCAGCCGGGAGCTTTGCCTGGCGACTCGGACACCTCGGTGATGCTCAACGGCGGCAACGGCTCATTTTTGGCCGTGCCTAACAGCGATCCCCGGACCGCCGTGCTCTCGGCGCCGTTCACCGTGGAGGCGTGGGTCTATCCAATGAATTACTCCGGTGATATCGCCATCATTTCCAAGGCTGCGGCCAATCCCGGCGGGTTGAACGGAAGCACTTATCGCGGCGGCTGGGTCTTGAGCCAAAATTACCTGGCCTATCAGGACGGCAACAAATTGCAGGGCTGGAGTTTTCACGTGTACAACGGGCAGGGATCGGCCACTAACGGCGGCCCCGAGGGCGGCGCCGAGGCCGGAGTGTTTTATAGCTATAACACCAACGCGAGCTGGTATTATCTGGCGGCCGTCTTTGACGGCGTCAATTGCACTTTCTATGTAAATGGCACCAACGTCAATTCGATCAATTCCGGGTACAGCATTCCAATGTCCGGTTCTTATGTGCCTGATACGTGGGATCAATTGTGCATTGGCTGCGGTCGCGGCATCAATGACAACCGGTTTGATGGCGGCATTGATGAAGTGGCCATTTATACGAACGCGCTCTCGGCCGCAACTATTCAGGCCCACTACAACGCCGCCGGCGGCTCGGGTTATTCCGGCACGGTTTTGGGAAACAACCCGCTGATGTATTGGCGAATGGATGACAATAGTTACACTCCGCCGCCCGCCACCAGCGCCTATCCCGTCGCCGCCAATTACGGGTCCGTTGCGGGCCTGGAAGGATTGTATCTTTCCGGAGATGTTCCCGGCGTGGCCGGCCCGTCGTTCCCTGGCCTTGGCAGCCTGACCAATGCCTGCGCCTTTAACGGCATCGGCACGGATAACACCAATCAAATGGCGGTGTTTACCAACGGCGTGGCCATGGCCACCAATGTCGCCGCTTCCGGCCTGGTCATCACCAATCGCGATCCCTCGTTGATGGTGGCGTCGAACAGTTTTTCGATGGTTTGCTGGTTCAAATGCAATCCGGCGGATAATCGGTTTCAGGGTCTGGTGGGCCAGGGCGATCATTCCTGGCGGCTGGCCCTGGGCAACGGCGGCAATGCCGGCCATCTCCAATTCAATTCCGGCTTGACCAACAATCCCAGCGTTGGCGACCTCGTGTCTCCAAACGTCTTCAACGATGGTAATTGGCATTTTGCGGCATGTGTCGCAAGCGTGACCACGAACAGTCTCGGCACTTTGCTGGTGACCAATATTCTTTATGTGGACGGCGTGGAACAAGTGATTCAGGTCAACTCCAATTCTTTGCCGCAGCCGGGCCAGGTGCAATTGATTCCTTTGTTGGGCGGCTCGCCGGATTATTTGCTTTCAGGAGGCACGACTTACAATCAGAGATTTCTTGATGGCGACCTGGCTCATGTCGCCTTCTTCACCAACGCATTGACCGCGGCGCAGGTCATCAACCTGTACACGAACGCCAATGGCGGTATTATGCCGGGGCCGGAAATCTCCTCGCAACCGTATCCGTATCCCTCGGTCCGAACGGTGACCGGCGGCCCGGGCGCCTATATCTTTGAAGCCGTGGTTGCCAATGGCAATGGCCCGCTGACGTATCAATGGTATTTCAACCAAACGGGTTCCAACTATTTGGGTGCAACCGCTCTGGTGGATAATCTCTCGAATATTGTCGAGTCTCAAACGTCGCAATTGACGGTCACCAACCTCACGCAGAACAACAGCGGCTATTATTTCTGCGTGGTCAGCGATGCGTTCGGCCAGTCTGTCACCAGCGCCATTGTGGACGTTCAAATCCAGGCCGATCCCGTGATTCTGTCGCAAACCCCGGTTGGCAACTTCAGCCTTTATCAAAACCAGACTGCCTCGCTGTCCGTGACCGCCGGCGGAGCGACCAACGGTTTGGGTTATCAATGGTACACCAACGGTGTGGCCGATACCTCGGCAGGCGGCGGGGCCGCTTATAATTTCCCGGACGTTCCGGTTCCGGCGAATGAGACTTTTCAGGTTGTGGTGACCAATGATTTCGGCGCGGTCACCGGCGCGCTCGCGACCGCGACCTCCGTGCAGTCGTTGCCCGCGGCGTTGACCGGCAGTGCTTATGGCGCGGGCATTCTGGCCCTGAATCCGACGGTCTATTTCCCAATGCACGAAACCGGAGCGCCGGCGCCGGGTGACATTGAAACCAATTACGGAACTTTGGGCTCATTGGGGACTGGATATTATGCCGATTGGGACGTGAACAATGGCGCGCCCGACAGCACCTGGGTGCTGCATCAAATCCGCGGCGCAATCTCGGGCGATTTGGATGGCGCAGCGGACCTGGAAGGGAACAACGGCAACAATGCCATGAGCCACTTGTTTGTCCCGCATACGTCGCCCCTCACCACGCTCAGGCCGCCGTTTAGCGTCGAGTTCTGGGTCTATCCCGATAATAACGGCTTTGGTGACATTATCACCCAGGATGGAACCTGGACCAATGCCGGCGCCGCCAATCACCAAAACACGGACGGCATCCGCATCGTATGGAACCGGAGCAATATTCAGCTTTACGGAGATGCCACGATTAACACCACGACCGCTACCGTATCGTTGAACCAATGGCACCATGTGGTGCTGACTTACGATGGGACCAACATGATCTATTATTTGGACGGAGGCCAGAAGGCCTCCGGAACCACCACCAGCTTCATCCCTGATACCTGGGATCCGCTAATGGTGGGTTGCGGCTTTTGGACCTACAATTCCGGAGGAAATTACAACATCCAGTTTGGAATTGACGAATTGGCCGTCTACACCAACGTGCTGCAGGCTTCCGATGTCAGCACGCACTATAATGATGGCGTGAGCGGAGCGGCCGGCACTTATTTTGCCGCTGTCACCAACGACAATCCGCTGCTCTATTACCGCATGGATTCTCCCACCTTCACCGCCCCGCCGATGAGCACCTGGCCCGTGATGACCAATTATGGCGCCGCCATGCTCAACGGCGTCTATAGTCCGGGCACCACGCCGGGCATCGTCAGCGGCCCGAACAACGGGTTCGTTTCAGCCGGCGGCCTGGTCGCCACCAACGCAATGGCTGCCAATGGCCTGAGCACGTTTGCCGAAGCCACCGACCCGGACGCCTTTGACCCAGCCGGCCCGGACACGCCATTCACTGTTTCATTGTGGTTTAAGGGCAACCCTGCCGATTCCTCCCGATATCAATCCATGGTCAGCGAAGGCACCGGCTGGCAAATCAACCAGGGCCAGACCGGCGGCCTGGATATTTGGCTCGTGAACGACTTTAGCAGCAAGGGAATCTATAACGACGGCCTCTGGCACCAGGCCGTGCTCACGTACTCAACGAATGTGCTGGCGCTCTATGTGGACGGAGTCCTGGACAATATCAGCACCAACAGCGGTTACACCAATCCGCCGCCCGACACCGTTGATTTCACCGGCTTCGGTTGTGATGCCCGGTATCTCAACAGCAACGGCGGTTCGGGACGGCAATACAGTGGCGACCTGTGCGAATTCGCCTTCTGGAACGGTACGGCCCTGACGCCCGCTCAAATCCACTCCCTTTACGCCAGCGCGGCTATGGCGCCCGAAATCACGAAACAGCCGATTTCCGGAACCGTCAACGCCGGAACTTCCTTCACCAACACCGTGACGGCGCTTGGCGCCAACCTGACCTATCAGTGGTACCGGGATGGCCAGCCGCTCCCCATCGGCGCCCAGACCAACCTGGCCGACGGCGCAACCAATGCGGCTTTGATTCTTAGCCCGGTCCTGGCTTCCGATGCCAGCACCGATTATTACGTGGTAGTTGCCAATGGCGGCGGTTCCGTCACCAGCGCGGTCGCCACCCTGACTGTGAATACGCTTCCCATCATTACCACTTCAACGCCCACGCCTTATACCAACCTGTTCGCGGTGTATGCCGGCGCCAACCCGGCGTTTGCCGTCGCGGCCAGGGGCGCGACTCCACTCGCCTATTATTGGTTCACCAACGGCGTCGCCGTCGGCAATGATAACACGGCGGCGTTCGCCATGAGCAACGTCCTGCAGGGCTTCACCAATTTCTGTGTCGTCAGCAATTACCTCGGCGTGGCCAGCAATGTCTGGAGCGCCCAGGTGCTTCCGGTTCCAGCCGCGCCGTATCCGCAGTCCGTCATGGCCCTCAACCCCATTGGCTATTGGCGCATGAATGACACCAACCTCGATGGCGTGGATTATGCAAACGGCGGCTCGAGTTTTCTCGGCGGCGGCGATTTCGGCTGGGTTTGCCACGACTACGCCGGCGGCAACGACGGCCTCTATACCAATTGTTACCTGGGCTGGCCCGGTTACAATCCAACCGAAGATCCGTCCGATTCTTCCGCGCAGTTTGGCCAGACGGATGGTCTGGGCAACGACTACGGCGACAGTTTGGCCTTTGGCATTGCGGGCATTAACTTCGCCTCGCCCGCCGGGACGAGCCAATCGTTCACCGTGGAAGCCTGGGTCAACGGCTATCAGCAGTCCTACGATGCCGGCATCGTCACCCTGGGCTGGGGCGGCGGCGGCGAGCAGTTCGATTTGGACACGGGCGCCGACCCGGGCCACAACTTCCGTTTCTTCTTCCGTGACGCCTCGGACGCGGTTCACGCGGTCAACAGTTCGATTGCCACCTCGGGCTTCGGCACGTGGTATCATCTGGCCGGCGTCGTGGACGAAACGAACGGCGCCATGTCGCTTTACGTCAATGGTCTGCCCGTCGGGACCACGACCTACTCGCCCGGCCTGGGCATCTTGTCCTCCACCAATCTGATGGGCATCGGGTCCAGGTTGGGTTCGGCCACAACGAATTACAACTACCAGTTCGAGGGCAACATCAACGACGTGGCGATTTATAATTATGCCCTGACCGCGAACCAGATCCTGAACCAATATGTGGCCTCGGGAGTGCCGCCCTTCCTGGCGCCGGCGCCCGTGTCTGCCACCAACGCCAGCGGCAACAGTACTTTAGTCATCCCCGCGGCCGCGGCCGGAACCGCCCCGCTGACGGCGTGGTGGAAGGATGTCAGCGCAGGAACAAACATCCTGAGCGCGACCACCAACGGCAACTATCTCAATGCGAACCTCACGGTAAGCAACGTGCCCGCTGGTTGGAACAATGATCAACTCGAGCTCATCGTGAGCAATGCCATTGGCGGGACGAATGTGTTCGTGAACCTGACCATCTATACCAATGCACCCCAGGTGACTGCCCCTCTGCCCGCGGCCATCACGCTGCCGGTCGGCAAGAGCTACGCGTATTCAGTTCAGGCTCAGGGAGAGCAGCCTCTGGCCTATCAATGGTATCTCAACGGCACGGGCATCAGCGGCGCGACGGCCTCGGCCTACACGTTTACGGCGGCAAACAACGCTGTCTATAGCCTCATCGTGACCAACAGTTATGGCGCGGCGACCAACTTCTCCACCGTCACCGTCGTCGCTGCTCCGACTGACACGTTCAGCACGAACATCCTGAATCTGAGCCCCGTGGGTTATTGGCCGTTGCAGGAGACCAATGCGCAGGCCGCGACGACCATGGAGACCAACTACGGCACCCTGGGCGCGTTGGGGAACGCTTATTACGCGGGCACCAATTCCGCGGCGCCCGGCGTCGGCGGCATCACCTTCGGCCAAACCCCCGGCGCATTGACCGGATCAGGCGACAACGATCCCGCTATTGTCATTGGCGGCCAAAACACCAACAGCTACCTCTTTGTCCCCATCCGGACGCCGGCGCTGCTCATCAAGGCGCCGATGACCTTTGAATGCTGGTTCAATCCGGCCTCGAGTTCAGCCTTCGGCGACATCATGGGCGACGGCGGCGCCAACGGCGATGGCAGCGGCAACTGGGGTGGCTTCCGGATCTCCTATCAGGTCGGCGGCTCTCTGCAGACCTACAACTATACCGGCGTGGGCGCTAATTATGACTCCACGTCCACGGCCGGCGGATTGCTCACCTCGGGCGCATGGCATCAATGTGTCATGACCTATGACGGCTCCAATCTTGACGTCTATGTGGACGGCACGCTGCAAGTCAATACGACGGACACCAATATCGTCCCCAGTCGCTATGTTCCGCTGACGATTGGCACGAGCCGCTGGGACCAGGGTCCCACGCGCACGCCCACGGGCGAGATCGATGAAGTGGCGGTCTATACCAACGCCCTGACCGCAACGCAGGTCAGCAACCATTATTTGTCCGCCATTACGTCTGGCTCCAATTACATGCAGACGATCGTAAACGACAAGCCGCTGCTGTATTATCGCATGGATGCTTCCTTCATCGCTCCAAACCCGGCGGCGTATCCGCAGGCCATCAATTACGGTTCGGCGCCCGTCAACGGCGCCTATCAGGCGGGCGTCGCGCCCGGCGAAGTCGCCGGCCCGCCCATCACCTCCCTGAGTTCGAACTCGGTGGCTGCGCCCATCAATGGCATCTTCGGTTGCGTGGACGCTGGCTATGATCCCTCGTTCAATCCCACCGGCGCCCAGCCGTTCACAGCCATGTGCTGGTTCCGGGGCAACCCATGGGATGAACGCATCCAGACGATCATGGGCCAGGGCGCAAACTGGGCGATGACCATTAGCAACACCACCGGCCTGATTACCTTGAATCTCAATTCCGCCGGACAAGTGACCACAACCAATGTGCTCAACGACGGCAACTGGCATCAATTGGCCGGCGTCTATAACGGCACCAACTGTTATCTGTATGTGGATGGCGCCTTGAACAATTCCGCTGCGGCGATCGGCGGCATGGTCGGGGATGCCAATGCCAACTTGTATCTCGGCGGCGACGTGAATTATCCCTTCAACGGGGCCGCGAATCAGGCCACTGAGCAATACTTTGCCGGTGACCTCGCCCAGGTGGCCTTGTTTACCAACGCCCTTACGGCGGCTGAAATCCAGGCGGTTTATAACGACGCCGTTCCTGCAACCGTCAGTCTGAACCCGACGAACATCGTGTTCTCCGTATCGGGTAATCAGTTGAACCTGAGCTGGCCCGCCGATCACCTCGGCTGGACCTTGCAGGCGCAGACCAACCGCCTGTCCGTGGGCATCAGCACCAACTGGGCGAACGTGGCCGGCTCGACCACCGTCACCAACGTCGTCATCCCGATCAACCTGACCAACGGCTCCGTATTCTATCGGCTGGTCTATTAATTCCGCAATTTAACGATCCAGGCCGCCCGCGCTCCCGAGCGCGGGCGGCTCTTTTTTTGGAACCTTCGCCATCGCGCTTGCGTTCGTTTATTGTGGAGCAGCCTGCCGGGGCATAGCCATGTGGCGGAGACCGGACGCCAGGAGGCTCTGAATGAGATTTTCATGGAGGGGCCCCCGTCTGATTTTTCGGACGCATTGGGACGATGAACCGCCGAGGCCTGCACATTTTTTTTGTGCTTAGGGAGCGCGCAGAGGAAACGAATGATAAGTAATTGATAATGAGTGATTTAACTCTAATTTGAAATTGGCGATTCGTTTGCTTTGCTCGTTTGCCTGATTTTTTCATTATTTGCGTCCCGCGCCGTAGTCTCCCGCTGTGGGACGAAGGCGGGCCAATAAATGCCCGATTTTGGCCTTGATTTTCGGCGATCACGACCGTGGTCATCCGATCTGACTAGATTGCCTGTCGGCCGATCTTATTTCGCCACGGGAAGCGAGGAACTTTTCTCCGTATTTTCCTTTGAATCCCTTTGTTTTTCGTTGTTTGCCTCGATAATTAGCTCTCGGTCGCGACTTTTGAACCGTATTCGGAAACTACCTGCGCGCAAAGCGATGACGATAAGAAATGTCCCGAAAATTGCTAAAATAATGAGCCAGAATATCAACGGCATGCCCCAAATTCTGTCCAAACAAGAATAAGAGTTTCCTTTCATTTTTGGGATCCTTTCTCGGTTCGTGGTTTAATAAAACATATTCGTCAAATGCATTTTCACGCGTCCGGTGTAACCGCTCCGCATCGATTATAGAACGGCTAAAGTGCCTCAGGTGAGGGGGATTTTCCAGCATTTTTTATTGTAAAAAGTGCACTGTTCAACGGCACCGCAATTACAGATAGTCTGCATTTTTCCAAAAAGCACTTGGTTGCGAAGGGCCACTTTCTAGATTTTTTGGTGAAAGGAAATTCGGTTCTGCTCAGTGCCAATTTCATTCCGTGCCGCCCCATTTGGATAAGGAAATCACGTTCGGTCGCCGTCCTTGCATTGTAGCTTCGCAGCCGGAGCGTAAATCATTTTCCTCCTGCAGGCTATGATAAATACGCCTTTCGCCTTGGGGGTGGATTTCGTAAAATACCAAAGCAAACGGTAACTGATTAAGAGAATAATATGGCATTCAAACCTATTGCAACGTTGAGCTTATCGTTAGAGAGCCCTGAAGCGCTCTTCAGAGACATTCGAACCAAAAAGATTCCTGGTTTACTGTCGCAGCAGGCGGATTTGCTGCGCGAATATACAAAGAAGGCCGTTGATGAAGCGGATGTCGCACTGCAAATGGCAACTGGCGGTGGCAAAACATTGGTCGGTTTGCTCATTGGAGAATGGAGGCGAAGAAAATTCAACGAACGTATCGTTTATATTTGTCCAACAAATCAGCTTGTCCACCAAGTTGCAAATTTGGCGATAAACTTATACGGGCTCAAGGTTCACGCATTCGTCGGGAAAAAAGCGGATTATGATCCTGCCGCGAAGGGGGAATATATTGGAGCGGAGGCAATCGCCATTACATCATACAGTAGTCTTTTCAATAATTCACCGTATTTCCAAGACCCCAATGTTCTAATTCTTGATGACGCACATTCCGGGGAAAATTACATTCCCAAAATGTGGTCGCTTCGTATACTCCGCTCCGAACATCAGACTATTTATGAAGCGGTTGCCGGGGTATTCCTTGACCAGCTTTCCATCGCCGACCAACAACGCGTGCGACGCAGTGGTTCACCGGCAAGCGCGTGGGACCAGAATTGGGTAGAAAAAATTCCAACACCAAAATTCTTTGAACGCATCCCTGAGTTAATCTCCGTGTTGGACACTCGGCTTCAAGAGGACAAATCAGACTTGCCATATGTATGGAGGATGATTCGCGACCATCTTCCAGCCTGTCATTTGTTTTTTAGTACGCGGGAAATTCTTATCCGACCATTGATTCCGCCGACGTTCACGCACAAGCCGTTTACGGGAGCAAAACAGCGAGTGTATATGTCCGCAACGCTTGGCGAAGGTGGCGACCTCGAACGGATCACCGGACGCGCAAAGATTCTTCGCTTGCAGGTTAACGGCTGGGAGCGGCAAGGAATTGGAAGGCGTTTTTTCTTGTTCCCTGGTCGTTCATTGGCCGAAGCCGATATAGATAATTTGGTTGCGAAGATCATGCAAAAGGGAGGCAGGAGCCTTGTAATCGTCCCAAGCGACGATAATGCGGTTGAATATCGTGAATGGGTCAAGCAGAAATTAGGCTACGAAACTTTCGATGCTCGTTCGATTGAGGTTTCGAAAACGCCGTTTGTGACAAAAAAACAGGCCGTCGCAGTGGTTGCCAACCGTTATGACGGCATCGATTTCCCAGATAACGAATGCCGGATTCTGA
>JASHPN010000373.1 GCA_030038175.1 Verrucomicrobiia bacterium
CAGGGAACGCGCGGACAAGGCTGTCCGCGCTCCTCCGAGTTGGGCCGCAGGATGGCACACATTTCATTTGGGTATAGGGTGTGAACGAAGTAAACGAAGGGTTTTTTAGCCGCCTCGATCACAATAAGATGTTTGTTGATAGATAGTTGCGACGCATTCGCGTTCGGCTGGCCGGTGTGAACGAAATTTCAATTAAAAGTTAAAAATTTCAGATGGAAACGGTTAAATGGGGCGGCGGAAAGTCTCACGCAAGGGCCGCGAAGGTCGCGAAGAATTGGAAACGACCTGCCTTCGTCCCGCTCGGAGCGGGACTACGGCACGGCCGGGGGCGCGTATGCTCCCCTTGGTTTAGTTTTTGAGCGGAGGATATCGAGCAGAACTGCGACCGCCGGCCGGGCCATAGTCCCACACCGGGCGGGACGACGGCTGGTGAGGGAGCGGCCATTGTCACACGTTTGCAGATCACTCTCGCGTTTCAGCGGCTCACTTTCGGCAGCACGAGTCTGCACCTTCTTTGAATGATTCAACGTTGCCTGGTATCTGACCCGCGACCGGCGAGAGAACGCTCGGCGGATGCGTGAGGATCACGCGGATGCGTGAAATTTTCACGCATTTGGCCAAATCTAAAAAATCGAAACAAAGGATTTATTGGGGTTTCCCTTAAACACATAAGGCGGAATGGAATATGCTTTTTAGATGGCATCCAATGGTTGAAGCAACACCGTAACCGCACGTGGGTGGCGATGTACCAGAGTTGACTCGATGGGAGCGGGAGAATTTGGAAATTCTTCCCGGTCGGGCTACGTCTCAAGGAGCTCGAAATTCCGGCGAGCACTTCAAAGCTCATTTCAGGGCGGCTCTCACGAAAAGATTAACAGTGATGCCCGTTGTTTTAATTGCTTCCGTCATTTTAACGTACGGCCAGGGTTTTTCGAACCTGAACTTTGAGTCCGCCTACGATTTGCCCGCGAATCCGGACAGCGAGGGCGAGCTTGTTTCTGTGACGTATGCGTTACCGGATTGGACCGCTGACGGCGGTGCGCCTGCTATTTATTATGGGAGCAATACCTTGGAACACACCCAAGGTGCAACGCTGGAGGGCGGCACACTGGCTCTGAGTGGAGATTTCAGCGCCGCATTGTACGACGGCGGTTCAATCAGCCAAACCGGATTGGTTCCGGCTAACGCCGAGTCTCTGTATTTTGAGGCTTATATAGCCAGTGCCGCCGATTTTGCGATCACATTGGGTGGACAAAAGCTTTCGTATTCGCTCATTTCTCAAGGCCCAAATTATGTTGACGAGTACGCTGCGAATATTCCAGCCGCCATGGACGATGAGTCGGAAACGTTAGATTTTTCATGTGAAGGGGTTGGATCGGGAGGCGTTCTGCTGGACGACATTCAGTTTTCGCCTTCGGCCACGCCGGAACCGGGGGAAATGGCGTTGATTGGGCTTGGGGCGGTTTTGTTTTACATGAGCAAACGGAGAAAACAGAGTGGGGCGGACAACGAGGATGGATGATTGACCCGCCTTCGCTCAGAAGCTACGGCGCGGCACGCCCGCCTTCGCTGGAGCTATGGCGCGACTTGGGGCGGCGGAAACATCGAACAATGAACAATGAACGTCGAATCTCCACGTGAATAATGCCGTGAAAAGAATAACGGTAACATTGGCGATTGTTGCGGTTCTCAGCGTTTCGGCGCAGGGGCAAAACTTCTCGAATTTAAACTTTGAATCGGCATACGATTTGCCGGCAAATCCGAGCAACGGTGTATATATTCCTGCTGCAAACGCATTTCCCGACTGGGCGCTTGGAGGCAGTGAGGTCTCGGTGTTTTACGAGAGCAATTTTTTGGGGGACGCGGGAGTCTCAGCGGTCCAGTTGGAAGGCGGTGCCTTGGCTCTTGATGGAGATTTTAGCCTCCGTTTGAACGATGGCGGTTCCATCAGCCAAACCGGGTTGGTTCCGGCTAACGCGGAATCTTTGGATTTTGAAGCTACCTCTACGCTAAACTTGGATGTTACTCTTGGCGGGCAGAGGCTTTCATACTCCGCGCTTTATGACGGCCCGAATTATATCGAGTATGGGGCAAATATTGCGACGGGCTTGGATGGGCAGATGGAAGAGTTGACGTTTAGCAATCTTGGTTTGGATGGAAGCACTCTGCTGGATAACATTCAGTTTTCGCCTTCGGCCACGCCGGAGCCGGGGGAGATGGCGTTGATTGGGCTTGGGGCGGTGCTGTTTTACATGAGTATTCACATGAGGCAGCGGAGAAAACAGAGATTGAGACCGTAATTCCAGGCCCGGTCGCGCCGCGCTGGCGCGCTTTGGCGCGGCAAGCAGAGCTACGGCAAGGCAGGCGGTCGCGGTTCGGTTGCCGGAATTCTGCATTCGCCGTCAAAAAGTGTGACTGGTAAACGAGGGCAAAAACCGCGCAATTTCTTTGCAAATAGCGACATAATCAGTAAACAGAGTTGGTAAACGAACGGACGCTTTCGAGTAAACGAGACACGGGTTCGTCTTCGCGCAAGGTTTACCGTATGGCAATGGCGGTTCCTGTGACAACCCGCATTTGCGACTCAATCTTTTCCACCATGTTGCGGCTGTCGTCGGGGAAAGTTCGTCACGGCTACGGCAGCGGACATGGCATCAAACTTGCGAACATTACGGGACTATGACGCGCCCTAAGAACCGTGATATGGAAATTGCGACCGATCTCGCCGAAGTTGTCATGATGCTGTCCCTCATTTGCCTGATTGTTCCCTTTACTCGGGACATGATGCTTGGGATGGGCGTCATCGCCTTTGGATTGATTTTGGGGGCTGTCCTCGGAGGCTTTTTTATTATCCTCTTTCGTCACATGAAACGCGAGGCGGAATTGCCCGAGGAGAGCATTGAGCCCCCGGTGGATGCGGTTGAAACGGCGAATTCGTCTCAGCCGTAGCGGTAGGTTGGCCGGTCTTTTTGCGCAAGGGGAAGATCGAACGCGGGGGCGCGTTCGAGCACACGCGAGGCGCGCATGCTCCCCGCGCCGTAACGGTGCAAGTTGGCCGGTCTCTTTGCGCAAGGAGAAACTCGAACGCGGGGGCGCGTTCGAGCACACGCGAGGCGCGTATGCTCCCCGTGCCGGTGTCTTGACGAAAGAATTCTCGCCCATTTTCTTCTAATAAAACTGCCAGTGACGTGTCATCATTTGCGAACAGACTGTCCTGGAGTGCGCATCGGATATGAAAACAACGCTATTTATCTGGAAAAAATGGAATGCCTGGGTTCGCGGCACGGTTAAGGTCACCGCTGCGGTCGCGCTTACGCTTTTGGGACTTTCAACGGCAGGGGCGCAGAGCGTCCAGCCGATTTATTCCTTTCCACAAAGCCCGGCCATGCCTTTTGCCGGTCTGGTGCAGGGACCGGACGGCAATTTCTACGGCACAACCTTTGAAGGCGGCGTCAACGGTGAGGGCACGGTCTTCAAGGTTATGACCAACGGCGTGACGACGACTCTGTATTCGTTCAGTCCGCCGATCGGAAGCGCCGGAACTTATATGACCAACTCTGACGGCGCCCAACCTGAAGCCGGCCTGGCACTGGGCCCTAATGGCAATTTCTACGGCACAACGTGGAACGGCGGCAGCAACAGTGAGGGCACGGTGTTTGAAATCACCACGAACGGAGCGCTGACCACGCTCGTCACTTTTACCGGTACCAACGGGGCGCATCCGGAGGCGGGTTTGCTCCTGGGGCCGGACGGCAACTTCTATGGCACGACTTCTCAGGGCGGCACGAACGGCAATGGAACCGTGTTTAAGATGACGGCCAATGGCGGATTAACTCAGTTCCATTCGTTCAGTGCGCTCATTGACGATGACGTTTCCGGTGGAGTCACGAACTCCGACGGGGCGGAGCCTTATGCAGGCCTGGCCCTGGGGACGAACGGCAATTTTTATGGCGCGGCGATTTCCGGGGGCCTGGGCGGCAGCGGCACGCTGTTTGAAGTGACCAGCAATGGCGCCTGGACCAATCTGTATTCGTTCACTGCGGAAAATTACAATGACAGCGGCGTCGGTGAACCTGACACGAACTCAGACGGGGCGGATCCTACGGGAAGCCTGGCGCTGGGGCCGGACGGCAATTTGTACGGCACGACGCATGGCGGGGGCAAGAGCGGCAGCGGCACGGTGTTTAAGGTGACGCCCAACGGCGTGCGCGAGATTAACACGATCTATACCTTTAGCGCGGGACGTCTCATTTTTGGCGGTTCGAGTGAGATTTACACAAACTCGGACGGGGCATTGCCTTACGCGGGTTTGACCCTGGGCACGAATGGCAATTTCTACGGCGCCACCGCCGCCGGCGGCCGCACCGGTAATGGCACGGTCTTTGAGATAACGACTGCCGGAACATTGACTTCTCTGGTCACGCTTACGAATGCCAATGGATCGGATCCAGCGGGAACGCTGGCGCTGGGGTCTGACGGTAATTTCTACGGGACGACCGGGCAAGGCGGCAGCGGCGGCAACGGCACGGTATTTCAAGTCATGGAAAGCGGCGCGTTTACGACACTGGTCAATTTTGCCGAGAATTACGGGGCGTTTCCCGATGCGGGCCTGGCGCTGGCGCCCAACGGCAATTTCTACGGCACAACGTATGGAGGCGGCACCGACGATTTAGGCACGGTATTTGAGATAACCACCAACGGCGTGCTGACGACGCTGGTCAACTTTGCCGGCACCAACGGGGCGAAACCGGAGGCGGCATTGATTCCGGGGCCAAACGGCAATTTCTACGGCACGAGCTATTTCGGCGGCACCGACAATGTGGGAACGGTCTTTGAGGTGAGCACCAACGGCGCCCTGACGACTTTGGCCAGTTTTGGCGGCACCAATGGGTGGGAACCCATTGGCAGCTTAGCCCTGGGACCCAACGGCAATTTCTATGGCACGACCGCCGCCGGCGGGGAAAACGGCGAAGGCACGGTTTTTGAGATTACGACCAACGGCATTTTGAGCACGCTTTATTCTTTTACCGGCGGCAATGACGGGGCCAGTCCCCAGGCAGGTTTGACCCTGGGCACAAACGGGATTTTCTATGGCACATGCGGATTTGGCGGCGCGGACGAATGGGGCACGGTATTTGAAGTGACGACGAACGGCGTCTTGACTCCGCTTCATTCCTTCACTGACAGCAGCGACGGGGCCAATCCGTTTGCTGCATTGACGCTGGGGTTAAACGGCAATTTCTACGGCACAACCGCGGGAGACGAAGACACCACGTATGGCAATGTGTTTGAGATGACGCCCGCCGGCGCCTTGACCAATCTCTATTCTTTCACCGATGGCTACGATAGCGGTTCTCCTGACGCGGCCCTGACGCTGGGCCCGGACGGAAATTTCTATGGCACAACCTTTGCCAATTATACCGGCGGCAGCAGCGTCGGGGGCACCGTGTTTGAAGTGGCGTCCAACGACACGTTCGCCACGCTGGTGAGTTTTGCCGGCGCCAACGGAGAAAACTCGAAAGGAAGCCTGGTTCTGGGACCGGACGGGAATTTCTACGGCACAACCGCGAACGGCGGCGCGGAAAACCTCGGCGTAATCTATCGGCTAAATCTGCCGCCTGAAATTATTCAGCCGCCGGCCAGCCAGTCCGCGGCCACGGGCGCGCAGGTGACTCTCTCAGTCACGCTTTTTGGCACGGCGCCTTATTCCTTCCAATGGTTGTCCAACAGCATTCCCATTGTCGGCGCCACGAACAGCACGCTGGCCATTCCCGACTTTGCCGCCGGCGACGCGGCCGGTTATTCGGTGATGGTCAGCAATGCCTGGGGCGGCGCCACGAGCGCCATGGCGTCGGTTACGACCGTACCCGCGCCGATGATTTCCACGATCACCGTTTCAGGCGGTGGCAATGTCACTTTGAATTGCCAGGGCCAGGCCAACGTCACGTCGCGACTCTGGGCTACGACCAATCTCGCGATCCAGGCGGATTGGACGCCCATCTTCACAAATTCAGTCACGTCACCCAGCGGCGCGTGGCAGTTCACCGATACCAACGGATTAAATCAGCAGAAATATTATCGCATTTCGACGCCGTGAGAGGGCAGGTATTCGATCCGGTCAGACCAATCCCAGTCTGATGCCTGATGCCAGAACCGCACTAAAAGCCGGGCTTGTTTTCCGTAAGCCACAGCAGGCACCGAACGACGAAACAGGATGACGCCGGCATGCCCCAATCCTTCGCGGGTGAGATCACCGGCGTGCATCGGCAGGCTGGCCCGGTCAAAACCGACGACGACCAGTCCGGCTTCCCGGAGCGTCATGAGCAGCGCGGGATCCTTGAGTGAAAGACAGGCGCCTTCCCGCCAATCGGAAATATGCGCAATCGGGAAGTCCGCTTCGATCTGCCGGCACGCCGTCACCATCCGGTGCGACGTGTTCTCATCGGCGACCAACCGCGGCTTCACGCCGCTACCTCGGCCTCACGCTGCTGCGCCAGTTCCCCGGCAAACTTTTTGCCGTAGGCCAATGCGCACCGAACCAATGCCGGCGGCCACCGGAAATAATCCGCGGTTCGGGCAATGGATTTCGTTTCCCGGAACACATCAGCCACTTCCCATACCGCAACGCGGTGTCCCTGCACGAACGCTTCCCGTCCGCCGGCTGAATCGCGGAATCCAATGCCCGGATATTCCTCTTCCAGCGCCTTTTCCTTTAGGTAAAGGCTGCTCAGGGTGGAGACTTCCAGATGGCGCCGCCTGGCCTGGCGCGAGAGCAGCGCGGCATGTTCGGCTTCAATTCGGCACGAATGCACAATTGTCGGCATGCAAAGATTATCGTTTACAATGTAAACGACGTCAAGGCCTGCC
>JASHPN010000374.1 GCA_030038175.1 Verrucomicrobiia bacterium
GGCTGGCGCAAAACAATTTCCCGCGGCAACCCCAATTCCAGCCCCAGCTCGCGCACTTCGTCCTTGAACAGACATTTGAGCGGCTCAACCAGTTCGAATTTCATCTTCTTCGGCAGCCCGCCAACGTTATGGTGGCTCTTGATCAGCGCCGCCGGATTCCCCGCAATCGGGACCGATTCAATCACGTCCGGATACAAAGTCCCCTGCGCCAGAAACTTGAAATCACCATTCCCGGATTTTCCACCCTTTTTTAAGTCTCCCACCGCGTCGTTGAAAACGCTGATAAATTCCTTGCCGATAATTTTGCGTTTCCGTTCCGGGTCCGTCACGCCGCGAAGCTTCGCCAAAAACCGTTTCGAGGCGTCCGCGTACTTCAGTTTAATGTGAAAATGTTTGCCAAAAACATTCTGCACCGTCTCCGCCTCGCGCGCGCGCAGCAAACCATTGTTGACAAAAATACACGTCAGTTGGTCCCCGATGGCCTTGTGCAATAATGCCGCCGCCACGCTCGAATCCACCCCGCCGCTCAAGCCCAGAATGACGTTCCCCGAGCCCACCTGGGTCCGAATCTCGTCCACGGCCTGCCCGATATAACTGCGCATCGTCCAATTCTTCCCGCACCCGCACACATTATGGACAAAATTCGAAATGATCTCTTTGCCCAGCGGCGTGTGCGCGACCTCCGGATGAAACTGCAGTCCAAAAAATTTGCGGTCCCGGTTTTCGATCGCCGCGTATTCTGAATTTTCCGTCACCGCGACGCTTTTGAAATCGCGCGGCAGACGCGTCAGCTTGTCGCCGTGCGAGTTCCAGACCTGGAGCGATTCCGGCAAATTGGCAAACAACGGACAATAGCTATCGGTGATGCGCAACGTCCCGCGCCCATATTCGCGCCGCAGCCCCTTCTCCACTTTGCCGCCCAGATAATGGGCCATCAACTGCACGCCATAACAAATGCCCAGAACCGGAATCCCCAGCGAAAAAATCCCCTTGTCTGGCAACGGCGCGTCTTTGGCATAAACGCTGGAAGGCCCGCCCGAAAGAATGATGCCCCGCGGCTTCAATTTCGCAATTTGCCCCGACGGAACGTCATAGCGCAGGATTTGCGAATAAACGTTGCACTCGCGAATGCGCCTGGCAATGACCTGCGTGTATTGTGAGCCAAAATCCAGAATAATGAGTTGTTCCAGCATCCGCAAAAGTTTCATTGAGCCGAAGATTTTTGCGAGCCAAAAATAACAGAGCCGCGACCGGGAGGGAGCGGGTTGGACGTCCGGCAACCAACAGAACCGCGCGCGCCTGCCGTGCCATAGCTTCTGAGCGACGGCGGGTGAGCAAGCGGGTTGGACATCCGACAAATAACCGAGCCGCGACCGCCTGCCTTGCCACCGCAAATCCCGATTCCTTTTATCGGGATAGCTTCCGCGCGTTTTGCCGCCGTACGCGCTAACCGGGCGCCCTGAGGGAGCACAGGAAATAAACCAGGGGTCGAGCGCTCGCCTTAAGTCCTTTACGCCCTTACGTCACAGCAGCACGTTCAATTCGGCTCTGGCGCTCGAATATTCCATAAAATCCATCTCCTGCGTATCCAGGCATTGTTGAAAAAGTTTTGCCGCTTCCCCTTTGTCGCCAGCCAGCAAATGTCGCATCCCGGCATAATAATTCGCCTCGCAGAGCTGCTCCGATTCCACCGCCGAATTGAGCGCCGAATCCACCGCCACGCGGAAAAATTCCCTTTCCGTCAATTTCCCAACGAGATATTCGCCGACTCGAACCGTCCAACCATTCGTCTGCGAATCGGACATAGTTTGCAGGCGCTTCGACAATTCTTCTTTCGCCGCCTGCCCCTGCCCCAGCTGAACACGAAGAAGATAAATGCGGTACCAAACGTAGTCGTCATCTGTTTTAAGTTGTGCGGCCGTCTGGAAACTCTTCAGCGCCGCCTCCGGCCTCCGCAAGTCGCTTTGCACATAACCCAATCCGGCATACGCATCGTTATTTGTCGGATCCAGTTGGATTGCCTGGTCAAAATTGGTGAGCGCCATTCCGTCATCGCCCATTTCCCGCCAGGCCCAGCCGCAACGGACATAAACCCCGGCCGAGCGCGATAATTGAAGGGCCCGATTCAGGCTGGCAATCGCATCTGCGGTATTGCCGAGACGAATCAATACCTCCGCCCGGTTGGCGTAAGCATATCCGTTGGTCGGCCACAAATTGATGATCCTGTCACGGTCAGCGAGCGCTTTTTGAAAATCAAAAAGACGGAACTCTGCGTACGCCCGGCTCGAATAAGCGGAAATGTCGTTCGTTTTCCATTGAATCGCCTGGTTGAACTCAACGATTGCTCCCGGATAGTCCCTCTGCAGATCCTTTACCTCTCCCCGGTTGCGGTAATAAAGAGATTCCCTGGGAGCCATGGCGATGGCCCGCGCAAGATCATTCAGCGAAAACTGATACTCGCCGAGATCTTCTTCGGCCACTGCCCGAATGTTGAAAAAATCCGGGAATTTGGACGAGACCTGAATGGCGCGCGTACTGTCGGCAATGACGGCGTGATAGTCCTGCAACGAGAACTCGGCCACGCAGCGATCATAATAAGCGAAAACGAAGTTTGTCTTCAATGCGATGGCCTTCGAAAAATCAGCCTTCGCCCCGGCAAAATCTTCGCAAGTGATTTTGGCCTCGCCACGATCATCATAGGCCCGCGCACTGAGGCGGCGCCTGGCGAGGCCGGCGTCAAAGTCAGCCTCAGCCCCGTCGGTGTCCTTGAGCATCCATTTGGCGCTGGCGCGCCCGAACCACGCGTCCGTGTCTTTGGGACGCAACCGGATCGCGTTGTTATAACTTGAAATGGCTCCGGTGTAATCGCCGGCGCCGAATTTCGCATGCCCCAGTTCAACGTAAATTTCCGCCGCGCCAATCTTAATTAACCCTTTGTCGAACCGGGGATTTTCCTGGATGTAATTCTCATAATTCGAAATGGAGCCGGCATAGTCTCCGAGTCGGAAGTCAAGCTGGGCGATTTGAAGCTCCAATTCATCCAATTTCGCCGGGTTGTCGTCGTACACGCCCCACGTGTCAATGGCCATTTGGTAATTCGTCACCGCTCCAGCGTAATCGCCTCGGCTCTCCCGGTTTTGACCCTTGATGATATACCTTTGCGATACCGTGCAGGAGGACACGCACATAACCACCAACGCGGCGGAAAAAACAAAAAATGAAATTCTGAGATGCATTACAGGAGAAAACGATGAATTATCCCCGCGAAAAACACAAACAGGATTTCCCGCGAAAAAATGCGCAACCGAGCCACGACCGCCCGTCCGCCGTAGTCGCGCGCGGCGCGGGTCCGAACGATGTCAGTATTCGCCGAAAACTTGCGCAAACTGCGGAAAGTTTAGAGATAGTAGTGCGAAAAACACGCACAGGTTTAGCCGCAAAGATGTTTTCGGCCATCCTCGCACCTGCGGTCCTGGAAAATTCTTCGTTTCCTTTGCGCCCGCGCGCCCGCACAATTGCCGCGTGTCCATCCCAAATGGCCCATTTCTCAACGCCATCGGCATCCTGATCGGCGCGTTGATCGGCCTGTCGCAGCTCAAACCATTTTCCCTGCGCACCCAGTTGCTTTGCCGCAATGCGATTGGCGCGCTCATGATTGTGTTCGGGATCCGCTTGTTTTACCTGAGCCTGGATGGAAATTCTTTGTCCTGTTTCAAGCAGGCCCTGATCGCATTTCTGGCCATCATCCTGGGCTCCTGGATCGGCAAATTGTTTCGGCTCCAGAAATTCTCCAATTACCTCGGACGGCTGGCCACCAGCGCCATTACCGCGGCAAATCGGAATCCTTCCCATCCTTCCAGCGACGGCTTAAACGCGTGCGCCATTTTATTTTGCGCCGCGCCGCTGGGTATTATCGGCGCCGCTGCGGACGGTTTGTCCGGTTACTGGTATTTGCTGGCAGTCAAAGCGGCCATGGACGCGCTGGCCATGTCCGGTTTTGTCAGAATCTTCCGCTGGCCGGCCGCGCTTTCCGCCCTGCCGGTCTTTGTTTTCCTGGGCGCCCTCTCGCTGTCCGCGCAACTGGCCAGGACCGTCATGGACACGCCGCAAATCAACGCCGTCAACGCCGCCACCGGCCTGATTTCCTGCATCATCACGATTGTCGTTTTTGAAGTCCGCAGAGTGGAATTGGCAAATTATTTGCCGGCGCTTGTGGTTGCGCCGTTGTTGACGAAATGGATGGGATGACTTTCAATTGCGAATTGGCGATTGCGGATTGCGGAATATCTTGCGTTCCGGAGCCTCAATCCGAAATCCGCATTCCGCAATGAGAATATTTTTCGTGTGCTTCGGGCGTTTCATGGTAAAAATCTCCCATGCCTGAGCCGGTTCAGTTGACAATCCTCATGCCCTGCCTTAACGAGGCGGAGACTCTCGCGCGTTGTATTGAAAAGGCAAAAACCGGCATCGAAAAATCCGGCGTCCCCGGCGAAATTCTCGTCGCCGATAACGGGAGCACGGACGGTTCCCAGGCCATTGCCGAAAAAACCGGCGCGCGCGTCGTGGCCGTGGCCGAAAAAGGATATGGAAACGCCCTCATTTGGGGCACCCGCGCCGCCCGCGGCAAATGGATCCTGATGGGCGACGCGGACGACAGTTACGATTTTTCCGAAGCGGACCGGTTTGTGAAAAAGTTCGGCGAGGGCTATGAGTTGGTGATGGGCTGCCGCCTGCCGTCGGGCGGCGGAAGGATTTTGCCGGGCGCCATGCCGTGGAAAAACCGATGGCTTGGCAATCCGACTCTGTCGTTCATTGGCCGGCTCTTCTTCAGATGTCCCGCCCACGATTTCCACTGCGGCCTGCGGGGCTATACCCGGGAGGCCTTCGAGGCGATGGACCTGCAAACCACCGGAATGGAATTTGCCTCGGAAATGGTCATCAAAGCGACGCTTAAAAAATTAAGAATAACCGAAGTGCCGGTCACCTTGAGCAAGGACGGGCGCACGCGCCCGCCTCATTTGAAACCCTGGCGCGATGGCTGGCGGCATTTGCGTTTCATGCTGTTGTTTTCGCCGCGCTGGCTTTTTTTAATTCCCGGCCTGGTGCTGTTTTTCATCGGCGCATGCCTGTCCATTGCGCTTTCGATCAATGCCATTCCCATCGGGGCCGTTACGCTCAACGTCGGCACGCTCATGGTGACATGCATGATGGCCGTTGTCGGATTTCAACTGGTGGCGTTTGCGTTTTTTACGAAAGTCTTTGCGATTGCGGAAGAGCTTCTCCCGGATGATCCCCGGCTGACGCGGGTCCTTAAATTCCTGACGCTGGAGAAAGGCCTCGTGTTTAGCGCGGTCATTTTCCTGGTTGGCCTGGGCTTGCTGGCCCGCGCCGCATGGCTGTGGGGCCAGGCTCATTTCGGAGAATTGCCGTCCATGGAAGAGAATCTGCGGCGCCTGATTCCCGCCGCCACGCTGGTGGTCCTGGGAATCCAGGGTATTTTTTCGAGCTTCTTCATGAGCGCGCTGGGATTGAAGACCAAAGGCCGCAAGCCGCCCGCCTTCTAAACAGAGCCGCGACCGTGAGGGAGCTGGAGCCATCGTCCATACGCTGATCACCGATCGTTTCCGTTTGCTCACCACCTGCCGCAGTCATTCCCGCTGGCTCACGCGCGCGGCTCTGTTGCCAGCCCGCGACCGCTTGCCGCGCCATAGTTCCACTCCGAGCGGGACGACGGCGGGTGAGGGAGCGCGTGCGCAGCCTCACAGACACGGCCGTCGTGGCTATGGCACGCCGCGGAAGGCACAGAGTGGCAATGTCGCGACCAATGAATATGGAAGATGGAAGATTGAGGATGGAAAGACATCGAACCATGAACATCCGTCCTCCGCCCAGACAGGGCAGACGCGTCTAAATTGGCGAAATTTCCCATTAACACCCTGGCTTTAGCCCGGTGTCAGGCCAGAGTCGAGTGGAAGAAGCCGTTTTAACGGCTTATTGGCATCCCAAAAGCCGTTAAAACGGCTGCGGACTTTTTGACATGGCTGGTCCACCGGGCTAAAGCCACGGTGTAAATGAAAGCAGGGCGGAAAACATTGAAATTTAGATGCGTCTGCCCCGACAGCCCAGAGGCTACGGAGGACAGGTCGAACCCCGAACGCCGAATTTTCAAGGCGCACATTTCATTTGGGTATAGGGTGTGAACGAAGTAAACGAAGCTTTTTTTCGGCGCTTTTAGTATTGTAAGTCGCTTGATAATAGGCAGTTGTGACGTGCAGTCGTTCAGTGACGGGGTGTGAACGAAATGTGGCAACTTTCTCGTGTGCAGCTGTTGGCAAGAAGAACTGGCTGTCCTTCGGTTCCCAAGAGGCCGGCACACTACCGAATATCAAAATTCAATTGCAGGACGGCGCTGTTTTTGGCTTCGTCTTCCGTCCGGACCAAGAGGCTATGGCCGCCTTTGGGCAGGCCGTTTAATTCGATCGTGAACGTCTCATTCATCGAATCAAAAATCAAATCGTCCGGGCGCAAGGCCACTTCTTCCTTGCCATCCAGCGAATACGACGCCGAAGAAATGACGCTGGCGGCATCCATGGCAGTGACGACAATTCGGGCATGGTCTTTTTCGATCGTCTGATTTTTGACGCTGAGCGTCGGCGGCGCGTTGTTGATTAGAAAGGGTTCGCTGATGGCTTCCGTTGTGCGCGCGGTTTCAGGCGTGTTGGACGGCAAATCGGAGGCGGTCACCTTGATAAAATACCGTCCCTCGGGAAAACCCTTGGTATCGAAAGAATAAAAGGGGTCATCCGTTTTATTCACCAGCGTAGTCCAATCGGTCTGCCCTTGCGCCCGGATGGCGACTGAATACGTGAGTTTATCGCCGTTGGGGTCGGTTGCATTCCAAACGACGGTGCAATACCCGGGGATTTTGTTCATCTTCAATGGCAGTTGAGCCATCATGGACACGATAATTTCGTCCGGGCCGCCCGGTTTGGACGAGTTTTCACCGCCGAGCAAATCATTCAGGTTGGCCTGCTGTCCTTCCATGTCCGGCATGGGCATTTTGGTAATGCTGAATCCTTCGTTATGGACTTTGACGCGGGAAATGACCGGGGGCGCGTTGAGATTCTGGTAATAATAAGTGAGTTCGCGCAGGCTCGCGGCGGCGGCGGTCGAACCGGTGTTGCGTTTAAATTCGATCCGGTACTGGAAATACCGGGCGTTGGGACTCGTCACCGCGATTTCCGAATCCAGCGGTTTTGCCATGGACCATTCGCTCCAGGTCGTGTCCGGACGGGGGACGTTTCCGGACCGGGTGGAAAACTCCAATTGCGCCCCTGGAGGAACGTCGCCAAGCGGATGCAGTTTTCCCCACTGGCTCTTATGCTTTGCGTCGAACGGTTTGGAGGTATATGTGCCGCTCTCGGCGGGCGAAAGGTCAAGACGATAGATCTTGGCGGGATGGCTGGTCACGGCGCAAAGGCGTTCGGAATGGCGGCTGTCCGGCAGCAACGCGGCCAATTGCGCCCCGCCGCCGGTTTCCTGCAGCAGTTTCCAATGGCTCGCGTCGCTGATGGAATAGATTCTTCCTTTGTTGCCGGTGCCGGCCAGCAGGGTTCCGTCCGGCAGTAAGGTCATGGCATAAATCGCCTCATCCGGAACGCTCCAGTAACGGTTGCAAAAACCATTGGTCGCGATGCGGTAAATTGCGCCCAGGGATTTGCCGCCCGAGCTGCCTTCATTCAACAACGAGATGACGGACGATTGGTCTCCGCCGGGATCGCCGTTGTCATCGGGATCACTGTTTCCGTCGCTGTTATCGTCATCGTTCGACGATTTTTGCAGCAATTCAATTGCCGGCGGCTTCAAGTTGGATTGCCCGTGTCCTTGAGCGGCATGGAGGATGGTATTGGCCGTTCCGCTTTCCTGTCCGCCTCCAGGCCCCGCCGCGGAAATCGCGATGGTGATAGGACCCTCCTCGGATGGCGCTTCGCTTTTTGGATTGGCAACAAAGGTCGAGGCGTAAATCACACCGTCCGGAGCGACGGCGATTTGTTTGATTTCCTTGTCACCGGAATTGAACAGGACAAAACCGCGCGCGCTGCCGTCCTTGCGCTTTTCGATGCGATAAAGATAGCCGTGGGGATTGGAACCGGCCAGAAGGTTCCCATCATTGTCCCAGGCCAGCGAGGTAATATTGGCTTCTTTCGTTTCAAAATAAGTTTCGGCTTTGGCGGGAGTGGAATGGCCCGGCGGGACGCGCAGGATTTTTCCATGATCGCCCGTGGCCAGATATAATGAACCGTCATCGCCAAAGATCATCGCCCAAATGTACGTCTCGCCGGGATTGCAGTACATCTCGGCCCGCCCGTCCGCGTCGAGGCGATAGACGCATCCATTCGGTGAAGTGGCGGCGTACAGGCGTCCCTTTTCGTCAACGGCCAGGGCATGGACCATGACGGCGTTTGGCTCGAAGAACGTGGTAAGCTCCCCTTTGGGCGTCAGCTTATAAACCTTGCCTTGATCGCCGGTGCCGAAAAAGAGATTGCCTTTTTTGTCCCGTACGACGGCCCAAATGATGGGGTCATCCAGGCTGGCGAAATTGGTTATGCCCGGCGCCAGTTGCAAATGGCCGTCGTTGGAGAGCGATACGTTTTTCAATTCGCCTCCGCTGAAAGAGGAAAAGGTATCGTCCGTTTGCTTTTGCGTGACCACGGCGCGGGCCGATGGCACAAACGCGGATGCGGCCAGAAGCGCCGC
>JASHPN010000375.1 GCA_030038175.1 Verrucomicrobiia bacterium
CGATTTCTCTGAACTAAAACCGCTTTGGGCGGTCTTATTTTTATGTTGAACCGAAAAAACAGCGCAGCAGGCGCAAATCGCCAGCACAGCGCCAAACGAAGCGGCGGAGCCAAAAAGGCCCCGGCGCGGCGGCGTTTTATTATCTCAAGCAAGGCCAGACGCGAAGAATCAAAGGCAACCCCTGATTCTCATGGGAAAAACCCTTCGGTTCCAGGACAAAACGGACATGCGGCGGCGCCAATCCCATCGGGACAGCCATCCCTGGAGTTGAATGAGACGATCAAGACGCTTTTGCATCTCGCGCAGGAGCACGGTTATATCACCTACGATGATATCAATGACGTTCTGCCGGACAATCTTAGCCCGGACGATCTGGACGCCTTGATGACCAAATTGCGCAGCCTTGACGTGGAAATCGTGATGGACAGCTCGGAAGCCGAGCGATCCAAGGCGCCTGAGCCGGTCCAGGCCGAAGAAGACGACGAAGCGCGCCTGGAAATTCTGGACGATCCCGTTCGCATGTACATGAACCAAATGGGCAAAGTTCCTTTGCTCACGCGCGAACAGGAAGTCGAAATTTGCAAAAAAATTGAGGAAGCGGAAATCTCAATGAAGACGATCGTTTATGGCCTGGGTTTTGCCGCCAAGGAACATATCGCCATCGCCGAAAAACTGCTGGCGGAGCCGCCCAAAGAGCGCTTTGACCGCGTGATTGTGGACAAAAAAGTGGCCAACCGGGAGGGCCATTTGCGGGAGCTTCGCAAGCTTATCAAAAAAGTTCACTCTCTGGATGACAAAGTGGACAAGAAGTATTTTAGCTGGCAAAAGGCCCAGCAAAAGGGCCGCAAGGAAAAGATCGCCGGCGAGTTGAAAAAAATGAGCGCCAGGCTTCAGGATATGTTCCCGAAGTTTTACTACAAGCAAAAGGTGGTCGAGGAAATGATTGTCGTGGCCGGCAACGTCCATGAAAAATTCCAGGCCAGCTTGCGCCATGTTCAGGAATTGGAATCGCAGCGGGCCACCGGCGAACGCCGGGCCGCCCTCGATGGCGAACGGAACAAGCTCCAAACGCTCGAACAGTTTGTCCGGATGTCGCGGGAGGAATTTTACAAGGCCTTCAGCGAGTTGAAAGCCGCCGCCGAACGCGGCCTCAAGGCCAAAACTCACATGGCCGAGGCCAACCTCCGCCTGGTCGTCTCCGTCGCCAAAAAGTACACCAACCGCGGCCAGTCATTCCTCGATTTGATTCAGGAGGGCAACATTGGCCTGATGAAGGGTGTTGAAAAATTCGAGTATCGCCGGGGATACAAATTCTCCACCTACGCCATCTGGTGGATTCGCCAGGCGATTACCCGCTCCATCGCCGACCAGGCCCGCACCATCCGTATTCCGGTGCACATGATCGAAATCATGAACAAACTCTGGCGCGCCCAAAAGCAGTTGACCCAGGAAATGGGCCGCGAGCCAACGCCCGAGGAATTGGCCGACGAAATGCACATGCCCGTCGCCCGCATCCATGCGCTTTTGAAAATGGCCCAGCAGCCTGTGTCATTGCACGCCCCCGTCGGCGACGACGGCGACGTGAGCGTGGGCGATTTCATTGAAGACAAATCCGCGGAAAATCCGTCCGATGTCACCAGCTACAGTTTGCTGCGGGAAAAACTGAGCGACGTGCTCACCACGCTGACTGAGCGCGAACGCAAAATTCTCGAGATGCGCTTTGGCCTGCTCGACGGCTATGAACGCACACTGGAAGAAATCGGCAAAATGTACAATGTGACGCGCGAGCGCATCCGTCAAATCGAAGCCAAGGCATTGCGCAAACTTCGCCACCCCACCCGGGTGCGTCATTTGCAGGGCTTCCTCGACACGCCCGAGCCTGAGATGGCCACCACCGCGTAAGAAAAAAATTTAGCAACTTCACCCCGGCCCCGATGACTCATCGGGGCCGGTTCTTTATTCGATCGGTCCTATCTGTCCCGGCCGTCTCATTATTTTGAGATAGCCGTGGTCCTATTTCATGTCTTGAAGAATCGCCAAATTCAGTTACCTTGAAGGCGGTTTTGGAAGGGCGGAGAATCGCCCCGCTCTTTCTGAAGCTGAAAATTGTCCGGTCTTTCCAAAGGTCCAGGGCAATTGGAATAAACAGGTTCCGCAGTTTTAGAAAGAGCGGGGAGGAAAGTCCGAACACCGCAGGGCGTGATGCCGCGTAACCTTTTGACCTAAAAACTCAAGGGGATACACGCGGGCGAAAGAAAAACTTTCGACGGAAAGTGCCACAGAAAACAGACAGCCGCCGGCGCGAACCGGCGGTGATGGTGAAAAGGTGCGGTAAGAGCGCACCGCGCGAAGCGCAAGCGACGCGGCACGGAAAACCCCATCGGGTGCAAGGCCAAATAGGAAACCCCGGAGTTGCCCGCTCCGTGTTTCGCGAAAGCGAAACGGGTTTCGGGTATCGGCTGCGCAGACAAATGATTCTCACCATTCGCAAGAATGGGACAGAATTCGGCTTATACCCCTTCCAAAACCGTCTCCTTTCCCGCCTACCGCCCCTGGTAAGACCTCCAAAAACTCTGGACCGGCGCCGGCCTCGCTCCCGCATGCTCAACGGCCGCGGTCCCGCTCAGCTCGCCGGCCCGATCCATCGCCCGAACCGACACCATTTGCGGCGCAAACGAAAAACCCTGCGCCGTCTGGTTCGCCGGCAAAACCATCATTCTCCACTCCTGGTCAGAACCCAAATACTGAAGCACCCACTTCGCCGTCGGATTCGCGCCGAACGCCGTCCATTGAAACATCCAAACCCCGTGACTTTCGCGGGCCGCAATTTGCGGTTTGGCCGGCGGCCCCGAATCGAGCCACGGCGACGCCGGCACGAGCGCCGGTTGTGGATATTGTTGAGCCACGGCGGCGGCCAGCGCCGGATTCTCCTGAAAATTGCGCATCTCGAAAAAGATAACCCCGCCGGCGCCGGCCTGTGCCCGTGTCAGTTGAATTTGACGCGCAATTTCAGCGGGCGGAAGGCGATAGGCCGCCAATCCCGGCCAAAGATGACGGCCTCTGACGTTCTGCCGCTCCCACCAGTTCAAAAGCACGGGATAACTTTGCGCCGGCGAACTGGCCGGCCAATAAAGCTGCGGCGATATATAATCGAGCCATCCGTTCAACAGCCAGAGCCGCGAGTCGGCAAAAAGTTTCGCGCAGGAACTGAAACCTTTGATTTGTGGCGGATAGCCGGTCTGCCAGATGCCAAATGGACTGACCCCGAACTTTACCCACGGCTTGGCCGACTTGATATTGTGGTAAATGGTCTGAATGAATTCGTTGACGTTTTGGCGGCGCCAATCGTCGCGGCTTAAGCCGCTTCGCGCCCCAAAATCTTTCCACGTGGCTTCATCCGGAAACGGAACCTCAGCCCCTGCTTTGGACGCAACCGGGTACGGATAATAATAATCGTCAAATTGCACGCCGTCCACGTCGTAGCGCCGCACCACATCCATGATGACCCGCGCCACATAATCCCGGACGGCCGGCATGCCGGGATCCAGCCACAACTCGCCGCCGTAGCGCCGCACCCAATCGGGATGGGTGCGTGCAATGTCATTGGGGGCCGCGGGCGCCGTGGCGGAGAGCCGGACGCGAAAGGGATTGAACCACGCATGCAGTTCCAGTCCCCGCCGGTGCGCCTCTTCGATCGCAAACGCCAGCGGATCATAGTATGGCTGCGGCGGACGGCCCTGGACTCCCGTGAGATATTCCGACCACGGCTCGATAGGCGACGCATAGAATGCGTCGGATGCCGGGCGAACTTGAAAAATAACGGCGTTCAATTTCAGCCGCACCGCCGTGTCGAGCAGTGAAATCAATTCCGCCTTTTGTTGCGCGACGCTCAAGTCCGGCGCCGATGGCCAATCTTTGTTCGCCACGGTGGCAATCCACGCGCCCCGGAACTCGCGCGCCGGCAACGGCGGGACCATCGAAGTCGGCTGATAATCATCCGCCCATGCACATAGTGCGGCGAAGGCAAAAAGAAATAAAGCAGCAAGCCCGGTTTTCATCGAGACGGCGCTGGTAATTTAGACACAAATCACCGGGGACAAAGTTTTTTCTGGATAAAATGGGATTAAAATCGCCGGGCATTGGCCAGCGAGGACCGGCGCAACTCCTGGCCTACACCGGTAGGTCCAATTGAGCGCGAATGACGGCGGCCAGTTTGTCCGCTTCGAACGGCTTGACCAGGTAATTCACGCCTTCTTCCAACTTGAAATCCGCGTTCGTAAGCTGGGAGTGATATCCGCTGGCATAGACGACCTTCAGTCCTTGATTTTCCCGGCGAAGCCGTTCCGCCAATTGTTTGCCATTCATTCCTCCGGGCATCACCAGGTCGGTCAGCAGCAATTGAATATCGTCGCCGTGTTGGGCCCACACTTCCATCGCGTTGGCGCCGCTGGACGCTTCTGCCACCCGATAGCCGAGCTGAACGAGAGCCTCTCTCATGGCCATTCGCACAAAGGGATCGTCTTCCACCAGAAGAATCGTCTCATGCCCTCCGGCGATGCCTGTCGGCGGCTGGATGGGCACGTGGGCGTCGGGAGCTTCCGCCAGGCGCGGAAAATAAATGCCGAAGGCAGCGCCCTGGCCCGGTTCGCTATGCACCTGAATCCATCCCTGATGCTGTTGGACAATCCCAAAAACCGTGGCCAGTCCAAGTCCGGTGCCTTTCCCGGCTTCTTTGGTGGTGAAGAAAGGCTCAAATATCCGCGTTAAATTCTCCGGAGGAATGCCGCAGCCGGTGTCGCTCACCCGCAGGCATGCGAAAAAGCCCGGGCGCGCCCCTGGAATTTGCGCCGCCGCCGCTTCGTCCAATGCCGCGGCCGAAGTTTCGATGACCAGCTTTCCACCGTCCGGCATGGCCGCGCGCGAATTGACCACCAGATTCATCACCACCTGATCTATCATCCCGGCGTCCGCGCGAATATAAAGGCGCTCGGAAGCGAGCCTGAATTGCAGGTCAATGTCCTCCCCGACAATTCGCCTCAGCATCTTCATGGTATCATTGATGCATTGGTTCAAGTCGAGATCGCGCGGCTGGAGGACTTCTTTGCGGCTGAAAAGCAGCAGTTGCCGGGTCAACGCCGCCGCGCGCCGGGACGCAACCGCGATTTCCCGGAGGCATTCTGTTTGCGCCTCCGAAAGCTCTTTCTCGCCCATCAAATCACACTGCATTTGAATGACGGCCAGGATGTTGTTGAAATCATGGGCGACGCCTCCGGCCAGTTGCCCAAACGCTTCCATTTTTTGCGACTGCCGAAATTCCTCCTCGAGTTTCCGGCGCGCTTCCTCGGCTTTCTTGCGTTCCGTGGCATCCTGTTTTACGGCAATAAAGTGCGTGATTTGTCCCTCGCCATCCCGCAGCGGAGTGATCGTCATTTCTTCAAAATAATGCGTTCCGTCCTTCCGCCGGTTAATCAGCTCGCCCTGCCACACCCGGCCGGAGTTGACGGTATTCCAGAGGTCGCGGTAGAAATGGCCGTCGTGCGCCCCCGACTTCAAAAAACGCGGAGTTTGACCGGCGATTTCTTCCAGCGAATAACCTGTCAAAACGCAGAAGGCCTTGTTTGCAAAGAGAATCCGCCCGGTCGGGTCCGTAATTAGAATCGCATTGGCCGCCGCTTCCAGGGCGTGGGATTGGATGCTGATTTGTTCCTCCGCCCGCCGTCGCTTGACCCGATCGCGTGCTTCAGTCACGGCGCGCTCAACCGCTTGTCCCAGGCGGGTAATGCGGTCCTTTAAGAAATAATCGGTCGCTCCCCTCTTCATCGCCTCGACGGCGACGTCCTCGCCGACGGTCCCGGATACCAGGATCAAAGGAATATCCGGGTTGTATTTCCGAGCCAGTTCCGCGGCCTGCAAACCGCTGAATTGGGGCATTGAGTAATCGGAAAGAATGATATCCGGCCCTTTTCTCAATTCCGCCAGATAATCCGCCTCAGTTTCGACCCGCGTCCATTTCAATTCAAAGCCCGCCTGGCTCAGTTCGAATGCGAGCAGTTCCGCGTCCGATTCGGAATCTTCGACCATCAAAACGGTCAGTGGCTTGGCCATCGGTTTTCCCGCTTTCGCATTTGATTGTGTTGGAGCCAATCATCCCGGTTATTCGGCCTCCCGCGCAATGGCAAAATGGCTGACTTGCCAAGACCAGGCAGGCGGCTCAACCGATTCAACTATTTCGCTCCCTCAAAACTACTTGTCGTTATTGCCGGCCGGTTTTAATACCGCCCAATGCAGATTCAGCTTAGGCACCATTTCGCTGAAATTCTGGAAATCCACCGGTTTCATCAGATGCGCGTCCGCTCCCAGACGCCGGCTTTCGGCCGCATCCTGGCTGCGGCCCGATACGGTTAACGCCACCACCGGGATCGAACGCGTCCGGGCGTCCCCTTTAATTTTGCGCAAAACGTCAAGTCCGTCAACTTTCGGAAGGTTCAAATCCAGAAGAACCAATTGCGGAAGGTCTTCCGGCCGGCGATTGGCAAAGGGTCCGGTGCAAAAAAGAAAATCCAGCGCCGCCGCGCCGTCGCTGATCACACGCAGGGGGTTGGCGAAGTTGGCCCGTTTCAGGACCCCCAACATCAAGGCCGCGTCATCCGGATTATCTTCCACCAGCAGGATGTCCGCCATTTCGTCCGTGACCGGCCGCACCACCGGCTTGTCCGACGCCAATTTTCGGAAATTGAAAAACAGTGTAAACGTGGAAATCTCGAGCGCGCGCGCCAGCCGTTCGATCGTTTCCAGCGAAACATTGCGCGAACCACGTTCCACATCGCAAATGTAGGTGCGATGCATGTCGGAACGTTCTGCCAGGGCTTCCTGCGAAATACCCAGCCGGTGTCTCCAGAATTTGATCGACGCCCCGAAGGTTTTTTTTACATCATTATTTGCCACAACAAATCCACGTGCCCCAATTGTTCCAATGATGTGCTTTTCCGGCTCAAGACCACAACAGACTTTAAGTGACCTTTACTTATAATATACCCGCGATCTATAAATGTTCAAACCTGCGGGATTATTCGTTCAGGCGCACGATGTTCCCGCTCGCCGCTCCGTCGAAATTCGTGAAGTTGCCCGCCACCAGAATTTTGCCGTCCGGTTGCACGGCCAGTTGCCAAATCGCCCCGGTCGTCTCTTCCCTGGCCTGGAAACTGGCGTCCCGGCTTCCGTCCGGATTCAACCGCGCCAGAAACGGCCGGGCCTCCTGGTTCTCCCGATTCCTGCCGCCAACGAGAATCCGTCCATCGGACTGGACGGCCAGGGTCCAAAGCTCGTTTGCCATCTCGCCGTCAGGGTGAAAACTCCCGTCCAGGCTCCCATCGGCCTTCAATCGCGCGATGTGAGGAAAGGGCGAATCATTCACCTCATTGAAATCTCCGCAAATCAAAATTTTGCCGTCCTTTTGGAGAAGCACCGCCATCACATTCCCATCGGCCCCGGTGCCGTCGTTAAAATCCGTGTCAAAACTGCCGTCCGGATTCAATCGCACCAAATGGCCCTTCGGCTGGTTGTGGAATTTCCTGAATTCACCGGCGGCGAGAATCTTTCCATCGGGTTGAACCGCGATAGACCACACCGTCGCCGAAGCGCCTCCGCCGATATCAAACGAAGTGTCAGGGCTGCCATCGGCATTCAACCGTACCAGGCCGCCCAGCCGTCTATTCAAAACCCTGTTAAAACTTCCCCCCACCAGGACCTTGCCATCCGGCTGAACGACAATGACGTGCAAATCACGGTTATAGCTGGATTTTCCGGCGAAGTTATCGTCCAGGCTGCCGTCTGGATTCACGCGGATCACCCTCCGAAATCCGCGGGGCCCCTGCATGATACCTCCGCCCATGAAGATGTGGCCATCGCTGAGCGTCGCCAGCGAAAAAATCGCCTCCGGCGCCTGCACTGCAAACGAGACATCGAGTCCTCCCTCGGTGTTCAAACGCATGATTCTTTTAACCGTGGCGCCGTTGTAATCCGTGAAATATCCGCCGGCCAGTATCTTTCCATCAGGCAGAAGTTCAATACAACGAATGGCGTCGGCGGCGCCCGTTCCCGGAAAAAAACTGCCGTCTAACGAACCCGGCGGATGTTTGGCTGATTCCAGCGCGTGCGGGGAAAGCAAGGCAGGCCATTTCACGCTTCGTCCAAACCAAAACGCGACCGCCAGCCCCGCAATGATAAAGACGCCGGCAACGATTACCGGAATCCGGCTTGCCCTCGAGACCGGGGCCGGCTGAATTCCCGGGGGAATGGGACGCGTCGGGGCCCTTTCAGTCTGCGCGGCCGGGACCGAAGCCGCGCGCTCCGCAAGAGCGGGGGGCGTCCAGTCGGCAGGGCTGGGCGGTGTCCAGACCGTTTCCTGGCGCTGCAACCATCGCAGGACTTCATCCATGGCCCCCGGACGATCCGCCGGATTTTTGGCCAGGCAGGCGGCGACCGTTTCCTCCCACACCGGCGAGATCGCTTCGCCTAGAATCCCCAATTCTTTCAGGCGTTCCGTCATCGTGGGCGGCGTAAGACTGCAAATTTGCGCAATCACTTCGCCCTTATTGAACGGCGGCGTTCCGGTAATCAGGTCGAAAATTGTGGCGCCCAGGGAGTAAACATCGTCCAGCGTGGTCGGTGCCGACCCCATCACCTGTTGCGGGCTTAAGAAACCAATTCCGCCATAGCCGCTTTTAATGATGCCGCGTCTGGAACTTTCGTTGCGGACCAGGACCGCCAGGCCGAAATCGGAAATCTTGATCCCCTCCCGCGTGCTGGCCAGCAGGTTGGACGGTTTTAAATCGCCATGAACCATTCCAAATTCGCGGTGAGCATAGCTCAGCGCCGGGCAAATCTCCCGAATCCATGGCTCGATTTCCTCAACGGTGTAAGCATGGTTCGGCTTGTCCACTCGCAAGGTCGCCAGGGACCATCCATTCACAAATTCCATCGCGATTGCCAGCATGTCGTAATCCGCCGCCAATTCATACGCGGAAACAATGTGAGGATGTTTAAGCAGCCGGCTGCGCTGGATTTCGCCCTGGATGGTTTCCAGGAGGTTTGAGTCCTGCAAAAACGCCCGCGGCAGGAATTTCAGCGCGGCGTCCCGTTCCTCTTTCACGTCGCGGGCCAGCCACAGTTCGGAGAATTCGCCGCGCCCGACCAGGCGTTTGAGAAGATATCGGCCGCGCCCCGCGCGCAAGCCCGGAGCCAGCGCAGGGCCAAAGGCGCCGTCGGAAGAAATTGCTTTAGCCATGACCGCTGCCGGAGCGCCGCGTCATCCCTGCGTTTCTCCGACCGCCACCACCATGCCACGCCTTTTGCCACACATCAAGCACATGGGTTCCTGGAAATCCTCGATCTCCAAAATTGGACGCATATCGGAACCGTCACTGAAAGTTAATCCGGCGCAGCCGCTATCTGAGGGCCCTGAAGGGGCACACGATAGCAGCCTGGGGCAGAGCGGAACTCTGGGAGCGCGCCGCCCCAGGTACGACGCCACCAACATGCCAGCCGCCATTAGCGAAGCCGCGCGATAGCGCGTATCCGATATGCGGCAAATTTCGCAAACCTCCCCCGGTTCATGAAAGGGGGGGCCGTCCACGTGTGCTTCGCCAAATTCCCGTTGCGAATTTCGCCGGCGCCGCTACGCTTGCTGCCCGGCGTATTCCGGTAATCTTATGTCAGTTCGATGTATCGTTTCCCTCGTTGCCATTGTTCTGCTCGCGCCCAAAATTTGGGCCGCTGAATGTTTGGTCTATTTTGGCACCTTTAGCGGCCCCTCCAGCAAAGGCATTTATGTTTCGAAGTTGAATATGGAAACCGGCAAGCTTTCCGCGCCGGAATTGGCGGCCGCCGCCGACAGCCCCAATTATCTGGCAATCTCGGCCGACCGCCGCCTCCTCTGCGCTGTCACCCGGGGTGACGACAAGGAAAGCGGCGCCGTCGAGATTTTTTCCGTTGATCCGGGAACGGGCCGGCTTGCGTTGCTGGATCGCAAATCCTCGGGCGGCGTCGGCCCATCCTACGTGGCCATTGATGCTCCTGACCATGCCGTAATTGCCTCGAATTACGGGAGCGGCAGCGTTAAATCCTTTCACCTCAATCCGGACGGCACGCTCGTGGACGGCGCCGTTATTCGACATCACGGCCACGGCACAAACCCCGTGCGCCAGAAAGTGCCCCACCCCCATTGTTTTGTTCCGGCGCCTGCCGGCCGCTACGCCCTGTGCTGCGATCTGGGCCTGGACAAGATCATGGTTTACAAAATCGCTCCCGATACCGCGGAGCTTACGCCGAACGATCCTCCCTTTGCCGCTGTGCCTCCGGGTTCGGGGCCCCGGCACATCGCATTCAGCCCGGATGGCAAAACGGCGGCAGTCCTCTCGGAAATGGCCTGCACAGTCACAGTGTTTGATTGGGACGGAGCCAATGGCAAACTGACGCAGCGCCAATCGCTTTCACTTTTGCCGCCGGGCGAATATAAAAAATCTTTTACGGCCGCGGAAATTGCCTACCGCCCCGATGGCCGGTTTGTTTATGCGACGACCCGCGGGCATAACAGCCTATCCGTCCTGGCGGTGAACAAAAAAAATGGAAACCTTTCTTTGATTCAAAATCTTCCTTGTGGCGGGGACTTCCCCCGCGGCATGGGCATTGATCCTTCCGGCCGCTGGGTCATTGTCGGAAACCAAAACTCCGGAACCGTCACCGTCTTCGCCTGCGACGCGGCCACCGGACGGCTCAAGCCGACCGGCCAGGTTTTGGCCGTCGGCGCGCCGGTGGACGTAAAATTCGCTGCCGTGGAATGAATTTCTCCACGTATTTCCCCAGCATATCCGCTTCCAGATTCACCAGGTCGCCAATTTTGCGCTGGCGCAGGTTCGTCGCCTCGAACGTATGCGGAATGATCCAGACCCGAAATGAATTTTTATCCATGACCGCGGCCACGGTCAGGCTGATGCCATCAATCGCAATAGAACCTTTTTCGATAACATAACGCATCACCTTTTCAGGCGCGGCAATATCCAGGAGATGATCTGCGCCCGCTCTTTCCCGGCGCGAAATCTTCCCGATGCCGTCAATGTGTCCGGTAACGAAATGACCGCCAAATTCGCCATTGGCCCGCAGAGGCCGCTCCAGGTTCACGAGGGAACCAACTTTTAAAAATTGAAAATTGGTTCTGCGCCAGGTTTCCTCCAGCAGATCAAACTGAACCAATTTGCGTTTTCCCCGCGAACCAATTTTCGTCGCCGTCAGGCAGCAGCCATTCACTGCCAGGCTCCCCCCGATGGTTAATCCGCGCCCGGCGCTGCCGGCGCAAATCACCAGGGTGATCGCCCGCCCTCCGCGCCGAATTTTTTCGACCGTCCCGGCTTCTTCAACAATACCCGTAAACATTTGACCTTCATTTTACCGTCCCCCGCCCCCATTCCAAGCCGTAACTATTCGATTGGGCGGAAAGTGGTTTCCCGGCGCCCCTTCCAATCACCGGACGATGATTCTCCCTCTCCCAGCCTGCCGCGCCCACCCGTGCCGTCATCATCAAATCCTCTCCCACTTTCTTCCATTCCACCTCGCGCAACGAAATCGCATCGGCCAACCGTTTGATGCCCCCGCCCGAAACGGCTGTCCGCCCGTCTGCGCCCAGGATTTTTGGCGCGTAAAAAAAGGTTACCCGCTGCGCCAAACCCGCGGACAGAAACGACGCATTCGTTTCCCCGCCGCCTTCCACCAACAGACTCGTGATGTTTTCTGACCCAAGTTGTTTCAGCAGCCGGCGCAGATCCAACTCTCCTCGCCCGGTTGACGGATTCTCAGGAGCCACCAGGACGTTCACCCGCCTGGCCAGGGCGGCCACTCGCATTGCCGGCGCATGGCGTGAAATGACCACCGTCGTCAGCCGCGCAAATTCGTCCGTCGCCACTTTGGAATTCAGCGGCGTCCGTGCCCGCGAATCCAAAATGAACCGCCGCAACTGTTTTTGTTCGCGATTCTTCGAATTTCGGTCTGGACGAAACGTCAGCGACGGGTCATCCGCCAAAATCGTATTGATGCCCGCCAGGACGGCGTCTGCGCCCCGCCGCAATTCCATTCCAGCCGCCCGGGCCTGCGCGCCGGTAATCCATTTCGATTCACCGCCCGCCGTCGCGATTTTTCCATCCAATGTCATCGCGGCTTTTACGGTGACAAAAGGCGTGCGATGGACTATCCAGTGATTGAATGCCTCATTCAATCGCGTACCGGGATCATTCAGGATGCCATGGACAACCTTGATTCGCGCCCGACCCAAAATCTCGAAGGCGCGCCCGGAATGCTTTGGATTCGGATCGGTGGCGCCGATGACCACTCTTCGGATTCCTGCGGCGATGATTGCATCCGTGCAGGCAGGCGTGCGCCCTTGCATGGAACACGGCTCGAGCGTCACATAGAGTGTTGCGCCCCGGGCCGAAAACCCCCGTTTTTCCGCGTCTCGAAACGCCTCGATCTCCGCGTGCGGCAGGCCCGCGCGATGATGCCAGCCGCGCCCGATAATTGTGCCCGACTTCACCAGCAACGCCCCGACCATGGGATTGGGCGAGGTCGCGCCATAACCGCGTCGCGCCAGCCTTAAAGCCAGCCTCATGAAATCCATGTCATTCGTCACGTTGAAAAGGCTAGTGCGGTGTCCCATAAATAACGAGTCATTCGTTGCGTTGAATTTTGGCCGGGTATTCATGGGACACCCCACGATCTTCATCCCTCCGCATCCTCGGCCGTAAACCGTTTTTAAAAAAAGATGGCAGGCCGGATTTTCTCCGCAGATCGTCATTGAATCACCGGACCACTTTAATCGGCCGACATACCAACCGGCGGCGAAATATTCTCCCTCTCCCAGCCTGTCGCGCCCTGGCCAGGCAACGGCGGATGAGGGAGAGTCATTCGAACGAAAACACCCTCCGGTTCAAATAATATCAACAATCATTAGCCGCTCATCCGCCGGTGCCGCAAAATTAGAAGTTGAAATCCAGCCGTTTTCTTGTTCAAATTGCCATCCATGAAAATCGCTCAAGTGACCGTTCTGTGTACCGGCGCTCTTTTATTGGCCGCCACTTCGTGTTCCACCTCAAAAAAATGTCAATGTGGCAGCGCGTCCATGGCGGGCCCGGCGGCAGAAAATGTCGTGCAATACGCCAAACCCATCTGCGGCACCGACGTTTACCCCGACGTTCCGGCCGGCCAGAACAATTTGTTTCCCGGCGCGGTCGCTCCCTTTGGCATGATCCAATGGAGTCCCGATACCGGCTCGGGAACCACCCCGGGCGGTTATAAGTATTATGACACGGAAATTTCCGGCTTTAGCCTCGACCATCTCAGCGGCGCCGGCTGTGCCGATGGCGGAAATTTTTCCTTCATGCCCATGCCGGGAGTCGGCGAACCTCCAAATGGCCGGCGCATGGCCTTTGCCGAGGCGTTCTCGCATACCAATGAAGTGGCCAAACCGGGTTATTACGCCGTGACGCTGGACAATGGCATCAAGGTGGAATTGACCGCCACAACCCGCACCGGTTTTGGGCGATTCACCTTCCCCGCCGGCAAGACGGCGACTGTGGCCATCAACGCCGCCAGCGATGTCAACCACTCTGACGATTCGGCCATTGCCATCAACCCGGACACCCATGAGGTGAGCGGATGGTCCATCGGCGGTTATTTTTGCCAGGCCGGAAAAAATGGCCGCCAGCGCGATAAACGCACCATTTATTTTTGCGCCATTTTTGACAAACCTTTTTCCGGTTACGGCACGTGGAGCGGCGCGGCCTATGCCCCCAGCGGCACCAATGGAAACGACACCGCTTCAGGCGCATTCCTCACCTTTGACACGTCCGCCGGACGGACGGTTATGGCCAAAGTCGCTATTTCCTACGTCAGCATTGACAACGCCCGCGCCAATATCGAAGCCGAAAGCCCCGTGGCCCACTTTTCTTCCCGGGATTTTGACGACGCCGTCAAAAACGCAGGCAACGTTTGGAATTCCTGGTTGAATAAAGTCGAGGTCAGCGGCGGCACGCCGGACGAATTGCAAGTTTTTTATACAATGTTGTATCACGCGTTTATCGGCCCGACGACCTGTTCCGACGCCAACGGCGATTACACGGGCTACGATGGACAGGTTCATAACGCCAATGGCCACGTCCAATATGCCAACTTTTCCGGCTGGGACATTTATCGCAGCGAAGCGCAACTGCTCGGAATGCTCGCGCCCAAAGAAGCCTCGGACATGGCGCAATCATTGTTGAACGATTACCAGCAGGGCGGCGCGTTTCCGCGCTGGGGCGTGACGACCATGGACAGCGGCGTGATGATGGGCGACCCGGCGGCGCCCATCATTGCGGATTATTATGCGTTTGGCGCCACCAACTTTGATACCCAGGCCGCGTTGGCCGGGCTGGTGAATGCCGCGACCAATCCCGCCGTCTATGCGCCGCGCAGCAAAACGCACGAACGCGACGGCCTGGCCGATTATCTCAACCTGGGCTACATCCCCAACCAGGGGCAGCAAGGCGGCTACGGCCCGGTTTCCATGGTGCTGGAATATGATTCGGCCGATTTCGCGCTGTCTCAGTTTGCCGCGGCCCTCGGCGATGATTCCGACAGCGCCATGCTGCTAAAAAACGCCCAGGACTGGCAAAACCTGTATAATCCTGAAACCGGCTATATCCAAATGCGCGACCGCGACGGCGCCTGGTCTCCCGGATTCACCAATAACATCCAGCGCTACGACGGCGATCAGGCGTATGTCGAAGGCACCGCCGGACAATATCTTTGGATGGAACCCTTTAATTACAAACGTCTCGCTGACTTGATGGGCGGCCAGGACACCGCCGTTAAACGCCTCGACGACTTTTTCACCAAACTCAACGCCGGCGATCGCGGCCCGGATTCCTGGATGGCCTGGCTGGGCAATGAGCCGTGCCTCGAGACGCCCTGGATCTATGATTTCTGGGGCGCGCCTTATAAGACCCAGGATGTCGTCCGCCGCGCCATGAACGAGCTTTATACCAACGCGCCCGCGGCCTATCCCGGCAATGACGACCTGGGCGAAATGTCGTCGTGGTATGTCTTCAGCGCGCTGGGAATGTTTCCCGAATTGCCCGGCTCGGACGTCCTCGTCATTGGCAGCCCAATGTTTTCCAAAGCCATCGTGCATACCAGTTGCGGCAAAATCACCATCACTGCCAAAGGCGCGGCCAAAGATGCCGCTTATGTCCAAAGCCTGACGGTCAACGGCAAAACCTGGAACCAACCATGGCTCCGTTTCACCGATATTTGCCGCAAAGGCGCTCTCGCTTACGAATTAGGCACAACGCCCAACACCTCCTGGGGCAGCGACCCCCACGACGCCCCGCCCTCCTACGACGGCAGCGCGCAATAATGCGTCGAGGCATTTCGAACTGGCGCGAACGGGAGCATACGCGCCCCCGGCCGCGCCGTAGCTCCAGCGAAGGCGGGCCGCGTGTGCTCGAACGCGCCTTCGCGTTCGAGGATCTCTGTTGCGCTCAACACATTGATCCAGTGTCTAATTCCGCCGGCGCGCTCTTTGCCATGTTTGGCTCGCAGAGTTGAAAAGCTTCGCCCTTTTTTAGGAAACCAGGAAGCAGACGCAGATCCAGGACCGGCTGGACAAAACCTTCAGATTTGCCAATAAAACCCGCCTTTCTATTATCGCCGGACTCGTTTCCTTCCTGCATTTGCTAGGCACAAAAAAAGTGTGTGTACTGCCTCGCCCTTCGTTTCCACCGTTTCCAACCCTTACACGAAAAATGTGCGCGTACCGTGACCATTTCATTGCCGTTGAGGGCCTCACGCAAAGGACGCAAAGGACGCAACGTAATTCTCTTCAGGAAACTTTTGAAAACACTTCATCAAAGGGCTTTGCCCGAGGCCGTGGCAAATGTATCGCTTCCGTCTTTGTTCTTTGCGGCCTTGGCGGCCTTTGCGTGAAAAAGTCAGATCCAGGCAAGTTTCCACCCCTCCAACCCAAAACCGCTCAGAACGCCAAGGTTTTTAGTGTAAATCCGTGCAATTCGTGTCTGGTTTCCAGTTTCCCCGCCTATGGACAAAAAATGTGCGCCGCTCGCTCGCCGACTGACCTTCGCGAAGCGCCGGCGGGACCGAAGGCAGGTTCGTTTCCCTGTTTCCAAACCCTCGCACAAAAAATGTGTGCGCGACCCTCGCCCGCACTCGCCCCATTTAACGATTCAACGATTTAACCATTTAACCGCCAGATTCAAAATGCCCAAGCAAAATCGGATAAACATCCGTGGATTCAATTTCCGTGCCCCTCAGACGTTCCGCATTTTGAACAACGATAACCGGCCAATCCTTTTTATCCGCCGGCCTTCGGCCATGCGAACCTTTCACCAGCGTCGCGTCCAGCGGGATGACATCCATCAACATGCGAAATCCCAGTTTCTTTTGCAGCAATCGCCCGGCAATTTTTAATTTGGGCAGCCGGATTTTGGGATCAATAAAAAGTTCCACCGGATCATACCCCGGCTTGCGGTGAATATCCACCGTGCGGGCAAAATCGGGCGCCCGCGCATCGTCTTCCCAATAGTAATAGGCAAACCACGCGTTGGGCGCGGCCACGGCAATCAAATCTCCCGCGCGCGGATGCGCCAGGCCGGCGGCTTCTTTTTCCTGACCACCCAGGATGCGTTCAATTCCGGAGACCGTTTCCAGAAGCCGGCGAACCGGCTTTTCCAGAGCAGGATCATTCAAATAAATATGGGCAACCTGATGGTCGGCCACGGCGAAAACTTTGCTCGCGCCCGCATCCAGAATTTCCAGTCCCAGTTCATCCTTCACGGCGAGCCAGCCCTGATTGCGAAAAAGGCGGTTCAAGTAAATGGGCGTGTCCACGTTGGTCAGCCCATATTCGGAAAGCAGGACCACCTGAACACCGCGCCCGCCGAAAAAATCAATCAAGCCGCCAACGATGTTATCTATCGCCGCCAGGTCGGGCATAATGGCGGGGTTCATATCACGCCGGCCCTCGGGTGTTTGCACGAAAGGTCCGTGCCGCTGCAGGTTGTAGTCCAGGTGCGGCAGATAAACCAGGTTCAACGCCGGCGAAAAGCGGCTCTCAATCCATTTCGCCGATTCGGCAATCCAGCGCGTCGCGCAATCTGCCGGACCTTGCGCTGTTTTGACACCCGCCGCCGGCCCCCAGAATCCGAAGAACGGAAAATCCCCCAAATCCTTTTTGATTTCCTGGCGGATCGAATATGGCCACGAATGAATATCAAAAATTTTGCCGCCATCAGCGCGATAAATCGGGCGCGGCGTAATTGAGTAATCCGCCCCGGAATACATGTTGAACCACCAAAAGCAATTTGCCGCCGTCAGCGGTCCGGCGGCCTGGAGAGATTTCAGCGCATCCCAGATTTTGGAACTTTGAACCAGGTGATTGGATTGTTTCCAGAAATGCACTTCCGCCAGTTCGCGATTGAACCAGCCATTGCCGACAATGCCGTGTTCGGATGGCCGTTTCCCGGTTAGATAACTGGATTGCGCGGTGCACGTGACGGCTGGAAAGGCCGGCTGCACCGCCGCCATCGCGCCACCCTTGCAAAAGCCCGCAATGCGGGGTGTCTGCGGGCCGATCAGCGATTCGGTCAAGCCGACAACGTTGATGACCGCCAAACGGTTCATTTTGGGTTCATTTTGAATGGTCCTGAAGCTCGTGAATGGCCGCGATGATTTTTTTAGGATCCATTTTATGGATTTCCACGCCGCGCCCAATCTCTTTCAAGAGCGTGATCGTCAACCTTCCTCCCAGGTGCTCGCGAAATTCTTCCAAACCGGCGAGAATGCGCAACTTTCCGCCCGAGTCCTTGTCCAGCAATTCGTCGGCGTATAGTTTGAAGCCAAGTTTACGCAACAGATTCAGGATGCGCCCGCAGGCTGCGGACTTAAGCATCCCGGCCTTTCGTGAGTAGATGACGTCCAGCGCGATGCCGATGGCCACGGCCTGGCCGTGCGGAATCCCGAAGTTCGAAAGCTGCTCCAATTTATGGGCCGACCAATGCCCGAAATCCAGGGGGCGCGCCGAACCTCTTTCAAAGGGGTCGCCGCTTCCGGCAATATGATTGAGATGCAATTCGGCGCACCGGCGAATCAGATGCTTCATCGTCTCGGGCGCGAACACCGACAATTCTTCGGCGTCTCTTTCGATTTCTTCAAAGAAAACGCGGTCGCGGATACACGCCACTTTCACCGCTTCCACGTATCCGGCGCGTTTGTCCGCGGGCGGCAGCGTAGCCAGCAGGCTGAAATCGTTGATGACCGCGTGAGGCGGCGCAAATGTGCCGATAAAATTCTTTTTGCCGAAGGCGTTGATGGCGTTTTTTACCCCTACCCCTGAATCCGCCTGGGCCAGCGTGGTCGTCGGAATGCGCACGTGGCGCACGCCGCGGTGGGCGATGGCGGCGGCAAATCCCGCCAGGTCCAGCAAGGCCCCGCCCCCGATCGCCACCAGATAGGACTGGCGGTCAATATGATGCCGGTCAATATGGGAAAGAATTTCGGTGACCAGCGGGATTGAATTTTTCGAGCGTTCACCGCCCACGACCGGCAGCGGCGGGCGGACCAATTGCAGGGCGTGGCCGTGCGCCAGGAAATAATCCTCGATTTGCTTTTCGATGTCCGGCCGCGCCTGCCCGAGGGAATTTTCGATGACGACCAGGACTTTTCGCGGCAAGGCATCCGCCAGCGCTTTTTTCAAGGTCAGATTATCCGCGGCAAACACGTTCTCCGTAAAAAAAACCCGCAATTGCCAACCGGCCCGGATCTGGCGCTGAATCACAGACATGATTCAGTTTAACTACTTCGCCATCGCCTTGTCTTGTGGAATCCGCATTCCGTAGAACGAGCGATAAACAAAGATCAGCCCGATGATGAAGAATGCGATGCCAATGCCGATCTTCAAATTCGGGCTGGTCATCGTCACGGCAATTTCCGTGGCCAGCAGCCCAAACAAGGTCGTGAATTTGATGATCGGATTCATCGCGACCGAGCTGGTGTCCTTGAAGGGATCGCCCACGGTATCGCCCACGACGGTCGCGGCGTGCAACGCCGTTCCTTTTTGTTTCAAATCCACTTCGACGATCTTCTTGGCGTTGTCCCACGCCCCGCCGGCGTTGACCATGAAGAGCGCCTGGAACAGGCCAAAAAACGCGATCCCGATGAGATATCCGATAAAAAAATACGAATTGAAAAAGGACAGGCCCAGCGCAAAAGCGAAAACGACGATGAAAATGTTAATCATGCCGCGTTGCGCGTAGCGCGTGCAAATCTCCACGACTTTTTTGCTGTCTTCGATGGAGGCCGCTTCCTTTTCAAGGTTCAGATTTTGTTTGACGAACACCACGGCACGATAGGCGCCGGTCACCACGGCCTGGGAACTCGCGCCCGTGAACCAATAAATCACCGCCCCTCCCATCAGGAGTCCAAATACAATCTGCGGTTGAACCAGGCTGAGATTGGCAACGACATTGCCGTACACCTTGTCCAGGAGCATGATGATCCCAAAAATCATCGTCGTCGCGCCGACGACCGCCGTGCCGATCAGCACCGGTTTCGCGGTCGCTTTGAATGTATTTCCGGCGCCGTCGTATTTTTCAAGCTCATGCTTGGCCGAGGCAAAATCGGGCTTGAATTTAAATTCCCTTTCAATCTCGCCGCTTACGTTGGGCAGCGACTCAATCCGGCTCAGCTCATAGACCGATTGCGCGTTGTCCGTCACCGGGCCAAAGCTGTCCACGGCAATAATGACCGGCGCCATCGCCAGGAACCCGAACGCCACCAGGCCAAACGCAAAGATGGGCGGGGCGAACGAGACCGCCGGGATCAGGGCGAGTAAATCCGCGCTTTGTGACAGCATGTAAGCAAAAAACATCAGCCCCAGAATCACCAGGCCCATCCAAAAGGCCGAAAAATTTCCGGTGACGAAGCCCGAAAGAATGTTCAACGACGCCCCTCCCTGTTCGGACGCGGTGGTCACCTCCCGGACGTGGCGCGAATTGGTGCTGACGAAAATCTTGGTAAATTCCATGATGAGCGACGCGGCCAGAATGCCGCAGGAGATGATGGCCGCCAGAACCCACCAAAGGTTCGGCAGCGCTTGAGCAGCGCCGCCGGCCGTGTTCGTCACCGGGAAATTACCCAACAACAATTTGCTCGCCCCAAAAACGACCCCGATGGACACAATCGAGGTTGTCCAGACCAGGTCGGTCAACGGCTTTTCAGCGTTGAAATCCTTTACTCCGGCATAACGCGCCGCGCACAGGAATTTGTTGATATAATACGAAAACAAAGAGGCCAGCACCATCAGGGTCTGGATGGCGAACAGCCAAATGATCAGTTTTCCGCAAAGGTCTGGCGCCGAGGACAGCGCCAGCGCCAGGAACGCGATCAGCGCGACACTGGTAACGCCGTAAGTTTCAAATCCATCGGCGGTGGGTCCCACGGAGTCGCCCGCATTATCTCCCGTGCAATCAGCGATGACGCCGGGATTTTTCGGGTCGTCTTCGGGCAAATTGAACACGATTTTCATCAGGTCGGCGCCGATGTCCGCGATTTTGGTAAAAATGCCTCCGCAAATACGCAGGGCCGCGGCGCCGAGAGATTCGCCGATGGCAAACCCGATAAAACAGGGGCCAGCCAGGTCCGGCGGAACGAATAATAAAATGCAAATCATGCAAAAGAGTTCCACACAGACCAGCAGCAGACCGATGCTCATGCCCGCGCGCAACGGTATAAACAGGGTCTTGAGCGGATGGCCTTGAAGCGCCGCAAACGCGGAACGCGAGTTAGCGGTGGTGTTGATCCGGATGCCGAACCATGCCACCGCCACGCTGCCGGCAATTCCCAGCACCGAGCAGATCAAAATCACGACGACACTGCTTAACGGATTATGTTGCAGGCCCATGAAATAATAAACCATGCAGGCCGCAATCAGGATCCAAAGGCCCACCAGGAATTTCCCTTGTTGCATCAAATAGGTTTTGCAGGTTTCCCAGATAATATTTGAAACGTCCACCATCGCTTTATGCACAGGCAGCGCGCAGGTTTGACGGTATTGAACAAATCCGAATAACGCTCCGATCAAACAAACCGCCAGGCCGAAATACAAAACCGCGTGACTGCTCAAATTTCCGCCCAAAAACGCAACTTTCTCAAGAGGCGGCAAATGAATGTTCGCTTCGCTGGCAAACGCGCTTGCCAGTCCTGGTCCGAACAGGGCCGCAATCACCCCAGGTATTTTCGTTATTCGCATAGAGAACGGCTAAATTGCCTCATGTCCATCGTCTTTTCCAGCACTTTTTCTTTCAAAATGTGCACTTTTCAAGGCAAGAAATTCAATCCCGGCGCCGAAGCGGCAATGAGGCTTGTTTTCATTGGATTGCGGAACTAAATATAAGAGCCGCCTGGCGGCGAAAAAGTGAAAAAATACTGGCACGTCATCGGCATCGGCATTCAAAACAACCTGACTTATCGTGTCAATTACCTGACCCGGACGTTATTCAGTTTCATTCCCCTGTTTGCCATGGTCTCGCTCTGGCGGGCGGTTTATGCCGGCAAAGCTCCCGGCGGGTCGCTCTCCGGGTTTACCGAGCAGGAGATGATTTTCTATTATCTCATCGTGGCCGTCGTGGATGTGTTGACGGCCGTGAACGAGGACGACTGGCAGATTGCCGCCGACATTCGCGAAGGCAATATCAGTTGGTTTTTGCTCAAGCCGATTGATTATTTGTGGTATCGTTTCTCCCTCTTTTTGGCCGGGCGCGCGGCTTTTACCGGCATGGCCTGCGTGCCGCTGGCCCTGTTCATCTTTTGTTTTCGCAAAAATTTCATGCTCCCGCACGACGCGGCCGTTTTCGCCGCCTTTGTGGTTTCCCTGGCGCTGGCGGCCATGCTCCAATTTTTTATTTCTTACACCATGGCCATGCTCGCTTTCTGGTTCCTCGAGATTTCGACGCTCATTTTCATCCTGTTTGCGTTCGAGTATCTCGCCAGCGGGCATTTATTTCCGATCTCGCTCCTGCACCCGGCCGTGCAACACGTCCTGTTATTTACGCCTTTTCCCTATCAACTTTATTTCCCGGCGGGCATTTACATGGGGAAAATATCCGGGGCGCAATTGGAAAGAGGATTTCTGGCGCAGGTCCTTTGGGTTCTGGCCGCGTACGCGCTGGCCCGCTTCGCCTGGGCTCGCGGCATCAGGAAATACGCGGCCTTCGGCGGATAATCACCGCGGCGGCAATTTCACTTCACCTCCCGCGCGCAACCTTCTAATCTGCCGCCATGTTATCGGCACGGCCCTGGCGGACTGACGCGGTGGTTATTTTTATCGTCGCGCAGGTGGCTTGTTTTCTGGCAGGCGAGTCGGTCATTACCATTCTGTCAAAAATCGGACTGCCGGGTTTTAAGGACATTTACAGTCCCGGCAATGTTCTGCTGGCGACCTTAAGCCTCCAGGGCGCCACCTGGGTTTTAATGGGGATTTTTTTTCGCCAACACAACGTCCGATGGAGCGAGGCACTGGGTTTTAACCGGGGAAACCTGCCTTTCGCGTTGAGCCTCGCCTTTCTAACGACGATTGTTATCTTTTTCGTGGCCGCGTGGCTTAATATAATTTCCATGCACATCATGGAAAAAATCCATTGGCTGCCAAAAGAGGAAGCCGCCGTGTCCCTGCTGACCCGCCCCTATTCGCTGCCCATGAAGATCTACCTCGTTTTCTTCACCGTGGCGATCGCGCCCGTCGGCGAGGAGTTTATCTTTCGCGGCGTCCTGTTTCCGTTTCTTAAACAGCGGGGCTATCGCAAGACCGCCTGGCTGGGCCTCAGTTTGATTTTTGCCCTCATTCATGGGGATTTGGCGATTTTGGTTCCTCTTTTCGTCCTGGCCCTGGCGTTCACCTGGCTTTATGAAACCACCGACAATTTTCTGGCTCCGGTTTTTGCGCACTCGCTGTTCAATACCATGAACCTGGTGATGTTATTTAAGTTTCCGCCCCATTAATTCACCCGCTATGAAGGAATTTGAACTCATCGGGAAACTGACCCGGTCGCTGCCGACCAACGATACCGTGGTGGTCGGCGCGGGCGACGATTGCGCCGTCCTGGATTTTGGCCTGCCGGAGAAATTGCTTTTATTCAAGACCGATGCGGTCGTAGAGAACGTCCATTTCTCCGGCGAAACGGAGCCGAAAAAGATCGGGCACAAGGCATTGGGGCGCTGCCTGAGCGACATCGCCGCGATGGCCGGAACCCCCGCCGCTGCGCTGGTGACCATTGGCCTGCCCCCCGATTATGACCCGGATTTTATCGCCCGCGTTTATGAGGGCCTCAATGCGCTGGCGAAAAGATTCGGCGTGGCCGTGGCCGGCGGCGAAACGACGGCCAGCACCGGCGGCATTTTTATCTCGGTGGCAATGCTCGGGACCGTGGCTCGCGGCAGGCAAGTCCTGCGCAATGGCGCTAAACCCGGTGACGCGATTTTTGTCACCGGCGAACTGGGCGGATCACTTTTGGGAAAGCATTTGGATTTTGAACCCAGAATTCACGAGGCGCAATGGCTGGCGGAGCACTTCTCTCTTCATGCGATGGCGGATTTAAGCGACGGGCTGGCGGGCGACCTCCGGCGCATTTTGGCGGCCAGCGGAACCGGCGCCGAGCTTTTGAAATCCGCCGTTCCGGTTTCCCGCGCGGCCAAATTGCAGGCGCGGACAATGCCGTCGGCCAAGCCGCCCTTTGCGGCGGCATTGGCGGATGGCGAGGACTTTGAATTGCTCCTGACCGTTCCCGGCGCGGACGCGGTTAAATTGCTGGATGCCTGGAACAAAAAATTTCCGAAATTAAAATTGAGTTGCATTGGAAAAATTACCGCCGCCGCGGGGTTGAGAATCCGTGACGGAAGCGGTGTGAGACCGTTGGATGCCCATGGCTATGATCATTTCGCGTAGCCCGGCGGAAACGGAATCCCTGGGAGAAAAATTCGGCCAGGCCGCCCGGTCGGGGTGGGTCATAGCGCTTTCGGGCGAGCTGGGCGCCGGCAAGACGCAGTTTGTAAAAGGCCTGGCTCGGGGCTTGGGAATTTCCGCGCGCGTTCATTCGCCCACCTTTGCCCTGGCTGCCCAATATGCCGGCGGGCGCCTGGAGCTCTATCACCTCGATTTGTACCGGCTCGACACGCAGGAACAGATTCTTTCGGCCGGGCTTGAAGAATTTTTGCGGCCGAACGGCGTGGCCGTGATCGAATGGGCCGAACGAATGACGCTCTTCTCCCGGCGGGACTTTGAGTGCAAACGCGTGCAAATCGAGATCCTGAATGAAAACGATCGGAAGATCACTTATGACGATTTTGGCGCTTGAATTTTCATCGCAACAGCGGAGCGCGGCCGTCGCGCGCGGGCGCGCGGTCCTGGCGGAAGTGATCCAGGTTGGGGAGCGCAATACCGCCGTTTTTGAGATAATTGAAGACGTTTTGGCGCAGGCAGGAATTGCGCGCGGAAGAATTGAGGCGCTCGCGGTCGGGCTTGGGCCCGGGTCCTATACGGGTGTCCGCGCGTCCGTGGCGGCAGTCCAGGGCTGGCAATTGGCGCGCGGAACAAAAACAACCGGCGTTAGCAGTGTCGCGGCCATCGCGGCTCAGGCGCAGGCTGAGAAGATATTTGGGCGCGTAAACGTCGTCGTGAACGCGCAACGGGAAGAGTTTTACCTGGCCGTTTATGACATCGCCGAAGGCGCCACGCGGGAAGCCGAACCGCTCAGAATTTCGCCGCGGGCGCACGTTCAATCCCTTGTCAATGAAGGATGCATTCTGGCCGGACCGGACGCCGCGGGATTTTTTCCAAATGGCGCGAAGGTGCGGACGGTTTATCCGCGGGCATCCGCGATCAGCGTGCTTGCGGCGGCGCAAAACAGTTTTTTACCGGCGGAAAATTTGACGCCGATTTACCTTCGGGAGACGAACTTCACCAGGGCAAAACCACCTCGCAATCCGTCCGGCAATTGAGATTTCCCTGCTGCCGGTTTTAAGGAACCCGGAAGAACGGAGGTTCGCGCCAATTTGTTTTGTCCGTTCCGGTGTCATGTTTCAGGACAGTGCCGGAGCGTGAAAGCGGCCTTGGAGCGGTTAACCGTGTGAGGAACACCAAGCCCAATCCGGCAGCGACCGTGGCATAAACCATGCTGAATTTGCCGTGCAGGACATTGAAGCGAACCGCAGAAATATGTTGATTTGTGCCAGGCAAAAAAAACAGGAGCGCCCCGCGGGCCTCTTGCGCGGCGGATTTTCCCTCCTCGAAGTGATGATCGCCTTCGTGATTTTCGGATTGGTGGCCGCCGGCATGCTTGCCGGATATGTGGAGGCGAACCGCATAGCTGAGTGGAGTTCCATGTCGCTGGGCGCGCAATCCTACGCCTCGCAAGGCGTCGAACAGGCGCGCACGGCCAAATGGGACACCGCGGCCAATGGCGAAGTGGCGGCTGACTTTCTTCCCCCGACCAGCTTCACCCAGGCGACGAATTACAGTTCCTTCGACACCAACGATGTTCCGCAAAGCGGCGCGCCGCTCCTGGTGACCAATTACATGTCCGTCTCCTGGGTTGCCAATTGGACGAATGGCCCCTACTTGCGGCAAATTCGTTCGGACGTCGTCTGGACATTTCCGCTGACTGGAAAACTTTTCACCAACACCATCATAACTTTTCGCGCCCCGGACCAATGAAAACTTTTCAAAAAATCAAAAACGCGCCGCCATGGCATCCCGCCTCCGGGTTTACGCTCGTGGAGATGATGATGGTGACCGGAATTTTTCTATTCATTTTCGTCGGCGTCATGGTGGGGGTTCAACTTTTTGGGTTGCGCATTTCTACTTTGAGTGCGACGAAATTGGTGGCCACCCAGGGCGCGCGCACGGCATTGAATCAAATGCGCGACAGCATCCGGGAGGGAAAAATCGTTTATGTCGGAAACTGCGGCACGATCGGCACTTCTACCTTCACGCTCCTGAGCGCGACCAACGTACAGGTCGGAAACGCGTTGATCGTTTATCCCACCACAAACACGACCTGGTATACGGTTTATTATTTGGATACGAACACCAGCACCAATATTTTGACTCAGTTCAACGTCAGCAACTCGGCCGTCGTATATACCAACCAGCTCGCTTCCTATATCACGAATATCAACGTCTTTGACGCTGAAAGCTGGAGCCTCGATGGCACCACTTTAGTGACCAATTACACGAGCATAGATAATCGCGAGCTCATTCACGTGACACTGCAGTTTTCTCAATGGGAATATCCCATCGCGTTTGTCGGAGGACATGACTTCAATGCCTTCGACTATTATCAATTGCGCACCAAAGTTTTCCGCCGCGCATGGAATTGAGGCCCGTATGAAAACCATATCGTACCCATATCGTCAAAACCAGGCCGCTTACGCCTTGCTCGTCACCATGACGTTTTTGGCGATGATGCTCGTCGTTTTCATCACGATGATGTTTTTCACGACCAGCAACGCCAAACTGACGCAGCGGAACAATCAATACAACGCCAGCGAAGCGGCCGCGGAAGCGGCGACGGAAACCGTTGTGTCGCAAATGACCCACGACTATGAGTTCGGGAGCCTTTCCAATAGCGGCACCTATTACGGCACCTCCTTTCTGCCGACAAACAACCAGGGGAGCTGGCCGATTCAATATACTTACAGCAATCCTTCAAACAGCACCAGCGGCCAGATTTATGTTTCGATCGGCGCATGGACCGCCTCGGCGGAGCCGCTTGATTCGCAATTTACCGGCCTGTATGGTGAAGAGCAGGACGTCACCATTGCGGCCACGGCCACGCCTGCGACGGGCACCGCGGTGCCTTCCACGGTGACCGAGACGCTTCAGTTTGCGTCCATCCCGCTTTTTCAATTTGCCATATTTTACAATGTGAATCTGGAAATTGCGGCGGCGCAAACCCTGGATATCGTGGGTCCCGTCTATTCCAACGGCGGCATTTGGTCAGGGTCCGACACCATCACCTTTTCCAGCACGGTTTCCGCGGTGGGCCTGGCCACCAACGAAGTGGGCGACCCGTTTTGCGCGGGATATTCCGGCAGTGGAAGGTCCACGTACACGATTACCAATCAACCCACCTCCGGAAATGACACGCTCACGATGCCGGTTGGCACCAACAACAACCCGGCGTCGGTTGAGGCGGTCGTCAACATTCCTCCATCCAGTTACCCGAGTGACACTTCGGCCGCATACACGACCAACGGCGAGCTTTATACCGCCAATGCAGCCGATCTGTTCGTAACCAACTATCCCAGTGGAACAAATCAGGGCTGGAGATCAACCTTCCAGGTCGGCGCGCCGATGGCGGTCTATTATCAGGATGCCGCAAATGGGCCCAATTATCTCGCCTGGGCCACTAACGATTTCTACCTGGTTTCCAATGTGACGGTGGGTAAATTCTACGCCACAAATTGGGTTCCCATCTATTCGCCCGCTTACGCCAATGGTTTCCTGGCAACCAACGGATTTATCTTCACCAATAACATAACTACACTGAGGTTTACAAATACATCAGGCACCTACGTGGGAACAAACATCGTATGGTATATGGGCTACTCGTTTTTAACAAACGTCCTGTTCTATGATTGGCGGGAAGGCTGGCATCTGGGAAGCGGTCCTGCCAAAGTCATCTATGCGACCCAACTGGATCTTAAGGCGATGAACGTATGGATGACGAATGACGCGGCGAACAATAACGACATCTATGGCGGCAGCAATTATAACGCGCAATGCCAGTCCTCGTTTCACAAGTCGCGCCCCATAGATTCCATGTATATTTTTAACGCCGTTCCGCTGAGCTCGACCGTGCTTCCCGCGGTGCGGGTTATGAATGGAGGAATGATGCCGGCGAACATGGGCAGCAGGGGTTTTGGGCTGGCCACCGCCATGCAGATCTATGTTTGGGGCGATTATAACGTCTCGAACAGCCTCGGCTCTTCGATCAGCGAAAACAATACCGTTTACACCGAGCCGGCCGCGCTGATGGGTGATGCGGTTACCATCCTGTCAGACTCATGGTTGGACACGAACAGCCTTGCCCTGCATACGGGCGGCCCGTCTGCCTCACAAACGACCATTAACGCCGGCTGCATGGAAGGCATTGTCGAATCCAATACCAATAATGCGGCGAGCGAAGGCACATCTGACGGTTACAGTGGCGGGGTTGAAAATTTCCTGCGAACGCTGGAAAATTGGAGCAGCGTCAAGCTTTGGTATAACGGTTCCATTGTCGTGATGTTTCCGAGCCAATACGCCACCAATTGCTGGCAGCAGACCGGCTATTATTACACGGCGCCCTCCCGCAGTTGGGCCTTTGACACCAATTTCATGATTCAGGCTGATTTGCCGCCCTTGATGCCGCAGGCCAAAGGCGTCATTCGCGGAACCTGGGCCGCGCAGTGACGGCATTAACCGTGGGCGCGGTGTCGCTTTTTATGACAGTCGTGGGTTGATAATCCAAATATTCCATAAATATCTGCGGGTTTTGGGCGTGATTTGCCGGCGGCACATACCCTGCTAACATCCTGTTGCTTCGGGGGATATGGGATATGGGTTATGTGGATACGGGTGAAGCGATTTAAGAATTATCAAAGCCGGGCTGGCTATGCCTTGCTTGTGACAATGACGTTTTTGGCGATGATGCTCGTCGTTTTCACCACGATGATGTTTTTCACGACCAGCAACGCCAAAATCACTCAGAGGAACAATCAATATAACGCAAGCGAAGCGGCCGCCGAAGCGGCGACAGAAATGGTTCTTGCCCAAATGACTCACGACTATGAGTTCGGGAGCCTTTCCAACAGCGGCGCCTATTACGGCACCTCCTTTCTGCCGACAAACAATCAGAGCAGTTGGCCGATTCAATATTCTTACAGCAATCCTTCAAACAATGCCAGCGGCCAGATTTATGTTTCGATCGGCCCATGGACCGCAAGCGCGGTGGCGCTCAATTCCCAATTTACCGGATTGTATGGTGAAGAGCAGGACGTCACCATTGCGGCCACGGCCACGCCTGCGACGGGCGCCCCCGTGCCTTCCACGGTCACCGAGACGCTTCAATTCGCCTCAATCCCCCTCTTTCAATTTGCCATATTTTACAATATGAACCTCGAAATTGCGGCGGCGCAAACCTTGAATATCGTCGGCCCCGTCTATTCCAATGGCGGCATTTGGTCGGGATCCGACACCATCACCTTTTCCAGCACGGTGTCCGCCGTGGGCCTGGCCACCAACGAAGTGGACGACCCGTTTTGCGCGGGATACGCCGGCAGTGGAAGATCACAATACGTGCTGGCAAGTCAGCCGACCTCTGACAATGACACGCTCACCATGCCGGTCGGCACCAACAATAATCCGGCGTCGGTTGAGGCCATCATCAATATTCCGCCGTCCAATTATGCGAGTGACACTTCGGCCGCGTACACGACCAACGGCGAGCTTTATATCGCCAACGCAGCGGACCTTTTTCTGACCAACTATCCTGGCGGAACAAATCAGGGTTGGAACTCAACCTACCAGGTCGGCGCCCCCATGGCTCTCTATTATCAGGATGCCGCAAATGGACCCAATTATCTCACTTGGTGTACCAATGACTTTTATCTTGTCTCAAACACCTTTTCAAAATCGGTCTATGCGACAAACTACATTCCCTTTTATTCGCCTGCTTACGCCAATGGTTTTCAGGCGGCCAACGGATTCTTGTTCACCAATAATGTAACCACACTTCAATTTACAAATACTTCCGGACCGGAGACAGGCACAAACATCGTATGGTATATGGGTTATTCGTTTTTAACGAACGTCCTGTTCTACGATTGGCGCGAAGGCTGGCATTTGGGAAGCGGTCCTCCCAAAGTCGTCTATGCGACTCAACTGGATCTTAAAGCCTTGAATGTTTGGATGACGAACAACGCGGCCAACAATAACGACATCTATGGCGGCAGCAATTATAACGCGCAATGCCAGTCCTCGTTTCACAAGTCGCGCGCCCTGGATTCCATGTATATTTTCAACGCCGTTTCACTGAGCTCAACGGCGCTTCCCGCGGTGCGAGTTATGAATGGAGGAATGATGCCGGTGAATATGGGCAGCCGGGGTTTTGGGCTGGCCACCGCCATGCCGATCTATGTTTGGGGCGATTATAACGTCTCGAACAGCCTGGGCTCTTCGATCAGCCAAAACAATACCGTTTACACCGAGCCGGCCGCGCTGATGGGTGATGCGGTTACCATCCTTTCAGATGGCTGGCAGGACTCCAAAAGTTCGTCTTCAAACTCGTCAACAGATACCAGGGGCGGCCCGTCCGCTTCACAAACGACCATAAACGCCGGCTGCATGGAAGGCATTGTCGAATCCAATACCAATAATCCGGCCAGTGAAGGCACATCTGACGGTTACAGCGGCGGGGTTGAAAATTTCCTGCGAACGCTGGAAGATTGGAGCAGCGTCAAGCTTTGGTATAATGGTTCCATTGTCGTGATGTTTCCGAGCCAATACGCCACCAATTGCTGGCAGCAGACCGGCTATTATTACACGGCGCCCTCCCGCAGTTGGGCCTTTGACACCAATTTCATGATTCAGGCTGATTTGCCGCCCTTGATGCCGCAGGCCAAGGGCGTCATTCGCGGAAGCTGGGCCGCGCAGTGACCTTGCAGCGAAAGCCACTTTTCGCGCTTGCCCTTCCGGCTTTTCAAATATACTGCCGGAAATGAAAGCGGCGATTTTTTATGGCAAAGAGGACATTCAAATCCACGAAGTCGCTCCGCGTCCGCTCAAGCCGGGCGAGGTTCGCATCCAGATTGCCGCCGCCTTGACGTGTGGAACGGACCTGAAGGTTTTTAAGCGGGGTTACCACGCCAAAATGCTTACGCCGCCTTCGCCCTTCGGGCATGAATTGGCGGGGACCATCTCGGAAATCGCCGAAACCCGTTCCGTCTCGCCTTCAGCCTCAACGGGAAGGTGGAAGATGGGCGACCGCGTCGTCGTTGCCAATTCGGCCCCTTGCGGCTCGTGCTTCTTTTGCAAAAACGGACGGGAAAATCTGTGCGACGATTTGCTTTTTCTGAACGGCGCGTACGCCGAGACGATCGCGGTGCCGGCGCGGCTGGTCGAAAAAAATATGCTGCGCCTGAAACCCAAAACCAGGTTTGAGGATGCGGCCTTGGCCGAACCGCTCGCCTGCGTGGCCCAGGGTATGGACGATTTGAATTTGCGGAAGGGGCAACACGTCCTGGTCCTGGGCGCCGGCCCGATTGGATTGATGTTTGTGGCATTGGCGAAACATCTGGGCTGCCGCGCAAGCGTCGCGGGCCGAGGATCAAATCGGCTGCGGGCGGCGCAGCAATTGGGCGCGGACAAAGTCTTTGAGGTGGGAAAAGATGGTGACATTTGGGGGGCGGTTCGTGGCTCTCCCATGGCAGGCCCGCCTCCCGCTGCCAGGATAAACGGCGGAGACGGTTCTGAATTTGACGTGGTGATTGAAGCGATTGGAAAACCCGAAACCTGGGAGGCGGCGGTGCGCCTGGTCCGCCGGGGCGGCTCGGTGAATTTCTTCGGCGGCTGCCCATCCGGGACCACGATTTCGCTGGATACAAAAATGATTCACTACTCGAATCTGGCATTGCTGGCCAGTTTTCACCATACCCCAAGGACCTTCCGGAAAGCATTGAAATTGATTGAAGCGGGAATCGTCCGGGCAAAGGATTTCGTGGATGGAGAATGGCCGCTCAGCCAACTTCCGGAATTATTCAGGCAAATGTCCGTGGAAAACCGCGCCATCAAGGCGCTGGTCAGGGTCCGCGAATGAATTTTTCGACGACTTTTTGGAGATTCTTCAAATCCGGCAGGTTGATGTACATCATGTGGCCGGCGTCGAATTGGGCATAGACAATGTTGGTGCGATAGTTTGGGTCCAGGGCCATGTGATCAATCGCGTAGTGCATGGTGTCAATCGGGCAAACCAGGTCGCACCGGCCGCCCAACACCAGGATTCGCATGTAGGGATTCTGGTTCATCGTCGCGGCCAGGCGGCCGGCAGCGCTGGGATAATTATTGGGCGCGCCATAATTCCATGGCTGCACACCAGCCAGCACTTCATAAGGCAAATCATCCTCAAATTTTAACTCGCCGCGGACATAGGCGTTCATGGCCGCCGCAAAAGGCCCGTACACCGCCGCGTCAGACGGATCGAAATCCGGATATTCCGATGCCGGGTCATCGTCGCGCCCGGTGATGCGCGCGTCGTATGCGCCCAGGATCAATCCTTCATCATGCAATAATTGTTTTCGAAAGACGCCGGGATCAATGCGCAGGTCGTTGTCGCTGATAATATTTGTCT
>JASHPN010000040.1 GCA_030038175.1 Verrucomicrobiia bacterium
CGGAAAAAGCAATTTCGCATCGTTCTTGACCGTTTTGCTGAGAGTTTCAATGACGAAGCGCACACAGTCACGCCCAGCCTGATTTCCGGTCATCTTACGAATCTGCCACTGTCCGACCGTTCCAAGAAGAATCACCGGGACGTAATCGGCTGTTTTAATCGGTGGTTGGTGCTCAAAGGGTATTTGCCCAGGGGAACGAACTGGCTCGAAAACGTTCAGAAATATTCGGGAAAGAAGAATTCCGAAATCCAAATTTTCACGTCGGACGAAGTAACCAAACTTTTGCAGGTCGCCGGCGACATGACGCCATTCGTGGCCATCGCCGCGTTTGCCGGATTGCGCCATGCGGAAATCGGCCGATTGGATTGGAACGAGATTGATTTGGAAGATGGTTTCATCGAGGTGAAAGCCATCAAATCCAAAACTGGTGAGCGCCGCCTGGTCCCGATTCACGACAATCTGAAAAAATGGCTGCTCAACTGCCATAAAGAGTCCGGCAAAGTCGTCCCGTATGTGAACACCAACAAGCAAATTGCGAAAATCGCCCGTCATGCGGGTATCAAGTGGAAACACAATGCCTTGCGGCATTCATACATTTCCTATCGTATTGCCGAATGCTCGGACATCCCGCGCGTTGCGGATGAAGCGGGAAATTCACTGCAGATGGTTCGGCAACACTATTTGCGCCGGGTCAAACCGGCTCTGGCCACACGTTGGTTCAGTATTGTGCCGGAAAGGCCAGCGAATGTGGTGACATTGGCAGCAGCACAGGAAGTCGCGGCGTGAAAATAACAGGCGCACAGCCTTGCCGCCGTGGTAATGGCTTCTCGCTCCATCGGGCCGTTTGGATAACCCGGTGGAGTGATGCATTCCAATAGATATTGACGCAAAAATGCGCTGATTCCGTCTAGCCGTTCATACTGCGATGTATGGACAAGCTCGTGGATTACGAGGCGGCGCTGTCCCCAACAATCAGCTCTGATAAATATGCCATATCGGAGGGTTAAACCGATGGTGCCGGGGGAAATGAGTCGAGTCTGGGCGGCTGCCGCTGCTAATGCCGGATGAACCGGAACAGGAATTTCCGTAACTTGAAGCAAACGCACACGATCGGGATGAGTGACACCAACTTGTCTTGCGTCTGCAATCTGGGACTCAGTCAGCGGAACACCTGTTCGGAGAATGATGCACTCTTGTTCTGCCGCCCACGTTTCAGCAAGGGGCAGCAGCATTTCAAATTGTTGCTGTGTCATGGTGCTTATAATGTGCTGCGCCCGAAACCATCCAGGATTCAAGGTGTATTGTCAATTGCGGCGAGATCGTCTGAAATCGTTAATTTCCACTGCGGGCATGGTCAGAGAAAATTGTTAGCTTGGACCGCCAATGTCCAACCCTGCCTTGTATCATCAGAGCATGAAACTAAACCATGTCCTGATAAAGGAAATTACCGAGAAAGAACTAACGTCCCTTTTAGCCGTAGTGGACAAATCAAACCGGGCAAGGCGTAAATGCTCACCCAAAAGACATCGAATCCCCGCGATGTTCAAACGTCAAAGAACGAGTCTTTTTGTTCAGCTAAACGTTCCCCGGCGTCTCAAATTTTGAAGTGTGGGCGCAATTCGCTTCCAAACACTTTCCTTTCCGTGGTGCGGAAAGGGCGCATGAGCGTCAAGACCAGCGCGAGCGAATGAAAGGAGTCCAGAGGCCATGCCTTTGGCGGCGGGGTTTGGGGGCGGCAGCGGAGTCCCCAAAAAAGCAAAACCGGCTGAACCGTTTCCAGTCCAGCCGGGCGTGTGGTGTGGGCACGGGTCAATCCTCATCCGGCATCATTTTTGATTTTTTCATGGCTTAATTAATTTCGATGAGTGCTCTCAATTGTGACGCCAGTTCCGCCCGCCCTGCGGTTTTGCCCCGATGCCAGCCAGCGTGGTAGGCGTCGGCGATCATTTTAGCGGCTTCTTCTGAAAGGCATTCGCGGGTTGAAAATTCCGGCCGGTCGCATTCATCGTTTGAAAACAAAAATGTTCCATGCTCGGTAAGTTCAATGACGTAGCCGCGATGTTCGATGCTTTTGAGTTTGTTTTGATTCGTATTCATGGGCGTGTTTCCTTTCAGGCGGTTTTCTGGTCGGCGGCAAAATAGCTGCCGTAACGGTTGCGCGGGTCATAGTCCGCCGGTTCCGAGATGGTCCCGCACGGGTGCTGCCACGCCTGCCGTGTGTTGTTCCAGTGAAAGCCAAGCTCGGCCAAAACGCTGGTCACATTGGACGGTTGCTTGTCAGCAAATTCAATCCAAACCCATTTGCCAACCACTTCCGCCAGTTCAAAGAACTTCGGAAACCGATTCCGCATTAACGCCAGCAACTTTTCGCTATCCAATGCCCGGTTCACCCGGCGCAACTGCATATTGATTTTGGGTCTGTGGCTGTTTGTGCTCAATTGTTCGGGACGGCTCTGAGCCTTGATCTGATTTTTGTTGTTCGTTTTCATGGTCTTTTTTTTGTGCTCTGCTGTTCGGTCCGGTCTTTCGCCCTTCACTGATAAAAGCCCGCGAAGCAGGGCGGCCAGTGGAGGTTGCCTTCAGGAGGAACCACGTCCGGCCCCCTGTGAAGCCGGGCCAGTGAGGGGCGAAAGAACGAGCCGAAGCAGAGGTGAGCAACGCGGAAAAGGACCTGAAAACGATCTAAATTATTTACAAACTGATTCCGCGAAAGCGGGCGCACCTGGCGGGTTTCATTGCGAACGCATGAAACATGACAAGGTGCGCGTCCTCCGGCCTGTCTCCAAATTGAATTGCGCTGGAACGGAGTGGAACGTTCCGCAAGTCAGCGCGGCGGATGTGAAGCGGAGTGAGGCGCGGATTCAAGTTTGGAGTCAGGCAATGTCCAGGCGACAGTCTGCGATTTTGCCAGCGCAGGCCCAGTCTCGCTCGCGCACGTAGCCGGAGCAGCAAAGTCGCAGTCTGACGCCGCGATCACAACGGGGCGCGGGGCCGCGCTGTTCTGACGTATGGCCGGGGTGCGCAGCCGAGAGCCGTGGCTTGTGGGTTGGGGGCAAGCCGGACGGTTCATCGGCGAAGTGGGCCGGCCAAAGGTCAGACTCGAAATGGGGGCGGCCAAGGGGTGCGAGTTGCGCGAGAGAATTGAGCGTCACGCTCGCGCCTCATGAACGATGGGGAATTAGTCTGCCGGTCATGAAAGCGCCGTAGCGTTCACCCTCTTACATGAGCCATCCATGCACGAGCATCAATCCGCCGGTCCGACTTGTGAATGCGGAAGGACTTTTGAAGATTCTTTTTCCTCCCGAATGCCGGCCAACCTTGCGTTGGTTGCGGGAGCGGCAAAAGAAGCGAGAAATCCCATTCGTCAAAGTAGGCAGGCTGGTCTTTTTCAATCCCACGCGGGTTCAGGAAGCGTTGGAAAAACAAGCCTTTCCTGGCACTCGATGATTCGTTGCCGCCTCTTTTACGAATCTCTTATCAGGGCATGAGGAACACTAAAAAGAATTTGAA
>JASHPN010000376.1 GCA_030038175.1 Verrucomicrobiia bacterium
GATTTCGATTCACCCGACATAATAATAGCCTCGAAATGGCGAACTGCCAAGGGTGCATTTCATGGAACAGCCGCCCGGCCCTTGTTCCGTTGCTGCGCTCATATTATACGACGGATCAATGTAGAAGCCATTGATCTTGCCAGTGAATTACTGTTCCAGCGCATTCAGGACGATGAAATTGTCGCCAAAGATGAGCCGGTTGTCAAAAATGTCATTATCCGCGACACGCACATTTTTTGTGCGCGGGTTTGGAAACAGGGAAACGAGACACGAATTTCACGAATTATCACGAAGCCATGGCCATGAGTGGCACAGCACGTCCCGCCTGTGCCTTCGGGATGCGCCGAGAGCTAAAACAATAATCCCGGACCGGAGGAGCCTGCCCCTGCACACACTTTTTTTGTGTCTAGGCCTGTGAACAAGGAAACGAAGCTGGCGGCAATAGAAACGCCCGGTTTTATTGGCAAATTTGAAGATTTTCGTCCCACCAACCCTGGCCCATTTTCCGCTTTTTCGTTTACTGAAATCAGCGTTGGTTTTGGCGGTTCGGCCATCAATCCTCAGCTCTCAACCATCAACTATTTATGAGTTGAAGTTTTTTTCGCGTTACAAATGTTACGTTGATGAGTACCAACGTGTTACGGTGTTACACGCGCGTTACAAATCGGGTCGGACGTGTTACATTTTCATAAGCTGCTAATGTTGAATTGCTTGTAGTGTTACGTTAACGATGCAGGTGGAGGGCGAGGAGGACGGAAAATGAAAAAGCGAAACACGCTTTGGGTTGACCCTTCTGACGGCCCCAAGAATACTGAAACCGTCTTGTATGCCGGGCGGAAAAATGCAAAATAGTGGTTCAGAATGAACAATCCGAACGGGCACCAACACACGATATCGCAGGTCCTGTTTGATCGGTTTCAGTTCGTCCATTCCCATGTGCAACCACCGGCACAGATCGCTACGCACTCGGCCTAATTCGATATGAGAAGGCGAGTCATTGCAATTGTGGTGCTGTTAACCCTCGGTGGCAGTTGCTTTCACCTGCACGCCGGCGCAGATACGCGGTTTGCCACTATAGTCCGGGTGGAAAAATCTCAATCACCTGATGGCGCACTTGCGCTTGCCATCTTGACTGCGAATGGAGGGCCGAGGCTGGCCTTGGTATCACTGAACACCAGGGCTGTGCTGGCAAACGTAGCGTTGCCAAATCCTGGCCCCGTTTTCGGGGAAGCCGGAATTAAGACGAGCCTAATTTGGAAGCGGGACAGCACAGGCGTTGCTGTTTCATTCTCGGATAAGAAGGTCAGCAGTATTTTTGTCTGCGTGAAGGTGAAGGGTGGCCGATACAAGTGGCTCGATTTAAGGGTTGCCGAAGGCCCCAACCTCGGCATGTTGGGAAGGCCGCGAAGCGATTTTGAACGAATTGAGGACACGCCAACGCGATGGGTAGATGAATCAGATCACACCCCGCGGATGGTATATGTGAGGACCCGGTTTTGGGACAAACACCGCCAGCGTTACACAATTGAGCAGGAGTTTTCCATCTCGCCGGTCGGCGAAATCGGCTGGAAATAAGAGCTGAGTGGCTGCGGCGGAGCGCCGGGAGAGCATCGGGCTGGAATTCTGCTCTCAGAATCAAACGATGGGACCGGTAAACGCATAATTCTGGAGCCATTTCATTGGGAAATCTCTGGATCTTCCGGTAAACGAAGCCAGTAAACGAGGAAGGGAGTTCGGTAAACGACCCACCTACGCGCAAGGCTATCCCGATTTGGGGCATCGGGACTTGCAGCGGCCCGCAGCGGGCAGCCGAACGCCGAATTCCGGGCCCATTCCGCATCCTGTAAATCATGTTCATCCAGTCAAAATTCCGGCAGTGTTGCTAGTTGTACCTAGTTGTTGCCGGTGTTGCCAGTTTACAGACTTCATAATGCATAATCCATAGTCCACAGTCCGTAGTCCGGAGGTCAATGGTGAGATGGAACCGGCATTCTGACGATGTCGCTCCTGACGCGGGTTTGTGAGTTTGGCCGCATATCAGATGCGCGCTACCGCGCGGCTTCGCAATCAGCGGCTTGCGATTTCGCGGCGTTTTACCTGGGGCGGCGCGCTTCCGCCTTCGCTCTGAAGCTACGGCGGACAGGCGCAGACTCGCACTCTGCCCCGGGCTATAATATTTCAGCCCTACAGGCTTTTCAGTTAGCGACTGCGCCGGAATCATCTGAGGTTTACGGAGTCGGTACGCGTCCAATTTGAGGCGAGGCTACAAAGATGCCAGCCCTGACGGGCTTGGAAATCCGCGTTAACTCCTGCCGCCCCATCACGCTCCCTCACGGTCGCGGCTCTGTTTCCGCAGCTTGCCATCAAAAGAGATGCAACCGGAAGAACTGCGCCTTTACGCCTGCTGAGGTGGTAACGGAAAAATTGGCGCCCTGGATGGCCGGTGTGTTCGTGACTTCGTCCCAGGCCGGCGACAGCAGGTTCGTATCTGATTCGAGGTAGTACCCCGGCGCGTTCGTGGGCCATTGCAACGTCACCATATTCGGCGAGCTCTGAGAAATCGACAAAATCGCCGGGGACGGCGGGTTGACCGGCGCAATCAAGACTGAAACACCGCCGGAATTGTCTTCCAGATAATAATCCGGGACGACAAAAATCAAAGATTGCGCGTTGGTGAAGGTGTAGCTGGTGGTATAATTGGTTCCGGCGCGGCCTGCCGCCCCGGCTCGGATCAAATTGTAAAACCCATTCGTGATCGCGCCATCATAGGCGCTCGTTGCGTCGCTGTAATAGGTCCAGTCCACTCCGTTGGTATTGGAAAACGCTCCGTCAA
>JASHPN010000377.1 GCA_030038175.1 Verrucomicrobiia bacterium
CCTTGCAGGAAACCACTCCGCCGGCTCCGGTGGCCATGGAAACCAACTACGGGACGCTGGGGTCTATTGGCAATGCCTATTACTCGGCCACCAACGCTTCGGTGGTGAATTTCGCGCAAACGGGCGCGCTGGCCGGGGATTCTGACCAGGCCGCCGCATTCGGCGTCGGCCAAATCAGCTATGCATTCGTCCCGCGCTTTTCGCCGGCCCTGACCATCAAAGCGCCCTTCTCCGTGGAGGCCTGGGTCAACCAGTCGAACAGCACCTACGGCATCATCGTGGGCGAAGGCGGCGGCGAAGGGTTGAATGGCAACGAACAATTTGGCGGTTTCCAAATGGGCTTTGGCTCCGTTTCCGGCCTGAACGAGGCCCAGATGCTTTACTACACGGGCGGCAACAACAACTATACGCAATTCAATGATCCGTCAAACTGTCCAACCAGCACCTGGTATCATCTCGTGGCGACGTATGACGGCACCAATTCAATCAGTTACCTGGATGGTTATCCGATCGTCACCGGGCAGGTCACGCAAGTTCCCGACATGGGTGGCGCGCCGCTCACCATCGGAAACGGCAAATGGACGACGACCGGCGGCCAGCGCCAAATCCAGGCCATCATTGACGAAGTGGCCGTTTATACCAATGTGCTGAGCCCCAGCCGGGTCGCACAGCATTACAATGCGGGCATTGACCCGGCTGAATATGGCACGTACGTGACCAATATCTTAGCCGATCAACCGATGCTCTATTACCGAATGGATTGCGCGGGCTTTACCAATCCGCCGGAGAGTGTCTGCCCCGAAGCGGTGAATTATGGGTCCGCGCCCGTGGAGGGTTTTTATCTTCCCGGCATTGTTCCTGGCGGTGTGGCTGGTCCGCTCAGCAACAACGTGGCTGCTCCCGTCAATGGCCTGTTCTCCTGCATAGACGCGGGCAACGATCCTTCATTCAATCCCACCGGTACAGATCCCTTCACCGCGATGTGCTGGTTTAAAGGCAATCCGGCCGATGGCCGCCTTCAAACCCTCATCGGCCACGGCGCAACCAATTGGTCCATGAACGTGGACGGCTCAAGCGGGCACCTGGCCGTCAGCACGATGAACGGCAGCCTGGAGTCCAGCGCCATTGTTAACGATGGCAATTGGCATTTCCTCGCCGGCGTGGACAACGGTTCGGATATCTATCTGTATGTGGATGGCCAGCTTGATACCGTCGCGCCTTTGCCGGGCGGCCTGGCGGGCGAGCCCAATGTCCATCTGTACCTGGGCGGCAATGCCGACTATACGCAAATCAACAACAACGAGCAGTATCTGTCGGGCGCGATCGCGCAAGCCGCTTTGTTCACCAATGCGCTGTCCGGGAGCGAAATTCAACAACTCTATGCCCTGACCGTCCCCATTACGGTCAGCACAAATTCAACCAACATCGTATTCTCCGTCGCGGGCACGAACCTGACGTTATCCTGGCCTTCGGACCACCTCGGCTGGACCCTCCAGGCGCAGACCAACCGCCTGTCCGTGGGTATCAGCACCAACTGGGTGGACGTCGCCGGCTCGACCACCGTCACCAACGTCGTCATCCCGATTAACCTGACCAATGGCTCGGTATTCTATCGGCTGACCTACTGACCCGGACTTTCATACCTCCGCTCGGAACGTCTTGCCCAGTTCACCCTGGGCGAGCCCGCTGGCATAACTATTGCTCCGGGAAGGGATTAAACAGGACAATGAAAGAGAGATTTTTCCGGGTTTCGTTTCTGCTGGCCATGGGTTTGGTTCGCGCTCAGGCACAATTGCCTGTTGGCGGAATCCATTATCCAGCCGGACTCGACGGAATTAGGGGCGCCTCGCTGCCGGCGCCCGGTATCTACTTCCGCGACGATAATCTCTTCTATTACGGCACTTCCGGAACATTGCCGGACCTTAAATCTTTCGTTTATTTGCAGGCGCCGCAAGTGACATGGATGACGGGTTGCAAAATCTTCGGCGCCGATTATGGCATGGATGCCATGATTCCGATAATTGACAACGATACTACCTGGAACGAGGTCATCGAATTTCCCAGCGGCGTAAAGGCAACCGTTTCAATGGGCGGAAGCCATTTTGGTTTGGGAGACATAAAAATCGAACCGTTGCTCCTGTCCTGGCGCCTCAAGCATTTCGACGTGTCCGCGGCTTATGCCTTGTGGGTGCCCAGCGGCGATTACAGTGACTCCAGCCCCCTTAACCTGGGCGACGGACTGTGGACTCATATGCTGACATTGGGAAGCGTTTGGTATCCTGATGCGGACAAGAGTTGGGCGGTTTCGGTCTTAAACCATTACGAATTCAATTGCCAGGTTCCCGGCGTTCAGAACATCACTTTGGCGGGCGGCGGTGTCGAAGGCATTCCGGAAAACATTGCCTGCTCAACCTACACTCTGGAATGGGGAATCAGCAAAACAATGTGCCATGTGCTGGACGCCGGCCTGGCCGGCTATTTTCAGCAGCAATTCACCGAACAAACCGCCGCAACGACTGTTTTTAACAATCCCAAAGTGGCCGGGGTTGGTCCGGAAATCCAGGCGCAGTTTCCAAACCTTGGCCTGACCATTTCCGCCCGGTACGCCTACGAATTCGTCGCCGTGAACCGTCCCCGGGGACATAATGTGGACCTCATGCTGGCGATGGGATTTTAAGGGGGAAGTGGCATCGAACTTGCGCTATTTAACGGAGAACCAGGCCATCGTAAGCGTTTAAATGAGAGGTAGATAAAATGTCTGTAACACTCGTCATTGCGGATGAAATCCCGGTTGTGAGAGCGGGATTAAAGGCTATTATTGAGCGCATTGAAGTGAACCGGGTGGCCGGTGAAGCGGCCGACGGACTGGAGGCGTTGTGCCTGGTTGAGAAATTCAGGCCCACAATTCTCATAACGAATGTCCATTTGCCACGGCTTAATGGACTGGAACTCATCCGGCAGGTCCGGCGTCTGCATCCGGCAACCAGGGTCATTGCGGTTTCGCTTCACTTTAATACTGCCGCTCTGACCACGGTTTTTCGCTATGACGCCCAGGGATTCATCAACCTGGAATACAGTGCCGCGGATATTCAGAAGGCGGTCCAGGACGTGACGGCAGGCAAACGCCACCTTGCTCCCACGGGCATGGATGCCATTTTATCGTCAATTTTCCAAAAAAATGGGGAAACGAGGGCCCTCGACGATGTGTATGAAAAATTGACAACCCGGGAACGGGAAATCCTGGAAACGGCGGCCGAAGGACACGATCGCAAGGCCATCGCCAAGCGATTTTTTATCAGCCAGCGCACCGTTGAGACCCATCGCGCCCACATTATGCATAAGCTGGGACTGCGTTCCCAAACCGACCTGGTCCGTTTCGCAATTCGCAAGGGCATCATCGCTCCCTGAAATTGTCCTGTTTTTCGCCCTTTGGGATACCACAACTGACGGATTTGGTCCTACGGCATCTGACGGATTCTCGAATACCGTCTTTTCCCGATACCCAAATACATATTCTGACTACTGGCGGAACAATAACGGTTGGTTGATGTTGCTAACATCATCAGCAGGACGGCCTTTAGAAAACAGGGGGTAGGTGACGGTGCAAAAAAAAGGTTCGTTATGATTATGAATGTCATTGATGAAACGGCTGTCGCGGGCACGATTTCCCATCCTCTTTCGGAACATTCTGAATCCGCTCCAGCAAGTGCGCAAAAACCAACCCAATCTATGAATAATAACAAAAAAATCATGGTGGTGGACGACGATCCCCGAATCGCCAAAGCATTGTCCCTTCGTTTGCAGGCCGCGGGATATCACACGACGACAACGTTCAATGGCATGACGGCCCTGATCCTGGCCCGGTCCAACAATCCGGACATGATCATTGCCGATGTCTGGATGCCGTGCGGCACCGGCCTCTCCATGGCCTTTCGGATAAAACAATTGTTGCCCGATATTCCGATTATCTTTCTAACCGCCAGCAAACAACCCGGGTTGGAAGAGAAAGCCCGGTCTCTCGGCGCCGCCGGATTTCTCGAAAAACCTTACGATCCGGACATATTGCTGGAGATGGTGGCGCGGCTGCTGCAGAACAATGCCGAAAAAGCGCCGGCGGCCGAGTTGAATCTCGCGGAACCCCAATTGCTGGACGCGCGGACCGAGACCCAACCCAACTGACTGGAGAATTCACATGCCTGCGCTCAAACGAGCATTAATTCTGGAAGACGACCTTTTAAGCGCAAAGTTGTTGCAGTCGCGCGTTGCCCGCGAATGGCCCGAGTGCGCTTTCGTGCACGCGGGCAGCCGGACGGACTATGTGAATGCATTGTCAAAAAATAATTTTGACGTCATCCTTTCCGATCATAGCATTCCCAATTTTTCCGGTACGGAAGCATTGTCCATTGCGCGCGAAGTCTGCCCCGAGGTGCCCTTTATGTTCGTTTCGGGCTCCATTAGCGAAGAAGTGGCGGTCGAAAGCATGAAAGCCGGGGCCGTGGACTATATCCTCAAAGACCGCCCGGCCCGGCTTGTCCCGGCGATCAACCGGGCGCTCGATTTGGCCGAAGCCAACAGCCGCCGCGTCGAATACGATGTTCTCGTCAATACCGTGGACGGAATCGTTTGGCAGGCGGACCAGGCTTCCCTGCGGTTTATTTTTGTGAGCCAGCAGGCGGAGCGAATCCTGGGTTATCCGGTTGCATCCTGGACCAGCGAGCCCGATTTTTGGCAGGACCACCTTCATCCGGAGGACCGTGAAATGGCCGCGGACCGGTGCCGGCGTCTGACCACCGAACAAAACCGCCTGGATTTTGAATACCGCATGGTTGCCGCCGATGGGCGCGTGGTTTGGCTGCGGGGCATGCTGAGTGTGCGCGTGAAACGGAACTGCGCGCCCCAGATTCAAGGCATCATGGTGGATGTCACGCGGAATAAATTGGCCGGGCAAAAAATCAGGGAAGTCCAGCAGCAATTGGAGGAGTCAAACAAGGACCTGGTGCGGCGCAACCAGGAGATTCAAAATTTTTACCACGTGCTTTCCCACGAATTGAAAACTCCGCTGACCGCCGCCCGCGAATTTATCTCCATGGTCATAGACGGGCTGGCCGGTCCCTTGAATAAAACCCAGGCAGAATATCTCGGGATTGCCAAAGAGAGTTGCAACCAGTTGCGTCTCTGCATCAATGACCTGCTGGACACAACCCGGATTGAAACCGGAAAACTGTCGCTCGAATTTAAGCGGGTGAATCTGGTGGAAATTCTGGATTGCGTTGTTAAAACTATGAGTTCAAAGGCGGACGAACTGAATATTGAGCTCCGCGTCGAGTCATCGTCCGGTCTTCCTGACATTGACGCGGACCAGAACCGCATCAGGCAGGTGGTCACCAATCTCATTGATAACGCGTTTAAATTCACGCCCTCCGGCGGCCGGATCACCGTCGAACTCGGGGAAGTCTTCGGCCGTCCTGACTATCTCCAGGTGGCCGTGCGCGATACCGGCCGGGGAATACCGCAAAAGGAGCAGGACAGTATTTTTGACCGCCTCTATCAGATAAAATCCGGCGACGCTTCGAACGGGAACGGCATCGGATTGGGACTTTATCTATGCCGCGAACTGGTTTGGCTTCACGGGGGTGTCATTTCGGTAAAAAGCGAAGTCGGAAAAGGCAGTGTCTTTACCGTCCTGCTGCCGAAAAGCCAAAAACGGGTGCTGACCGACGTGCTGGTCATTGATGATAACCCCAAAGTGTTGGAAACCATCAGTACGATGCTTGGCAGCGAATATACCGTTCGCACCGTGAAGGACGGCCTCGACGGTTTGCGGGAAATGCAGCAAAGAGAGCCGGACGTTGTCATCATGGATTTAAACATGCCGCAAATGGACGGGGCGGAGCTGCTCAAAGAGCTTCGCGATAAATGGGCGTCCGTGCCGGTCATCGTCCACACCGCGTACTCCGACGGCGATATCATGAAACGGGCGATGAAATATTCACCGTTCACTTTATTGTCCAAGCCCTCCGATATGGATGCCATTCGCCGGGCGGTGCGGCATGTGTGCCTTGGACCTCAAAAGGAATCCGACAGCGAAACCCGAATCGCCGAAACGTGCTTTTATCCCAAGCCTAAACCACCCGCCCCTGAGGATGCGTGGGCAATTGATTGTGAGCCGTCGTCAGCCAGTTAATTCTCCGACCGAGGCCCGGAAGTGTTCATTTAAGATATTGACTCACGGTTTTCCGCAATTTTTCCAGCGCCCCAGCGGCCTGCGGCGCGCCTTGTGCTTCCAAACGCTCGAAGGTCTTATGGCGAAAAATGGGCGATTGAATCGCGTCCGGGCTATTGGCGGCGTCCTTCAGCGCACCGGCCGTCGCCGCCAGAAGTTCGTTCATACGGTCCACATTTTGGCGCAGCTTTGACAGCGAACGGCGCGGCCAGTAACCCGCTTCATCGGTGATTCTCACGCTCACCGCGGGCGTGCGGCAGGCCGCGAGCAAATGCACGACGGCGCAATGGCAACGTTGGAAATATTCCCAGCCATGCAGGCTGGCAAATTGCGTCTTGCAGAATCCGGCAATTCGCCGGCGTCCCGGCTTGCCGGTCGGGATTTCCCTGCCTCCCGAGCGAACCGTCGTGGGATAACGACACAATCCAAGCCGGAGCGGTTCGCAATCCTTGCCGATCATCACCAGAAAGATTGAACCCGCCATCGGCCGAATCTCCACGCCGGTGCTCGTGTCCTCTTCCCCCGGCACAGGCAGGATGAGCATGTCCTTCGCGAACCGATGCAGCGTTTCCACGTCCGACGCGATCGGCAGCACATCCTCCACGAGTCCCTCTTGCTTGGAATTCAGCGCGATGCGATGCCACCCGGCGACAATTTGTCTGGCCCGAGACGCGTCAACGTCCGCGTTGGCGGTAAATTCGAAATGAACGGTCAATCCCACAAACGTATTCAAAAGCGAAGGAGCCAGGAATTCAAGCTCATTTGAAATTTGGTGCCCGCGACAGGACTTGAACCTGTACGATGTTACTCACTAGAACCTGAATCTAGCGCGTCTGCCAATTCCGCCACGCGGGCGCGGGAAGAAGCTGCAAACCAGCGACATTCCTTTTACACCAAGGAACGGAGCCGAACAAGGCGAAAATGGAAGATGGAGGATTGGGGATGGAAAAATCGAACCCGAATCGAATCTGCGGATTGCGCAAATCTTCGCGAATTTCCTGGAATGGAAAGCAATGAAATCCCCTATACGCCTTCTCTGCTCGCTGGGATTTTCACCCCGTCCTGTTCATCTTTTTGATCCTGGCCACCCTCATATTCTCTGTCAGACGGAACCCCGATGAAACGATGGTTATGGCGCTCAGAAATCCTGACCATCTTGTCCGATGTGAATTCTCCATCTCAGTGCAATCAGTGTGCAACGAGTAAACGAAGCGCAAAAACCCCCTTATTTATTGCCAAATCACGACAAAATCAAGTAAACGAATCCAGTAAACGAAACGGTTTGCCGGGTAAACGAAGAATGAATTTCCAGGCCCTTTCGCGGCCAATCCTGTGATAGATGCCGGCGTGGACATGAAAGTGGGCGAGAAACGCACAAATTGCGGTGGTGGAAACAATTATTGGCTAAAAAAGCGTCGGAAACCGGGGCAGCGGACGCTAAAAATTCGGCAAATTTCCAATGAAAACGAGGAAAATTTGGCCGGAAAAATTCTCAATCATTTTCGTTGACTTTAGTTACAGTTATGCTAAAAGTATTGTTGCTTCGTTCAATGGTGAACGGTGTTGGTGTCAACAAGACAGATTGTCCGAAACCGATTAGAAAATGACATTCAGTGCTCCTGCCCGTATCGCAGACCTCCCACGTGTTTTCTTTGAACAGGCGTAGTGTATTATGAATCCGACCAGACTGTTTGTAGGCAATCTCTCTTATCAAACCGGAGAGAATGACCTGCAAGATTACTTCAACCAGGCGGGCGCGGTGAAATCCGTGAACCTCATGCTCGACAAGATGACCGGCAAATCACGCGGTTTCGCCTTCGTCGAGTTCGCCTCGGCCGAAGACGCTCAGAAAGCGATAGACCAATTCCACAACAAGGAATTTCAGGGCCGTGCGATCACGGTCAATGTAGCCCGGCCGCGCGAAGAGCGCCCGCCGCGGTTCAGTGGCAACAACGACGGGCGCGGCGGGGATTATCGCGGCGAACGGCGGGAACGGCGCTAATTTGCGCAGAACATTTTCGAAACGGGCAGGGTGATTTTTTCACCGGCCCGTTTTTTATTTTCGCCCAGGCGAATTTTTCAATTTTGATTTGACACCGGGCGTAGGGGAATTAATTTGAGTTGAAGCATATGGCCGATATTCCGCAACCACCACTTCCGCCAGGCGTTCCCGGTCAACCGGTTACGCCTATGAAAAAATCCACGGGCAAGGTCCAGCCTAAAAAGGAAACCGTCCGCATCAGTTTGCCGCCCAAGCCCTCCGCCGCGCCGACCATCAAATTGCCGACGCTGCCGCCTGGCGGTCCCGGCGGCGTTCCGGGGGCTGCTCCGCCGCGTCCGCCCGTCGGCACGCCCGCGCCCGTTGCCGCTCCGCGCACGACCACCGCGGCGCCATTGGCTCCCGCTGCCGCGCAACAACCGGCCGCCCGGCCCGCGCCCGCAATGCCGCGACCAGTCGTCGCTGCCGCCGTGCAGCCGGCCAGCCCGCTGGACACGATTTTAGCCATCGCCGCGGGCGTCGCCGCCTTGGCAGCCGTCGGCACCACTTTGTGGATGATGTTCATGTTGAATGCCGCGGTAAATTCATAGTTTATTCTTAGTTCATGGTCTTATGGCGTCTCCTTTAATTGTCACGCTCACCAAGGAAAATTTTGCCGCGGAAGTTCTGCAATCACCCAAGCCGGTGCTGGTGGATTTTTGGGCGGAATGGTGCGGTCCCTGCAAAATGATCGCACCGTTGCTGGAGGAACTTGCCAACGAATACGATGGCAAGGTCAAAATCGGCAAGATCAACACGGATGAACAGCAACAACTCGCCGCGGAATACCGGATCAGTTCAATTCCGACCCTCCTTTTTTTCAAAAATGGCCAGGTGGTCAATCAAATGATCGGCGCGCGCGGCAAACGCGATTTCAAGGCCGCCCTCGACAGCGTGGCGGGCAATTAATCTCCGAACTCGGAGCGCATGTCGAGGCATTGCCGGACGATCAATGGCAAGTTGCCAACGCCGCAGGCGTGGCATATCTGTAGTAGAAAATCCAATTAAACCCCAAGCCCCGTCAGGGGCGACATCGTCTGCCACTTTACCTCCTCAAAAAACTGGGATGCACCCGTGTGTTATCTTCCCGATGAATCCCGCTTGTTCGTCCGGCCAAAACTCCGGACAAATTCTAATTGGCGCGGAATCTCCAGGGCAGGCGGCATTGCTTTCTTCACAGCTTTGACAGCCGAATCAGGGGATAAGCCTCGACGTATCAGAAGCAGCGCCAACAGTGTGCCCGTCCGACCGATGCCGCCTTCACAATGAACCGCCAGAGGGGTTGGACATGAATCGCAAAAATCGAATAACTTTTGAACTTGCTCAGCTTGAGGAGGGAATCCGTCCGGTATTGGCAGTGAGAAATATTGAAAACCGCAGTTCTCGAAAATCGCCTTGTGCGTTGGCAGGCTGAGTGCGGACACTATGGCTTTGATTCCGATCTGATTCAGGACGCTAACATCATCATTGAATTTCCCGGTCGGAGCGTCCGGCTCTCTCAGCCTTTCAAAACAAATCCAGGGGAGGGGCATCCCCGCCAATTCGTTAGGAACAACCCACCAAATATGTTTTCGAACAGACGTGGCATTCATAGATTGGCACTGCAACGGATCCATTGTCTTTGCGGCTAATTTCCGCCGCCGCTCGTGCGACTAAAGTTTCACGCTTCTTCCTGTTCGCGCGGATTTTTGCGCGGCATCGAGGATTTCCATCACGACCATATTCACGTCCAGCGAAGCCAGGCCAGCCGGCTTGATGTCGCCGTGAACCACCGCCGCCAGATAGGAGAGTTGGTCCGTGTTGTAACCCGTGAGGGGTGGGGGAGTGATTTCGGTCTCCTGGCTGGCCTTGCGGTTGCCGATCCGAACGCGCAGGTCGTCGGGTTCGGGCACAAAGACGTAACCTTTTTGGCCGAAGATCTGGAGGTCCTTGACATTGAACGGCCAATTCCATGACGGCTCCAGGATGGCCTGCGCCTTCGGATACGTCAGCACGATCGTTGCATCATCTTCAACCTTCGGATAGATGTCAGGTTTGATGTGGCGCGTCACGGCAAAGACGGAAATGGGTTTTTGGCCGTCCATGAGCCAGGTGGCCAAATCCGCGCCATAACAGCCGAAATCGTTCAAAGCGCCGCCGCCATTCAAAACGGGGTCGGTCAGCCACGAGAGAAAATTGGTGGAACAACCGATTTCCTGGGGACCCTGGTGGCCATCGTGGGCCTCAATTCTTCGGATATCGCCGATCTGATGTTCATCATGCACCATCACGTAGGCCTCCTGGTTGCCCGGATACCAGCTCGTCTCGTAATTGACAACGAGCTGGATGCCGCTCCTTTTTACCGCGGCGGCAATCTCGCGCGCCTGCTTCATATTCGCCGCCATGGGTTTTTCTACCATGACATCCACGCCGTGGGCGGCGCAGGTTTGGATGACCCGGCAATGATCATAGACGCTGGTGAACGTGGCGACGGCCTGGACGTTGGTGGCGGCAAAAAGCGCTTCGAGGCTGGGATAAAATAGGCCCGGGTCCAAATTGAACCGCCGCGAGTAACGGTCAATCAACACCTGGTTGGTTTCGACGATGCCAACGAGCTGCACCTCATCGTGCTTCCGAAGAAGCGGAAAGAACCCAAAGGCATGATCGTGAACCAGGCCAACCACCGCCACGCGCAACGGCGGTGTGGCATCGTCAGCGGCGGATCGGAGAAGAGAAAGTGACAGCAGGGAGAAAACGAGTAAAATAAATTTCTTCATAACGGAATCATTCAGACGCGCAAAGGGAAACACAAATCCTTGCGGCGAAGCAACCTCTGATTTGGGATTATTTCAACGCCGGCAGGAGAGCCATCAGGGTGGAATTGAAATCCTCCGAATCCTGGTACCAATAGACATAAACATCCGATGAAAGGGCGCCGTTCCATGTTGTAAAATGGTACATGGCATTGAAATTACTCCAGGATGCCGAGCCATCCGCAAAACATTCATTCCCTCCGGCCGAAGTGCTTCCCGACTTGTGCGGCGGAATATTGGCATAAATCCAATAACGCGGGTCAGTGGTTGGATCCACCTGCGAAGCCCAACCACCTTGCGTCTTTATATTCGCATCGGCGGCAAATGCCCAGAATGGTTTTGTTGCCGCCCAATTGAGATTGATCGGGCTGTGGCCTGGGACGGATGAGGTTGTATTTGGAGCGCCGCCCGGCGACGGGTACCAGTTCGTGATGCCCCCAAAATAGCAGTACCCAATAATATATTGGTTATAGGTGGGATCATAGCCCGGCAGATTGCCTTGCCGATTGGGACAGGTCCAGCAACTTGGCCCGTTGGTTTGTATCACCGCCATCTGGAAATCCGCCGTATTGGTCGCATCCACAGGATTGAGCGCATTTGGGACGCCGTTGTTGCCCTGGAACCGGTCTTCTATGACCGTGCCATTATTATCACCGGCATACACGATAATACCGGTGGCAATTTGTTTTAAATTACTCAGACATCGCGTCCGCCTGGCCCTTTCCTGCGCCTGGGACAATACGGGCAGGAGGATGGCCGCCAGAATGGCAATGATGGCGATAACGACCAACAATTCGATTAAAGTAAATGCTTTGTAGCCGGTGGCGGCCCCGCTGGCTTTGCCTGAAGCCGGACATGGATCGGTGATGATTGTCATTGAATTGCCCCGTTTGCCTATGGATACATCAGCCGGTAAAAGACGGTCGGATTCAGTGGATTCACGGTGATGTTTGTGCTGGTGACCGAGCCGCTGCCGGGCACGGTGACCCAATTTGTGCTGATGCCGACGCTTAACGAATTGGTTTCCGACTGCAGGAGCCAGCCCAAATGATCCGCCGGCCACGACAAACTCAAAGTATTGCCGGTCACGTGGAAGGTGATGTTCGTCGGATTGGACGCAATTCCCGTGATGACGCTTAAGACGCCGTTGGTAAAGCTATACGCCAGGCCGGGGCCGGGTGAGCCGATGATGCTGCTGAAATTGCTGGTTGAAGCGCCCGGGCTGAACAACGTGAATTGGTCATTCAAAGCCAGCGTGCCGGCCAGATTCGTCACCGTGAGCGTGCCGCCGTAGGCAACGCTGGTTTGGCTGCTGAACGTGTCATGAGTCCCGCCGGTTTTGCTGATTTTGACCATCGTGTTGCCCGCCAGCGTCAACGAGCTGCCAAGAGTCAGCGTGCCAATCGCATTGGTGTTTCCGGCTTCGATGGCGCCGCCCGATTGGACAGCCACCGGACCGCTAATCGAACCGTTTCCAACCAGGAGGCCTCCAACTACCGAAACTCCCTGAGTGCTGTAAAGGCTTCCGGAAAGGTAAAGCACACCGTTGCTGATGGTCGTCGAGCCGCTATAGGTGTTGGCCGCAGTCATGCTGAGCAATCCTGGTCCCTCCTGAACTACATCGTAGGTCAGGTTGTTTGTGCCATTCTGAACGGGTCCGGACATTAAAATGGCGCCCGTTCCCTGGAAGGTAAAAGTCCGGCCGCTGTTCGTCGGCGACAAGAGCGGCAGCGGCGCCGTCAAATTCAAAATGCCGCTGTCCGATTGGAAGATGTAATTCGTTCCCCCAACCAGGAGGTCAAAGTCTCCGGATATCGTATTGCTGCCGGCAATATTTTCGATGGCCTGGATACCCACGTTGCGGCCGGCCAATTGGATGTCCGGCGCAATCGTAATGCTGCCGGACGAACCGTTTAGCGCCAGAGTCGAGCTGCCGCCGTTATTGTCGTTGATGTAAATGTACGGAAAACCTGCAATGGCCAGGACATTTGCCAGCGCGCCGTTATTGGCAATGATGGTCGTACCGTCGTCCGCGGAAGTGCTGGTGCTGTCAACATTCAGTGCGCCGCCGTAAGTGTTTGCGCCCAGCAGCACCAGTGTGCCGGAACCGGTCTTGGTGAGGACACCGTCCGCGTCGCCGCTGATGTTGTTAGAAATCACAAAAGTTGAATTGGTGCCGTTGACCGTGATGCTGCTGGAATTGGTCACATCGCTCACCGTGATTCCAATGTTGCCGTCATCGAGGGTCACGTTCGTTGAGGTCCCGAGGGTTCCCCCGTTTAAGGTTACTTGACCGGCGTTATATGAGGCGGGCACAGGACCCATGGACAGGGGACTGCTGATAAAGAGGCCGCCACCGTTGATTGTCGTCAATCCGGTGTAATTGTTGGTCGGCGCGACTGTCCAGGTGCCGCCGTTGACGGTGAGATTTCCCGCGCTCAATGACAGCGGGCCGCTGATATTTCCAGCCCCGCTTCCTGCAAACGTGAGATTCACCGTCACGTTGGAACTATTAAGCCCCGACGCATTGGTCAAATTCAGCGTCGCGCCGCCATCCACGGATAAGGTCGTGCCGGACACCAGGCCGATTGAACCTCCCAGCGTGCTTACGCCGCCGCCGCCTTTCTCCAGGGACACGTTATTTCCGCCGAAAGTCATGGGATTCAATATGTTGACGTTCGCATCCACGTAGAGATTGCCGCCGTTGATATTGACGACCGGGGCCGTGGCCGTGCCCAAAGCATTGGCGTTTTCCGCATGCAATGTGCCGGAAGAAATTGTCGTCTGACCGCTGTAACTGTTGCTGGCCGTCAGATACAGGTTGCCGCTGCTGCTGCCGGAGTCCGTCAGGGTTCCGGTCCCGGATATCGTATTCAACAAATACAGGCTAACCGTGCCTGGCTCAATCAGCAGGGTTGAATCATTCGTCACGGACCCGCCTCCCAAACCACTGGTGATGGTGCCATCCCCAAGTTGCAGCGTGCCGCCGCTTACCAGAGTTCCGCCAGAATACGTATTGTTGGTTGTATCGAGGAGAAGAGTACCGGAGCCATTCATAATCAACGAACCGGGGCCGTCAATTGAACCGGGACCTTTGAGGGAATATGACGTGGAGCCGTTGACCGTGACCATTGTTGGATATAGTGCCTGAGCCAGGCTCACGGTCGGCTGGGCTGCGCCGAGACTATCAAACGTAACATTGTCGGCGTCTATGTAGGCCGTCTGTGACTCATTGCCGTTGAGCGTCCAGTTCAGGCTCGAAGTGTCCCAGCTTGACCCGGTGCCGGCCCATTCCAGGCTCCGCGGCACGCGGACAGTAACGGACACCACCGAACTGGTCGCGGGCGGAGTGAGGCCGTTGGCGACCACGACGAAATAATTGGTGGTCCCCAGAACGCTTGTTACCGGAGCATACGAGGCGTTCGTCCCGGCCGAAATCAGATTCGTGCCCGCGACCGTCACGAAATACCACTGATAATCCAGCGTGCCCGGCCCGGAAGCAGAAACGGTTAAATTTGCCTGGTTGCCGGCGGCGACTGTTTCGCTGGCCGGCTGCTGAGAAATTACTGTGCCGCCTCCGATGGTCAGTTCGCCGTTTGTCTCGTTGTACTCATAGACGACGCCATTGGCCTCCTCGTACCACAAATTCGTGTTCACCGCGCTCTGCGCAAAACCGTTGATGCTAAAAGTTGATCCATAAGTCGCGGCGATGTTGGTGCTGGTGATGTCAACGAGCGTCCAGACGTCGGCGGGCGAGTTGTCGGCGTTCGTCAAGTCAATGTTCCAGTTGCCGTTCAACTGGACCGTTCCCTCGCCGGACAGGCTGTTGTTCTGGCCATTTGTGCCAATGACGAAATTCATGATGCTGCCGGGAGTAAAACCAAGTTCACTATACCCCTGGCCGCTGTGGGTGGGATCGAATATGATATTCCCGCTATAAGTGCTTTGCCCGGATGTGAAAAATATCCAACGCTCCGAGTCGCCGGAGCCGTTGTCGCCGATGTAAATTGGGCCCGGACCGCTAATGGCCGACTCAATGACGTTGGTATCCTGGGCCATAAACGCGCAGCCGTTGGTGGTGGCGTAAAGATTTCCAGCCAGATACGTGATCTGGCCATCCCCGTTCCCGTCCCGGACCTGGCCGCCGTCCACAATCAAATTTGTGATGATGAGCGTTAGGGCGCTGGCTTTGAAAATAAGCGAATCATTGCCTCCCGTGGATCCGGAAAACGGTTGCGCCCCCGCGGTTCCATCGGTGCCACCGACGGTGAGAGAATTGCCGGGGAATATATTAGTTCCTGATAAATAGCTTCCTCCCGACACTGGTGACCGCAGCAGCCAATGTTCGGTGGAATACGTGTTTCCCGCTGACGGCGCGGCGCTGTTGTTCCAATGCCCGGCGGAATTGAATGAACTGGTGTTCGCCGCGTCATTTGCGGTCAGGTAATATTGCGCATTAGCGGCCGCCGGAACCGTTAATATGACAACAATTGAAGCAAGGAAGCCAATTTCTCTGATTTTTTTCATAAAATTGCAGTTTCAGATGGTTGCGATCGGACCGGTCATTGTGAATTGAAGGCCGTTTTATCACACCAGCGGAAATCTTGTCCATTACCCGAAAGAGTAAAAATGCGGGAGTTGCGCCCACCGCCGCCCTATCGCATATTGACCGATACCTGAAAAATGCGCGCGCCGCCAGCCATAGCGTTATGCCTTGCCGTCGTTGGGCCGGCCATTGCGGTTGCCGCGCAGCCATTGCCCTTGCCGCCGTCGGCTGAATTGTTGACCAATGCCGAACAGGTGCGCGAATTGACGCCCGCCCAAACTGCCAGGGCCATTCCCGTGTCCTTGACCGGAGTCATGATTGATTCCGCCGACCCGGCCCCCATGGCCATCATCCTGGCGGACCGGACCGCTGGGATTTATGCACGGGCCGAACGGGACACCAATATGTTTACCGCCTTCCATCGCGGCGATCTTTTGAAAATTGACGGCGTGACCGACCCGGGACAGTTTGCGCCCATTGTCATCGCAAACTCGGCCAAAAAGATTGGCGTTGCAAATATTCCGGAGGCGCGGCCGGTCACCTATCAGGAATTGATTACCGGCGCGCTGGACGGTCAATGGGTTCAAATCGAAGGTGTCATCCGGCAATGTTTTGCGCCTGACCTGCCAACGGGCATTCAGCACATTACCGTGGCGGTGGATGGCGGCTTTGTGCCGGTCAGATTCTATTCGCAGGCGGGACAACCCATTGAACCGGACGCCGAAGTGCGGATAAAAGCTCTTTGCTTTTATCAATTTAATCTGCGGCGGCAGGCCCTGACCCCGGTCCTGGAGATCCCGCGCGGCGAATCGGTTCTCATCACCAAACCGGCGCCGGAGAATCCGTTCGAGGGCCCGGTCAGGTCGGCGGCCAGCTTGTTGATGTTTTCGCCGAAGAATTTGTATGACTACGCCCACCGCGTTCACATTCGTGGAGTGGTGACCTGTTTCCAGCCGGGTTCGTCGGTTTGGATCCGGGACGGTTCCGTGGGTCTTTGTGTTCAGACCACGCAACAGCAGCCGCTGGTCCCCGGCGATAAAGTTGACGTGCTGGGGTTCCCGATGCCTGGGTCTTATCCGCCGATTCTTGGCGATTCGATGTTTCGCAAAATCGGCACAACGGCGCCGGTCGCGCCCCTGATCCTGACCAATTTTAATGATGCCTTTGCCCACGAAGACGACCTTGTGGCGATGGATGGAAAGCTCACTCAAATCCAGCCCGTGCTCAACGGGCTGGCCCTGACTCTTGATAAAGACGGACAACCGTTTAAAGCTCTTTTGCGACCGGCTTCAAGCGGGACGACGCCTCCCAACTGCCAGGCCGGCAGCCGGGTCCGGGTCGTTGGCATTTGTTCGCTGAGTTACGATGAAACCCGAGTAGTGCCCGGACCCTGGCAGCCCGCCTCTTTTCAGATCGTCCTGCGCTCGCCGGCGGATTTGACCGTCATCGCGGGTCCGCCCTGGTGGACGCTGAAACATGTCACGATGCTGCTGGGTATCATGACCGGCATTCTGATGTCGTTGATCGCGCTGATCGTGGCCTTCTCCCGCTCCCGCCTGCGCGAACAAAAACACCACCGCGACATGGCGGAAGCGCAATTCGCCGCCGTTCTGTCGGAGCGCAACCGCATGGCCCGCGAGATTCACGACACGCTGGCCCAGGGTCTGGCCGCTACGTCGGTCCAATTGCGCCTGGCCAAAAAGTATTTGAACGGCGATTCGGAAAATGTGGGCGGACACCTCGATGCCGCGCAGGAACTGGTTCGCGAGAGCCTTGCCGAATCCCGAAAGTCCATTTGGAACATGCGGGCGCACGTGCTGGAGAACCAGGACCTTGCCGGCGCGCTCCAGGGTATCCTCAAACAAATGGCCGACGGCATGGGCATCGTGACGAATTTTGACGTCGTGGGCCGCTCGCGACGGCTGGCGCCCGTGGTGGAGAACAATATTTTGCGCGTGGGCCAGGAGGCCATTGCCAACGCCACGAAACATGCCGGCGCCAAAAGAATTGATGTGACGCTCGGCTACCAGGAAAAACAATTTTTCCTCCGTGTCAGGGATGACGGCTGTGGATTTGACCCGGAAAAACCCCCAGCCAGCGAAGGAGGGTTCGGGCTGATTGGAATGCGCGAGCGCGCCTTCGAATTAAAGGGACAGTTGGCGATTTGCAGTTCTCCCAGTCAGGGCGCGGAAATCACGCTGACCGCGCCGCTGTCAAAGGAATGACGTTTTGGCAGGGACATCGCGCTGCGATGTCCCCGCCCGTAACTTGTCGCGCTGTAGCGATCTCGCGAAGGCGGAAGCGGGCGGAAAGAATGCAGTTGATCGGACGTGCATCCGGCAAACAGTTGCGCCGCTCTACGCGGTGCGGACGGCGCAGCGCGCCGTCACTGCCAGGAACAGTATGTGGATGCGCCCGTTGTCGGACAAATTTACCCGAACGGGTAAGTGACTGAGCGCAGCCGCGCAGGATAAGATATGAAACGAGTTTTGAAGAAATCGAACGCAATCCGAATTATGGTGGTGGACGACCATCCCGCATTTCGCAAAGGCATGGTGGCCCTCCTGGATAGCGAACCGGATTTGCGCGTCGTGGCCGAAAGCGGGGATGGGGGCGGGGCGCTGGACTTATACCAGCAGAACCGTCCGGACATCGTGCTGATGGACCTGCGCTTGCCGGGCATCGGCGGGGTGGAAGCCATCATTGCGATTCGAAAAGAATTTCCCGATGCCCGCGTGATCGTGCTGACCACGTTCGACATGGACGAGGATATTTTTCGCGCCATTCAGGCCGGCGCAAAATCGTACCTGCTCAAAGACACGCCGGAAGACGAGTTGGCCGGCACGATTCGTGCCGTCCACACGGGCCGGGAAATCCTGCCCGGCAAAGTGGCCGAGCGCCTCGCCGCGCGCCGGCGCCGGGCCGACTTGTCCCAGCGCGAAACCGAAGTCCTGTCGCTCCTCACCAAGGGCCGCAGCAACAAGGAAATTTCTTCTTCGCTGTTTATCACCGAAGACACCGTCAAAGCGCATCTCAAAACTTTATTCAATAAACTCAACGTCAAAGACCGCACTGAAGCCGCCATCAACGCCATCCGCCAGGGCATCGTTCATCTTGAGTAGTTAATTCAATGTTGAGTTTTCAGTTTTCAGTTTTCAGTTTTGAATTTTGAGTTGGAGTTTGGAGTTTGCGGCTCTGACACGGAGCAATGAAGATCGTAAATTCAAAGTATGCTGCCGAACCGCGAGTTCGGCATTCGACGTTCGGCGTTCGGCGTTCGATGTTTCCATTGTCCATCGTCAATCTTCTATCCTCTATCCTCGGGGTTTTGCTGCTCCTCGCGGCAAATGCCGCAGTGGCTTCCCCGCCGGCGGGTTATTACGAAGTCTGGGGCGATGAATTCAATGAGAGTTCCCTGAATACAACCAATTGGGATTATTGGCTGCTCGGCAGCCGCCGCGATGCCATCAACGTCACCAACGCTGTATCGCTTAACGGCAGCAACCTCGTCATTACCACCTATACGAGCAATGGCGTTAATTACGCTGCGATGATTGCCACGGACGAAACCTTCCGCTCGCGGTATGGTTACTGGGAATCCAGCATCGAATGGGGCGATACCAATGGCATGTGGTCGGCCTTTTGGTTCCAATCTCCGACCATGGGCACTTATCTCTATGATCCCTTTGTCTCCGGCTCGGAAATTGACGTCGTCGAGCATCGCAGCACTGATGGCGGTTCGGATGGGGACATCATGAACATCGTCCAAAATAACCTTCACTGGGACGGCTACGGTTCGGCGGCACAGAGCGCCGGGAGCGGCAACATCGGCAGCGGCCTGGGTTCGGGCTTTCATACCTACGGCTTCCTTTGGACGCCAACTGGCTACACCATTTACATAGATGGGAGCAACCTCCGATCGTGGAATTATTCCAACAACGGAGTTCCCATTTCCGAGAGTACCGAATGGGTGATCTTGAGCAGCGAAGTGGATGACACGTCCACCACCTGGGCCGGGGAAATTCCTCCAAACGGTTACGGCAACCTGGGGGTCAGCACCACGAAATTGACTGTGGATTACGTCCGTTATTACGCGCCGACCAACACGATTTTTTGGACGGGCGCCGGCGACGGCTTCTACCTGACTAATTCCGCGAATTACGTCTCGAACATGCCGCCGCTAACGACGAGCGACCTGACCTTTTCCTATTTGAGCGGAAATAATTTAAGTCCGGAACTTGACGCTAATTTGTCCGTGGACGGCCTGGTATTCCTGAACATGCAAAATGCCGTTACCCTCGGCGGTACCAATACGCTGACCCTCGGCGCGGGCGGCATTGATATGGTCGCGGCAAATCATACCGTCACCATCAACTGCCCGGTCAACGTAGCTCTTGCCCAATCATGGCTCGTGGGTATCAACAGCCCGGGTGATACCTTGAACCTGAATGGAAATATTTCCGGCTCGGCCACACTGAGCAAAGGCAATTGGGGCACGCTCATTTTGAACGGCACCAACAGCTTTTCCGGCGTCCTGAATGTGGATTTGGCCAATACCGGAAGCGGCAGTTCCGGCCTGAGCGATGGTATTGTCCGTATCACCCGCAGCCAAAACGTCTCGAATGTCCCCACCATCGCCATTCGCGACAATAACGGCGCGTGGTCCACCCTCCAGCTTACCAACCTGCTCGGCAACGTGGTCGTTCCGGCAAACCTCACGCTCGCGGGCCGGAACACCAACGCCGTCGCCATCGAAAATCTTTCCGGCAGCAACACGCTTTCCGGGAACCTGAGCATCACGTCCGGAGGCGCGTTTTACCTGCTCCAATGCGACATCGGAACGTTGGATTTCGGCGGAGTGATTTCCGCCAGCAGCACCGCCACCGGTAACCGCACGTTCACCTTTCAGGGCGCGGGAAATTTTGTGATCTCCGGCTCATTCCAAAACGGCAGCTCGGCGGCGTTCAATATTGCCAAGTCCAACTCCGGGACGCTGACCTTCTCCGGCGCGAATTCGTTCACGGGAACCGTGACGAATTGGCAGGGCAATCTTATCGTTGCCGGTTCGCTGGCCTGTCCGGTAACCGTCGCCGGCGGCGCGCTGGCCGGCGATGGAACCGTGAGCGGCGCGGTCGCAATTCAAGCCGGCGCGATGCTGTCACCCGCCAACGTGGGCGCGGGCGCATTAACCTGTGGAAGTTCGCTCACGCTGGCCGCAGGCAGTTCGAGTGTCTTTGAAATCAACGCGTCGTTGCAAACCAATGATACCGTCAACGTCGCTGGAACCCTGGCTTATGGCGGGACGCTGATCGTCACCAACCTGGCCGGCAACCTCGCCGCCGGCGACAGCTTTAAACTTTTTGGCGCCGGGAATTTTAGCGGCAGTTTTTCCGCGCTCGTTGTCCCGCCCCTGGGAACGGGTCTGGCCTGGAACACCAACGCATTCACAAACGGCGTCCTCTCCGTTGTGGCCACCGTCGCGCCGCAATTCGGGTCCATCACGCAGCAGGCGGATGGTAATTTTGCTTTTAACGGCACTGGGGCAGCCTTCAGCGCCTACGGCCTGGACGGGGCGACCAATCTTTCCGCGCCCATCGCCTGGTTGCTGATCACCAGCGCCATCGCCAACGCCACCGGCGCTTTCCAATTCTCCGATTTGCAGGCCACGAACTTCCCGCAACGATTCTATCGAATCATATCGGAGTAATGCCTTTGGCGCGAGGCGGGCCGAGAGAGCCGCGCGCGTGAGCAAGCGGTCAGTCCATCCGAATTGGCATCTCTTAAGAGATGTTCTGTTTTGCAAACTGTTTTAATTGCGCACATCGGCTGGATCTGGAGCCCCAGGCGGGGGCATACACATTTCATTTGTGTATAGGGTGTGAACGAAGTAAACGAAGGGTTTTTGCGGCGTTTTGAATTTCATAAATCATTTATGTTGATGTAATTACGATGAATACGCGTTCGGCTGATGGGTGTGAACGAAACTGGTTGATGGTTGAAGGTTGAGAGTTGATGGATTTGAGATCGGTAAGCGGCGGATGGGGAAGATTTCGGCAAAAGATGGCCGGACATTTGTGGGGCGATCCAGGGGTGGATTGCTCCCGGATATTGCGCCCTCAACTTTCGCGCCATGCCAACATGGCTGCCCCTCATAACTCAATCGTCAACCTCAAAATAC
>JASHPN010000378.1 GCA_030038175.1 Verrucomicrobiia bacterium
AGCGAAAAATTCACGCTGATTTATCAGGCGCCCAAGCAACGACGTAACAAAGCGCGATCCTGCCATGTTTTAATGTCCACCTGCCTGCCGCTACTGCGGCGCCAGGAAGGAAAATGGCGGCAGATTTCTTAAAATGGCAAAAACGAGTGCAACGGCAAGGTAGGACCAGAGGAATTCCGGAGAAACAAAATAGCGGACCGGCTGATGGCATGCCTTTCGTTTCAGAACCCACGCGCCGCGAGCCGCCAGCGCCGCGAGCGTGGCCACGTAAAGGGCGTTGTCGCGCAACGCCGCCAGAAAGTTCCCGTGCAGCAATTGATAGGATGCACGCGTCGCGCCGCAACCCGGACAGTATAATCCGGTGATTTGGTGAAATTGGCAGACGGGATAGAAATGATGCCTTGAGGGGTCAAAAAAGAAAAGGACTGCGGCGCCCCCAATTGCCGCAAAAAGAAGGGTGACCGTTGCAAAAAGCGCCGGCCCGGTTTTCGTTGCAAACCCCGGAGGCACAGGCCGCTCAGGGAGGATGCCTGAGCCACTAATCTTCGGCGGCACGGATTGGGATGGCAACGCCATAACCATTCAAAAGCGGCGATATTGGAAATGGTGATATTGATGGAATTGGCCGTTAGCCAATAAGAACAAGAGGACGAAAAAGCCGATGAGCAAACCCACCGCCGACAAAACGATCCCGACAATTGCGAACCCGCGGCCTTCGTAAGCGTCAGGTCTTTCGTTGATTTGCGAAAGACCGATAAGCGAAAAAATCAATCCCAGCGCGCCAAACAGAATCTTCGGACAACACACCAGCGCCAGAATTCCGAAGATCATTCCCCAGATGGCGAAGGCACTGGCCCGGCGCGCGTGGCTGCCCGTCACCGGGCTGATGGCGGGGGGAACCTGCGCCGCGAACAAGCCGGTGAACTCCGCCATGGCGCCCAGAGGCTTCCATTCGGTCGCGCCGTCGGCCAGTACTTGCGTTTGCGCGTTCGCGCGGCCCTCAAAAACCCAGCGCCGCAATTGTTCCGCGCTGACCGGGCCGTATTGCCGGCCATCTGCTCCAATAATCTTATACATACGTTTTAACCGATGGTTTAGGCGTTATTCACGGCCGGCGCAATCAAAATGACGATTCGGTTCAACCTGCTGTTATTCCGTTTCCTCCGGCGCGTCGCCAACGTCCGCGACGACGCCGCGTTTGGCGCCCGTCACAAAATCCAGCAGAACACGTGCCGTGGCGCTGGTGAAGAGTTTCCCGGCTTCCTCGATGGCGGTCCGCAAATTTTTCCCGCCGCGAAAGAGTATTTGATAGATTTTTTTCAATTCCAGGCGCTGTTCGGGAGTGAACCCGGCGCGGCGCAGGCCCACAATATTCAATCCACACATTTCATTGTCGTTCAAAGAAACACAAAATGGCGGCAAATCCTTGCTGATGGCCGAACCACCCCGCATCATCGCCAGCGTGCCGACCCGGCAAAACTGGTGCACCAGGCAATTGCCGGAAATAAACGCGCGATCCTGAACGGTCACATGTCCTGCCAGCAACGCGCCGCCGGCAATGATGATGTCGTTGCCAATGACACAGTTATGGGCAACGTGCGAGTGCTGCATCAAAAAATTCCGCGAACCAATCACCGTGTCCTCGGCCGTCTTATTGGAACGATGAACGGTGACATGCTCGCGAAAGACATTCTTTTCACCAATTCGGAGGCGCGTCGGCTCATTTGCATACTTCAAATCCTGCGGCGCATCGCCAATAACGCAACCTGCGTGAAAGACATTCCCGGCAGCAATTTGGGTTAAACCGGTCAAATAAACGTGCGGCCCGACGACACAATTGGCGCCAAGTTCGACGCCCTCATCAATCACCGCATAGGGCGCGACGCGAACGGTGGAATCGAGTTTCGCCCTGGGATGAATGATGGCCGTTGGATGAATCATTTCTCCAAATTCTTGGCCGCCAGGTTCGAAAAGTCCAGAAGTTAGAACGGCTGCGCAATCAGGTCGTAGTCCGTGTGGCCGACGACCTTGACGCGGGCGAATTCACCCACCGGAAGCCGGCCGCGGACAAATACCCGGCCGTCAATGTCCGGGGCGTCCGCTTCGCTCCGCGCCACCAAAAAGCGGTCCGTGGCGACCGACGAGAGGTCCGAATGGCCGCCGCGCAGAAATCCGTGTTCCCATGAGCTGATGTTGGCATTTTCCAGTTGCTTCAAATCAGGCCGGCCTTCGACGAGGACTTTGATTTCGCGGCCAATGAAGGATTGCGAGTGTTGACGGGCGATTTTGCGCTGGGCATTCATTGCCGCCTTGCGGCGTTGTTGCTTGATGCGCTCTGGAATTTGGCCGGCCATGGCGCCGGCCCGCGTACCGTCCTCTTTTGAGTAGGTGAAAATTCCCATGCGCTCAAATTTCGATTCACGGATGAAATCCAGCAACGTCTCAAAACAGGCTTCGGTTTCGCCGGGAAAACCCACGATAAATGTCGTGCGCAACGCAATGCCAGGGACCCCGGCCCGGATGCGCCCGATGAGATCGGCAATATATTGCCGCGACGTTTCCCGGCGCATGCGTTCGAGCATATTTTCATGAATATGTTGCAGCGGCATGTCCACGTAGCACGCCACTTTGGGACAATCCGCAATGGTCCGAATCAGTTCCTCGGTCCAATGGGCCGGATGGGTGTAAAGCAGCCGGATCCAAAAATCACCGTCAAGCGAGTTCAATTCGCGCAAGAGGGAGCAAATCGTCGTGGCGCCGGCAGACAACGACCGGGCGGCCGCCGAAAAACGTTCCGGCGATGAAATGGCCCGGCTATGGTTGGTGCGCAAATCGAGGCCGTAATAGGTTGAATCCTGGGAAATGAGGTTTATTTCTTTGACCCCATCGGCGAGGAGCGATTTGACTTCCGCCACAATGTCCTGCTGCAGCCGGCTGCGATGCGAACCGCGCATCCGCGGAATGATGCAAAAGCTGCACGGATGATTGCAGCCTTCGGCGATTTTGACATAGGCGAAATGTTTCGGGGTTAGCCGGAAACGCGGGGTGGCAAAATCGGGAATAAAGGTCGGGCGCGGATGAACTTCGACCAGGGGTTCGGGATTTGCCGCCAAATGTTTTGGAGAAATTTTTCCGTAAAGCGGAGAATTTTTTTGTTCCAACAACTCTCCCTCACCCTCCCGACGCGTCAGGACTGGGAGAGCGGGAATTGTTCGCCGATGGTTTGAAACGACGGATGATCGCATCGATTCATAGTCCGGCTCGTGCCCGGTTTTCTCCAGTTCGGCGAAACGGCGGACGATTTTGGCTTTGGAAGATTTACTTTGAACCGGTTGGGCTCTTTCGATCCGGGCGGCGCGTTTTTCCAATGCGGTCCTGACAATGGCCGAAACCTCAGTCACCTGGTCTATGCCCATGAACGCGTCCACTTCCGGCAAAAGCTTCGGGAGTTCCTCGCGAAAGCGCTGGGGAAGGCAACCGGAGACGATGAGTCCCTGCCCGCGATTGCGCGCTTCACGGATTTCGGAGGACTCTAAAATCGCGTCCACACTTTCCTCCTGGGCGGAATCAATAAACGAACACGTATTGACGATGAGGGCGTCGGCCTG
>JASHPN010000379.1 GCA_030038175.1 Verrucomicrobiia bacterium
ATTCGTCGTGCGAGAGCATGTATTTGAGGTCCCTGAGATATTGCGGAGTGTTGCCAAAATGGTGGGGTTGTCCCCAGGTATCGAACCAGCCCGGATAAAATTCACCGCACATCAATGGTCCCTGCGGCAAAATTTCCCGCAAAGCCGCGAATCCTTTGGCCGGGTCCTTGCCAAAATTGACGACGGGAAATATATCCGGCCGAAACCCGTGCTTGAGATCGGCCGGAGGATTGCACTCAAAGAGTGGGACGTCAAAACCGGCGTCACGAATGGCATCGCGCATTTCACCCATGTATGCGGCGTCATTTCCGTACGAACCATACTCATTCTCGACCTGCACCATGAGAATCGGGCCGCCGTGGGTGATTTGGAGCGGGCCCAGCTCCCGGCCCACCGCGCGCAGGTATGCTTTGGCCGGATCCATGAAATGAGGGTCCGTCGTGCGAACCTGGATATCCGGGTCTTTCAACAGCCACCAGGGCAAACCGCCCATTTCCCATTCGGCGCAGGAATAGGGGCCGGGACGCAAAATGATCCAAAGCCCTTCCTGTTGGGCAATGCGGCAAAATTCCGCGACGTCCGCCTGGCCGCTCCAGTCAAACTTTCCGGGGCGCGGCTCGATTTGATTCCAAAAGAGATAGGCGCAGACCGTATTCAGTCCCATGGCTTTAGCCATTTGCAGGCGGTTGCGCCAGTATTCGCGCGGCACCCGGGCCGCGTGCATTTCCCCGCAACGGATTTGGAATCGCTGGCCGTCGAGCAGAAAATCATTGGTTCCAATGGCAAACGTATGGACCGGAGCAGCGCGTCCCGCGGCGGGCGCAGCCAAAAGAGCCAGCCCAAAAACTACGAAAGCAATGAAGCAGGAACCAAATTTCGTTGTCATAACGGCGTTGAATGCTGTTACGACTATGGTGGCCTTTCCGATTTTGAAAGGCAAGTTTAAGGATATGGCGCCGTTGAATGTTGAAAAATATAGTTGTAATCCACGTGGTTCGGGCCGATGACTGAGCTTTTCAGCTTGCTGGTATTTTCCGGTTGCACACAGGTGTCCCCGGCCAGCCACCTGTGGTATTCAGCATGCCCGTCGGCAAAGCTGAGGGTGTCGCCATTGTCATGATAACTGCCCGGCAGATTTTCCCAATCGGAGATGCTGCCCGATTCCACCGGCATAAAGAATCCATCGTCAATCGTGTCGCAACTCTCATCGGTAAAGACAATCATGTCCGCCGGCCCGGGGCCATGGACGCCGTTGATGTCCTGCAGCCGATTATACCCATAGTAATGGGATGCGGGCGATTGGGTTGCTTCGTAATAATTCTCGTTCAACGGGATTCCGGCCGTCGCTTTGTCCGGGTCATGCAGCCCCCCCTCTAAAAACCCGTTCATGGAAACACTTCTCACGGTGTCCATATTGGGCGGATACGGCGCCCCCTCGATGCATTTTAGGACATCATTCGGACACTTATAAATGCTCACCACCTGGCTGCAATAGCCGCCTAAAAGTGAATGAGCCAGGTAATTCGTATCAATGTTGTCGAGATTGTCGGCGCCCCAGCTCAATACGCCCCCTACCCAAACGTTGGTTTCACCGTACGTTTTAATTCCGCTTTCGTCCGCATTCGGCATGATTTCGCCGTTCGCCTGGTCATTGGCATACATCACCCAGCCCAGTCCCATTTGTTTCCGGTTGTTGAGGCATTCCGCCGTCCGGGCCCGTTCCTGGGCCTGATGCAAAACCGGCACCAGGATAGCAGCCAGGATGGCGATGATCGCGATGACCACCAGCAACTCAATCAACGTAAAACCTCCCGGCGTTTGCCCCACTGTCCCACGCCGGTGCTCGCGTTTTTCGAACTTTGGTTTCTTCTCAAACATCCGCATATCCAATCTGTTTATATTTTAAGCGTTATTTGTGCCGCCGCTAGGGATAGATCAATCGGTAAAACACGCTTCCATTGGTCAGGTTGATGGGGACCAGGACCGCATTCGTCGCCGTCGTGCCGCTGACATTCACCCAATTCGTGCTGATACCCACCGACAGATTGTTGGTCTGCGACTGCAATTGCCAGCCGGTATGGTCGGCCGGCCAGCTCAACAGCAACTGATGGTTCGTTACCGCGAACACGATGTTCGTCGGGTTGGGGTTGATGCCGTTGGTGATCGAAAGCGTGACCAAGACATTCGTCGTTCCATACGCGTTGGTGACGATCAGTTCCAATTGGTTGGTGTTCCAGCTCGCCGGAATATTGGCAACATTGAGAGTCGCATTCAGCAGCGGAGAATTGGTCACGCCCTGGGCAATCGTCGCGCTGGTGGTCAGGTTTGTCCACAGGAAACCGATCGGCGGCGTCCCGACGGCGGCCACTGGAATCGTCAGCGTCGAATTAATCGCCGCGCCGGCGTTGGTTGACGGCGCGGTGGGGACGAAATAAGGCACGATGGTGCCGCCGCCGGCGTCGTATTGATTGGCAACCTGGCCCGGATTCAAAGCGTAATTAAATAACGCCACATCGTTCATAAAACCAACGGTCTGATTATTGGCATTGTCTGCCTCGGCGTTAGCCAGACTGGACGGACGCGCGCCGATAATCATGCTTGAGCCCCGGTCATTCAGGATGCCGCTGCCGGGCGGGATCGTCACTGACGCTGCCAATTTGCCGTCAATATAATATGCCGCGTTGCTGTGGGCTTCGTCGCATACGCCGGCCATGTGATACCACGTGCTCAGCGCGGGTGTAAACGCGCTCTGGCACGTATAAGCGGTGCCGGAGGCGCCTCGCACAAAGAACTTGAAGTTCACGCCGCCCGAAGCGTCGGCGTCCATACAGAACTCCTCGCCGCCATTGCCATAACCTTTCGTCACCAGGCCGCAAACGGTGTTTTCCTGGAAATTCACCCAACACTCCACGGAAAATTCCGCATTGCTTCCCGCCGGCGTGCTGAAGTCAATGTTTGTGCCGATCGAATTGGCATCACAATTGTTCGCGGCGTCATAGCCAAAATCCGCCGACGTATCGGACGGGTCTGCCGTGGGATTATAGCCTGACTGGCCCAGAAGGACGTTGGTATAGATGCCGTTGTTGCCACCCGCATAGTCAAAGGCAAGGTAACCGTCATCACCGTCCCCGTTGTCATTGCCTTCATTCAACCGCCAGTAACCAATGGGGTTCAGCGCCAGTACTGATTGGGGGTAAGGCGCCTGCGGAGCGGCAATCACCGAAGCTGCCCACACCGCGCTCGTGGCCGAACCCTGGCTATTGGTCACGATGCAATAAGCTGTGTCCGTGCCGCCCTGGACCGTGCTCCAGGTAAAGGCCGGATTCGTGGCGCCGCCCATCGCCGCGCCATTGGTGAACCACTGATAGGCAAGCGATCCAAAGCCCAGCGCCACCACGGAGAAGGTCGGGCTGGCTCCCGCATACACGGTCATATCGTTGGTGTTCAGGGTATTGGTGTAGGTCACCGGGAACTCACCGGTAAATAACGGCGACGAATAAACACCAACGGTCACCACAATCGAATTGGTTGAGCCATAGGGGTTGGTCACTATCAAAAAGTAATTATCGCTCGCTTGGATATTGCTGATCACCAGCGAAGCGTTGGTTTGGCCGGAAACCGCAAATCCGGTCTGCGCCGTTAAATTCGTTTCATACCACTGGTAAGAGAGCACCGGCGCGCCTTGTGCCAGCGCGGTAACAACGAGGTTGCTGCCCTTGCCGATATAAACCGGGGTGCCCGGTTGCTGGCTCAGGAAGGGCGCCCCGCCACCCAATTGATATTCATTGGCAATTTGCGCCGGGCTCAAAGCATAGTTGAACAGCGCCACGTCATTCATGTAGCCAACCGTTTGGTTTCCGTTGCTGCCGACCTCGGCCGCCGCCAGGCTGGCGGTCCTCGCGCCAATGATCAAATTCTCAGACAGGTCGCTCAGGATGCCGCCCTGGAACAGCCCGGACGCATTGGTGATGGCGCTCAGTTGGCCGTTTACGTAGAACAGAATATTGCTGTTCGCTTCGTCGCATACCCCCACGAGGTCATACCAAACGCCCGTGGAAGGCGTGAACGGCGCACCGACTGAGGTCGCGACGTAAGAAGCACCATCCGCCGTCCGCACCAGGAACCGGGGCAGCGATCCGCTGTCATTGTCCAGGCTGAACTCTTCGCCGCCGTTGCCATAGCCTTTGGTCACGAGTCCGCACACGGTATTTCTCGTGAAGTTCACCCAGCACTCGACAGAAAACTCAGCGTTGCTGCCGGCCTGCTGCGAAACGTCCACATTCGTTCCCACTGACCCGGCGTAGCTGTTATACGTGGCATAAGAACCGAACTCGGCCGACGTATCGGACGGATCGGTCGTCGGGTTATATCCGTTATTGCCCAGGACGACATTGGTATAGAGCGCGTCGTTTCCGCCCGCGTAATCATACGCAATGACTCCGGCGTCCCCATTTCCGCTCTCCGGTTCGTTCAACCTCCAATAATCAACCGGATTAAGCGCCAGCACAGCTCCCGGATAGGGCGCGGACCCAAAACTATTGACCGGATCTGGCATCACCGTGGTCGCCCAGACCATGTTGGTCGCCGCGCCTCCGCCATTGGTCACCACGCATACGACGCTCTGGAGTGCGGTCGGCACGTTGCTCAACGTCAGCGTGGTCCCAATCGCCCCGACGATGCCGATGCCATTCGTGTACCATTGATAAAATACCGAAGGCGGCTGGACACTGCTCGCCGTAACTGAGAACGCCGGGTCGGCCCCGGCATACAGGTTCATGTAGTTCGTGTTTGCATTGTTGGTATAAGTAACAGGGAACTCGGTAAGAATCGTGGGCGTGCTGTTGACCGTAAGGGTTACCTGCACGCTGACCGCCGGGCCAAAAATATTCGTCACCACCACGTAATAATTCGTGGCATCAGCCGGGGTCACCGGATTGAAAATCAGGCTCGCATTGGTTGCGTTGGGAACCGGTATTCCGCTCGGAGACTGATACCACTGGTAATACAGCGGCTGCGCGCCTGAGACTCCCACCGTATTCGTGAAAGCTTGTCCGGGATTGACCGTGGCCGACACCGGCTCGTTCGTAATCGAAGGCGCATTGGGGTTCGCTCCCGCCCCCAGCACATAAATGGTCCCGTTTGTGACCGACCACACCAAACCCGCTCCCGGCGTGGCCGGAAGGATATTGAAACCATTGGTGTTATAAGACGTCGCGCTGAAAATGGGAATCACGTCGCCCGCGGCAAAGGCGGTGGTTCCGATGTTGGTGATGAGAATTGTGCCTCCCATCGCCACCGAAGTTAAACCCATCACCTCGTCGTTGGCGATGGCCGGTGATTTATTGACCACGACATAATTGGTGCTGCCCGCGGCCAGGACCAGATTATTTTCAATCGTCAAGGTGTATGTGTTGGTGGATGACAATCCCACCGCCAGCGTCGAACCACTATTGAAGTTCAGGTTCCCGCTGGCCGGCCCAATCACCGTGCCGTTTCCCGAAAGCGTCTGCCCGCTCGACAGGTTAACGGAGGACAGTTGCGACAGATCCAATGTGCCGGGCGCAGCCACCGAGATCAGCGGCCCCGAAAGCGCACCCGAACCGTTGACGACCAGGTCGCCCGCGTTTACGAAAGTGTCCCCGGTATATTGGAGATTTCCGGTATTCGTGACCGCGCCGCCCTTCATCACCAGGCTGCCGCCTCCGGTTACCGTATTGGGGAAGAGAATCGGACCGGTATTGCTGAATACGAGGCTGCTGCCCGCGGGCACGGGAATGGGATTGTCCACCAATGCGTTATTGATGTTGTTAATCTGGAGAGCGCCGCCGGAAGAGAGGCTCAACCCCAGGCTTTGGGTCTGTGCCGCGCCGATGGCCAGCGTGCCGCCGGTGACGGGCAAGCCGCCGGTGAATTGCATCGCGGTCCCCACAATCGTCGTCCCCGGGCCGGCGCAATTGAGGGCGCCAGGGCCGGAAATAAGGCCGTTCAAGGTAATGGTTTGGCCGGCCAGCGGAGCGAAAACAACGTTGGTGCCCGTATTTGTCAGAACATTAACGATCGGATTGGCGCTGGTGCTAAAGGTCCAATTTTGGCCCGGCAAGGTCGAGAATGTGCCTCCCGACAGGATGATCAGATTCGTATTATTCGCGGTATCCGCGGACGCAATACCCCCGCTTCCGAGATTGATATTGCCGCCACTGAAAACCATGAGGTTGGTCGCGACACCGTTTGGTGTGTTTCCAAAATTAAGCTCACTGGCATTGAGGGTGCCACCGCTGACGTTCAGGGTGAATACGCCGACCGATTTGGTGTTGGCATGGAAATTAATGCTCGGGCTTTCGTTCGTGATATTCAGCGCGCCGGACATGAGGTTCACGGTGAAAGAATTCCCCGGTTCCCAACCGAAGGAAATCGCTCCGGGCGTGCCGCCGCCACTGGGTGCCGGGATGAGATTGACCGTGCTGCCGTTAATCGTCACGGTACCCTTGCCGTAACCACCCATGAACAAACCGTCCAGGTTCACTGTGCCGCCATCGAAATAAGCGAAGTTTACCGAGTTGGATTCCGTGCCAATCCAGTTGTTTCCGCCGCTGGCATTGGTGGAATTAAATATCCCGCCCGTCATAATGAAATAATTCGTGTCCGGGACCGAGGACACACCCACGTTCTCGCCGCCCATCGTAAAAGCGTACCCCGCGGCGGCGCTGGCGGTGAAATCCGTGACGGTCAACTCACCGCCCGTCATGATGAAGGCATTGCTGATGCAGCCTCCGCCGACGCCGGCGCCGATGCCTCCTCCAATCGCCAGTTGGCCCAGCACGTTGGTTCCATTGATGTCCGTATTGGTGTATAGACATGCATCACCACTGGCATTGCCGTTCGCGCCGATAATGCTTGCTGAGTAGTCCACCGCATTGCCATTGAAGTTGTTCGGCCAATTGGTGATTCCACCCGGCGAACTGATGGCCGGTGACCAGGAAGCGGGATTGGTGAACCCGGCCGACGCGGATTGCCATGATTCAACCGTGTCTGCCGCCTGGACGGCAGCGCCACCTAAACAAATTGTCGAAAACAAAACCGCAAATAAAATCCTCGGACACAGGAATTTCCGCCGGACGATCTCGAAAATGGAAGTTGTTTTCATAGTTTTGCTTCTTTCATTGTTCTGGCAAATTATCACATTCGCGCCCGGATTATTCCTGGCGATGCTTCGGACTGCATAATTATTGGAATATCTGTCAGTTTAATAGCAAAATATCAAATCAGCCATGGCATGTTTGGGTCATGCCGAAAATCCGGCTTAATTTTCCTGTGCCTGCAAATAAAGCCTTTCTCATCCTGGCATCTAATTTGATGAACTAACCGGCGTCGCTCCGGTGAATCTCGACGATTGCCGCAGACGCGGCGGGAACATCGATGACGATGCCTGATTTTGAACCGGCTAACGGCGTCCAATGGCCACGCCAAACGCTGTCGTTGGAAATGACCGCGCCGCCCAGGGTAATACCGTCCATGGCGCCGACATCGCCGCGGGGCGCCAGGAGAAACATGGTCTCGACCTCGCCCGGGGCAAAGCCTTCCGGCGCGATCGTCACCATTGCCGCGCGCGCGCGCTTATCGTGCTCCTTATTAATAATGGTGACATAAAGATTTGTCGTATCACAGACGGCGTAGGCGGTGAGGTTGAGTTTATCTCGATTTTTGACGTCCACCGGTTCAACGGCGCCATCGCTGCCCAAATCAAAAGCCCGGATGGCGTAGGCTTTGGGATTGATTTTGTAACTGTGGGAGGCGGAATCAAAATAGACGGTGTCGGTCTTTAGCCATTCGGTATTGTGAAAATTGACGCCACTGGCACCGTGGGCGGCCCACCAATGCAGATAATCCAACCCCCATAACGCGGACGCAAAGGCGTCGCTGGCATTGGGAACTCCCTTCAGGCAATCGTCCGACTCGGTCATGCGATAGGCCATGCCGTCGTTCAGGATGGGAAGCAATATATCGTTATAGACGTCCGGATATTTTTTGGAGTCGTAATCGGGTGAGAGCATTTTATCAATGGCCCTGGAAACGGGAATCAATTTGGAATGATTGTCATTGGGAACCGTAAAGGGGCTTCCGCCAACATAAAAATGTTGCGTGGCCAGGACCACCATGCCCGAGGCCTTTTCCTCCGCGACGAATCGCCCGGTCCAGGCCCCGCCGTCCTTGCCGGAATTGGCCGCATCCGGGCCGGCAAAGATCGCGCCCGGCGCGGCATTGGTCACGGCGGCGGCAAAAAATTTCCATCGAGTCATGAAGGTCTCGAAATTTGTAATGGCCGGGTCTGTTCCCGTGCCAAAAGGGGGATAGTGATAACGCTTGATGTCGGGTTCGTTGCCAATGGCAAAACATTCGAGCCAGGGGCGGTAATGGGTCCAGATATAACTGGCGGTATCGGCATCTTCGGCCGGGTTTCCATTCAGGAGCGGCAACGAATAGATGACGCCAACATCCGCGGCCTTTGCAAACCCGAAGACATTGTCAATCGCCTCACGGGATGGACGCGCCGCTCGAAGCCCCTCGACGGTGCTTCCGCCCAGCCGCAAATTGCGGATGCCGCTGTTAGTGAACAACGTGATCAATTGGGAATTGGTAGGCGAAAAGAGGAGTCCGGTGTCGCGCCGGGATAATTCTGCCACCGCACCGAAACTCAAGCCGCAAAAACCGTCCGGGATCTCGGGGCCGCCGGGGCGGACATCCACCGTCAAGGTCACAGGGGATTGCGCCGCCGTTGCGTTAAGCCAAAGGCAGCAGGCAGAAAGAAGAACGCCAGGAATTTTGATTTTGTCGGAACTCATATAAACTTTCGTCCATAACAAGACGGAGCCTGGCAAAGCTAATGTTACAAGAGAATTGAGACAACTATACTAAAGTAGTGTGTCATGAAACTTGCGCTCTTCATTTGGGCAGCAATCCGAAAGCTCCTGGAAGAGGACCGTAACCGCACGTTGGCCTTTGCAAGAGGGCGTTTTTTCGGGCCGCTCGAAGCGCGCCCTCTACGTCAGGCCAGGAGGCCTGACGCTACGGCGAAATACCGGCAATTCCGGGGCGATAATTGACGCCCAGCTCATCCAGCCGTTTTTCGTCCACGGCGAGGCGTTGGGCAAAACTATTCCAGTCCCGGGCGTCTTTGGCCGACCATCCCACTTCGGCCATCGCGCAGGCCCGCGGAAAAAACATATATTGCGCATGGGGCAGCGACGCCACATATTCCGTCCATAAGTTTCCCTGCGGGCCCAGGATGTGGTCCTGCAGGTCTGGCGGCAAACCCGTCGGGATCGGTTCAAAGGAATAAACACGCTCCAGGGGAAGGTAGCCGCCAATGGCGCGCGGTTCGGTAATGTGGTTGGTGGATTGGTAATGGTCAAAGTAACAATAGTCCACCGGATCGGCCGGCGTCATCACCGCGTCGTGTCCTTGTTCCGCCGCCTTTTTTCCGCCACCGATCCAATCCATGACCACGACGTTTGTGGCCAGGCCGCCGCGCATGACTTCGCTCCAACCGATGGGCGTTTTACCGTGGGCGCTGATGAAGGTGACCATGCGTTTGGTAAACCAACTCTGCAATTCGGCTTCGTTGGTGAGCCCTTCCCGTTTCATCAACTCCTGGCAATCCGCGTATTTATTCCAGGCGCCCTTGGGAACTTCATCACCGCCAATGTGAACGTACGGGCCGGGAAAGAGCTTGAAGACCTCCTCGAGCACGGTGTCCAAGAAGGCAAAGGTTTCCGGGTTGGCGGGATCCAGCACGCCCACGTGAAATGGGCCGGGCCGTTCAACCTCATACGGTTGTCCTGAACAGCCCAGGTCCGGATAGGATGCAAGCACTTCGCCGCAGTGACCGGGCATTTCGATTTCCGGCACCACCATGATGTGCCGCGCGGCGGCATAAGCGACCACTTCGCGGATATCTTTGGGAGTGTAAAACCCGCCGTAGCGTCCATCCGGCGCGAATTTGTCCGGCGTAGCTTGAGCCCATTCAGGGTGGGCAGTGACGACTTTGTCCGTTCGGTGTGTGCGCTGCAGGACGATGTCCTTCCGCCAGGCGCCGACTTCGGTGAGTTTGGGGTATTTTTTAACCTGCAGGCGCCAGCCGTCGTCGTCCACGAGATGCCAATGGAAACGATTCAATTTGTACAGCGCCATTTCGTCCAGGATCGCTTCCACCTCGTCTTTGTTATAAAAATGCCGGCTTACGTCCAGCATCAATCCCCGCCATGGAAAGCGGGGCCAGTCCTCGATTTGGACGCAGGGCGCCTGCCATTGGGCATCGGAAACGAGGTTGGTCGAGAAAACCTGCGGCGGCAGCAATTGCAAAAAGGTTTCACCGCCATAAAACAGCCCGGCCTGCGTGGGCGCGCGAATGACGACGAAGTTCGTGGCGACGGTCAATTGGTAGCCTTCCTCGCCCAGATTTTCGTCGGCGTTCTTCCTCGTGAACCAAATCGAATCGGACGGCGGCGCGCCGGAAGAGATTTTCCGATGGACTTTCAAGGCATAGCCGGTGGATTGCCGGAGCCGTTGCGCCAGAAATTTCGCGGTTTTGAGAGACGACGAATCCGCGTAAATGCGAGTTTGGGCTGTGACGGTGAATGCGCCGTCGAGACGCTGGACATGTTGAGGAAGCGGCACCAGGGCAAGTTGGTTCGCGGCCGCGGCTTCCGTCCCCGGTTGATACGACGGCGGCAGGTCTTGCGCCGCTCCGGCTACGTCCGAACCAAAAGCTGCCGCGGTCAAAATCGCAACAGCAAAACACATAGATAATTTCATTGAGAGATGCCAGAATCTCCCGCGAAAGGGGGTTTGTCACGAAATTTTCGTTGACTAATTTCCCGCGTCCGCGAAATTGCCATGCAACATGAGGAATCAGACTGATTCGACCTTGAGAACAACTTTTTTGTTGATGTGCGGCATTTTTCTGGCCGGCGCCTGGCAACTTCCAGCGGCGGTTTTCACCATTGATCCCAGTCAAAGCCAGATCACGCTTTCCGGCACCTTTGACGGCTACACTTTTTCACCCCAGGCGGCGGGAAGTTTGACCACCTCTTATGAAGGCAACCTCAACGCCGCCGTATCCGGTTCGACCATTCAATTTACGGGTTCGAGCACAGTCACCGCCATGGTCAATGGCACGTGGCAACCGGAATCCGGCGGAGCGGTCGGCAGCGCGCCGGCCGATTACGGAGGCGAGATTACCGTTTTATTCTTCGTAGGCGGCTACGGAGCGGCGCGAAACCTGGTGATGGACCTGACCAGCCCGATTCTGACATTGACGGGAACCAACTTCGATTCCAGCCAATTGATCATGACCCTCGTGACGAATTCGAATCCGGTCATGGATTACCAGAGTTCTGCCCTGGGCGAATCCGGCTCCGTGGCATTATCGGGCAGCGCCACCAATGCCATAGCCACAGGTTCGTACGTGAGCACCAGCAGCAATGTGATGCAGTTGGTGATCCAGCTCCAAACCACCTTGACGCCAACCAATGGCACAGCGATCACGTTGACCGGCCAAATCGTAGCGACCAATGTGCTCCCGCCGGTCCCGCCTCAAATTGTTCGCTCAGCCGTAGTCGGTGGCAACTTCGTCATCACTGCGACCAATAGCACGCAGTCGCAACTGTTTATCTCGACGAATTTAACGACCTGGACCATGGCCAACTTCACGGCCGCGACGAATGGAGGGTTTATCCTCTTTACCACACCGGTCTCGCACGCGCATGCCTACTTTCGCGTGCAGTAGAGGCGGGGTTTGCAAGGTTGGAGGCGCAGTTTCCCACGAATTTTCAATCGGCCACAGAGACTCAACGCGGCTGGCGCCACAACCAAAGAGGACGGATGATAGCGGATTGAAGATAGAAAAGACGGACGCGCTGTTACTGACTTTCAGCCATCCTTCCCCAAAAAGGCTACGGCGGGGCAGGCAGTCGCGCTCCAAAGACAACGGTGTTCTCCGAACATTTGCGCGGGAAAACAAGATTTTTGGATATAGCACTACAAACGCACAGAGAAGAACTTTTAGTCAGAGCCTTCTCACGTCGGCTCCCACGCAAATAAGAGCGCAAGCGTAAATCGAAGGTTCAAGTTTGCGATGGCGATACACAATTGGTTCCTGATAAACTGCAGCAGCAAGCGAATGAATGTGTGTGCTATGAAGTTTTTTTCGCGTTACAAATGTTACACTGGTGATTACCAACGTGTTACGGTGTTACACGTGTGTTACAAATCAGCCCGGACGTGTTACATGTTTATAAATGGCTAACTATAAATGACTTGCGGTGTTACGTTAGGTTCTTCGCTGTTTTCGGTGGAATGAGTGTGTAGGCTTTGGGCATGACGCCTGAAAAATTATTTCACGAACTGTTGGGACTGGGACTGAATTGGGAAGTAGTCGAGAGCCGTTTTGAAGCGGCCAGCGGGACTGTATTTTTGGAGATACGGGAGACGAGCCGGCTGATGGAACAGGTCCGGTGCCCCAAATGTAC
>JASHPN010000380.1 GCA_030038175.1 Verrucomicrobiia bacterium
CAACGGTGGAACGCTTTCCGGCACCGGCTCGATTGCCGGCACGACGACGCTTAAATCCGGCTGCGAGCTTTCGCCCGGCGCCGCTGTATCCGGTTCCATTGGCACGCTCTCGTTCGGCGGCGATCTCACCCTGGCATCCGGCAGCACGACGTATCTGGAAATCAACGCCGCAACGCAAACCAACGACCAACTGAACGTGGCCGGCACTCTCACGTGCGGCGGTACGCTGACGGTGGCGAACCTGGCCGGAAATCCGTCGCCCGGCCAGCAGTTCATCCTCTTCAATGCCGGAACCGTTGCCGGCAATTTTTCCTCTGTGACACTGCCATCGCTGAACGCCAGCCTCGCCTGGAACACCAACCAGCTTGCCAACGGTATCTTGTCCGTGATCGCCGTTTCGCCGGCCGAGACCCTGTCCTCCACCAACGCCGACGGCCAGCTTGAGTTGAATTGGATTTACGGCGTGCTCCAAAGCGCCACGAATGTTTTAGGCCCCTACCTCGACATCACCAGCGCCGCCCCTCCCTACCTCATCGTGATGACCAACGGCCAGCAATTCTATCGGCTGAGAGAAGATTAATCCCTTGCCGCGCCGTAGTCAGACAAAGGCGGGCCTGTCCTCCGTAGCCTCCGGGCGAGGGAGGATCCATCATCTGTTTTCCATCCTCAATTCCCTCGCCGCGTCCTTTTGTGCGGCGATATCTTCCGCACCAATGGGTTTTAAGGCCAAACATTTTTTCAATTGCTGGACTTCCAATTTTTGTTCGCCCAGCGCCTGATAGGCCATGGCCAGGCCGGCGTGGTGAAGGATGCGGTTGGGCGCCAGCGCGATGGCCTTTTTAAAATCACGCACGGCCTCCTGGTAACTCGCGTGAGGCAAACCGCCATAGACCACCCGGACGTACGCCCGTGACAACAGGCCAACCTTCGCAATTTCATAATTCCATCGGCCCAACAGGTAATAGGCCGTGTCCTCTTTGGGATCCAGGGCGATGGCCTTTTCCGCTTCGATTTTGAACAGCCGGGAATCGGCCAGTTCCGTTTTGATATTTGCAAAGGCGCAGCTTTTGGCATAACACACGGCAAGGCTGGCGTGCGCGGTCGCATTCGTGGGCGCATCGGTCACGGCCTGCCGCGCGCAGGCCAGTGCGTCAGCCAGCAAACTTTTTTGCGCCGACGGCGAATTGGTCAAATACGTCAGGTCACAATAGCGATGAGCCAGGACGCACAAGTTTGTTGAATTGCGCTCCTGGCCTCGCCGGGTGGCTGCGTAAATCTTGATCGCCGCCGGCAGGTCGCCCTTCCTTGCCGCGGCGCCGGCTTGAGCCAGCGAATCGGCAAACGACCCATCCGCCGCCATTGCGCCGGGGACGCCAACCGCGAGCCCTAAAAGCAAAATCATTAGAGCGACCATGTCAAAATCTAGTGCGGGAAAGGCCTAACGCCAAGGACGCAAAGGACGCAAAGAAGGGCGAAGATTGACGGAAAAACCGAGAACATCGAACAATGAACATCCGCCATTCGCCCAGAGGCTACGGAGACAGGTCGAACGTCGAACGCCGAATCGAAGACGCCGAAGACCTCACGCCAAAAGCGCAATGGACGCAAAGCGGCGCCCCGGAGCGCGGACCTTTGTTCGAGAACACTGCAAGTATTGCGGTGAACGCCGTGAGCTTTTACGACCTCTCTTCGCAGCCTCCGACTCGCGGACTCGGCGGTCCGCGCTCCAAATCCTTTGCGTCCTCGGCGGCCTTTGCGTTAGAAAGATCTCTGTCACCTTACCCCGCTTTCGGGGACTTATTGGCAAGATGACAAATATAAATACAATAAGCCCGATGGAAGAAACCGACAGCAATCTGGTCGTGGAAAGCCTTAAGGGAAGTCGCGAGGCTTTCGGCCATATTGTAGCGCGATATCAAACGCTTCTGTGTTCCCTCGCCTACAGCGCCACCGGCAATTTCAGCCAAAGCCAGGACCTCTCGCAGGAAACGTTTGTCATCGCCTGGAAACAACTTTCCGATTTGCGCGATCCCGGCAAATTACGCTCGTGGCTCTGCGGCATTCTGCGAAACCGCATTTACAAAACCCGCCGCAGCCAGGGACGCGAACCGGCCCATGCCGCCGAGTCACTGGACGCCGCGCAGGAATTGTCCTCGGACGAGTTGCCTCCCTCCGAAAAAGCCATCAGCCGGGAAGAAGAAGCCATTTTGTGGCGTTCGCTCGAAAAAATTCCCCACGCCTATCGCGAACCTCTCGTTCTGTTTTACCGCGAACATCAATCCATCGAAACCGTCGCCGCCGGTCTGGATTTGAGCGAAGACGCCGTGAAACAACGCCTCTCGCGCGGACGAAAGCTGCTCCACGACCAGGTCCTTTCTTTTGTGGAAAACGCGCTCAAGCGAACCGGTCCCGGCAAAACCTTTACCCTCGGCGTTTTGGCCGCGCTGCCCGCCATGAGCATTTCCGCCAAAGCGGCCGCCCTGGGCGCGGCTGCCGCCAAAGGCAGCGTCGCGGCCAAAAGCGCCGGCCTGATGGGAGTCTTTGGCGCCGTTCTCACGCCGTTGCTCGTCATCTTCGGAAATTACGCCAACTATCGCCAGATCCTGAACGAAGCGCATACCGATGAAGAACGCGTTAATATCAAACGGACCTTCCAAAAGGGCCTTTTCATCGCCCTCGGCCTGACCGCCGTCGGCGCCATCCCGTTATGTTGCGCCACGCGGTCCCTTCATGATCCCTGGTTGTTCGGCGCTTTGCTGTTCGCCCAGGCGCTCGGCTTTTATTTCGCAACGATTATGGTTCTCTTCGTCAGCTCGCTCCCCCGGCGCCGGATTTATCTGGCCCAAATTCTCGCGGAAAAATATCACGGCCAATTCCCGCCCTCCGCTTTCGAATATCGGAGCCGATGGAGTTTGCTCGGACTGCCGCTCCTGCACGTCCGCGTCGGCGATCGATTTGACCACATGCGGCCCCCGGTGACGGCATGGATCGCCATCGGCAGCAGCCATGCCGTGGGAGTCATATTTGCGGCCGGCGGGATCGCGGTCGCTCCCATATGCTTTGGCGGCGTCGGCATTGGCATCGTGTCCTATGCCGCCATCGCATTGGGAATTTTTTCGGCCGGCCCGATTGCGCTCGGGGTGTGGGGGTACGGCGCCCTGGTTGTGGGCTGGCAGGTCTGCTGCGGCTGCGGTCTGGCGTGGAATGCCGCCACCGGCGGCCTGGCCATCGCCCATGATTTCGCGGTCGGCGGCATCGCCCACGCCGCCCAGGCCAATACCGAAATTGCCAGGCAGTTCATCCAACATGCATCTTTTTTCCGATTCTCCGAATGGGTCTCCCGCTACCATCTCTGGATGATTTGGATCGTTCCGGTGATCCTTCAGTCCTGGAGTACCGCACGGGCGCGCCGCCGGCAGTGGCAACAAAACGTCCCAGGCAATTGACATTTTCATCCTGGAGCGCGGACAGCTTTGTCCGCGCGAATACTGCAAGCACTGCGGTGAACGCCGTCAGCCTTCACTATCTCTCTTCCCAGCCTCCGACTCGCGGACTCGGCGGTCCGCGCTCCCTCCATTTAACGATTTAACCCATTTAGCGATTCAACATTCCCCACAATTGACTTTTTCATCCGGGCAATGAAGGTTGACTTCGTGAAAGCGGCTTACATCAACGAACTGGGTGGACCGGAAAAAATCATCTTCGGCGAATTGCCCGAACCTGAACCGCGCCACAACGAGTACCTCATCAAAGTGGGCGCGGTGGACGTCAATCCGGTGGACCTTTACATTCGGAATGGCGCGGTGCCGGCGAAAATGAATTTTCCCTATATCCTGGGGCGCGATCTGGCCGGGACGATCATCGAGGCCCCTTCCGGCGCCAAACGTTTCAAGCCGGGCAATCGCGTCTGGTGCGTGGGCCAGGGCTGGGAAGGCCGGCAAGGCACGTTCTCGGAGCTGGCGGCCGTGGACGAAAGCTGGCTCCATCCCGTTCCCGAGGGCGTCAGCGACGAAGAGATCGCCGCCATATCGCTCGTGGGAGTTACCGCGCACGTTGGTCTCGTCACCAAAGCCAAAGTCACCGGTGACGATGTTTTATTCGTCAACGGCGGCACCGGCGGGGTTGGCTCGAGCGCGGTTCAAATGGCCAAAATTTTGGGCGCGACGGTCATTACCACCGCCGGGAGCGATGAAAAGGTTGCCAAAGCGCGCGCCCTGGGCGCGGATCATGTCATCAACTACAAAACCCAGGACGTCGCCGAAGCCGTAAAAAATTTCGCGCCCAGGGGAGTCAGTGTGTGGCTTGAAACAGCGCGCCAGCCGGATTTTGACAAAATCATTTCGTTGCTCTCGCCGCATGGGCGCATCATCGTCATGGCCGGGCGCGATGCGCGGCCCGAATTTCCCGTAGGCCCATTTTACTCAAAAAGTTGCACACTGTTTGGTTTTATCGTTCTGAGCGCCACGCCGCAGGAATTGCGGGCGGCGGCGGACGACATCAACCACTGGATGGCGGCCGGCAAATTGAAGGCGCAGATTGATCGGGTGATGCCTTTGGCTCAAACGGCACAGGCGCACCGGCTCCAGGAGGAAAGCACGATTGGCAAATCGGGCGCGCTCACGGGCAAGCTTGTGCTTAAGCCGTGATGAGTCGGCGCCTCGCGTGCTCGAGCATCCTAATCAAGCGGGAGATTTTTAGGGGCGGAAAGCGGGATGAATACCGGCGAAGATGGATGATTGGATGGAAAATGGCTAATATGCAACGATGGTGAAATCCCTTTTCATGCAAGCGCACTCAAGATGCTTAACGATCCAAAGGTGAGCCATGCCCGATCCGCCGTCACCCCGAGGCGACGCCGCAGCCTGACTCACGCCTGGGTTAATGACGGCTAATTTTCATTTCGTCACTGAATCCGCGAACTGAGCAGTGTTTAGTTTCTGATTTCATCCACAATGCCCGATGCAAGCAATTGTTCCAAAATCGCATAGATCACGGGACGGTAATTTGCGTAAATGCAAAAAACGACACGCTCACTCTTGACGGCCTTAATCCCATAAACAACACGGATTCGGCCAATCCGCGAGCGCCACAGTCCCGCCAATTTTCCTTCAAGCTGCCTGATGTCGCCTTTGTCATCGGCCAGCCCCTTCAATGCCTGGCGCACAGCGCGGCGCGGTTCCGGCGCGAGCGTGCGGACAAAAGTCTCAACCTGATTGCCAATACTAACTCTGGTTTTCATCCAGCGCGCTCACGTCTTTGAATTTCATCCGTCCGCTTTTGTAGTCTTTGAGCGCCCTCAAAAAATCTTCATCCCCGAGCAATTCCACGGTTTCAACCAGCGCTTCAATCCGTTCTTTCGAGAGATAGACGCCGACAACTTTTCCATGTCGGGAAATCGCGAACGAATCCTGCTTGACCAATTTCGGCAAATTGGCCTGTGCTTCCGATACTGTAAAAGTGTCTGCCATATTACGTAGAATAACCGATCGCCTGATTCTTCGCAAACGAAATCCAAGCCCGGTGGCCGCAATAAGGCTTTTTTACAGGGGTATCAGTCAGCGGGAGCGCCGGACAATTGCATCGGTTGATCGCCGGCGGATAATCAGCGTTTAATCGGTTTTTTTGCGCTTTGGAAATGTAAAAATTCGCTCGTGCAATTTTAAAACGGCGCGGATCTCGTCCTTCTCGGCTCCTCCGTTATTGACCGGGTGTTCTTCTTTTTCATCCCGCATCACGGGGCGTTTTAATCTTTTTTTGGGTTTGAAGTCCTTGTTTTCCATAGCTCCAAACCTCCGTGACACTAACTTCGGTCAAAGTCACCGTCCGGTCAAGCGAACCGCCAGCATGGCATTGGGCGCTTTGTGGATTTGGCCAATCGCTTGACAATTGAAAACCCAAATGTGCTAAATGAAGTTATGACGATGAGATTTTCCAAAATACCGTGGCCGGCCATTGCCAAAACGGGACTGGCCGGGGTTGCTTTAGCGGCGGCTTCGGCGCAGGCACAGAAACTGGACAATTCTCAAAGCCCGCCGCGCGCAACAATTGTTCAGGTCACCGATCAACGTACCGCAGACGATGACGATGGTTGCACGATTGATTTAAAATTTACCGGCGGCGGAGCGGAGGACGCACTCTGCGCCAGGAACTTGCGGATTGACGACGCGGTGGACGAATACGGCGACGATTTAAGAACGGAGCAACCCGAGGACCAGGGCGGGATTTTTTCCCTGAATGATAAATCCAAACGTCCGCTGGTTTTGGAAATTTTGTTGAAGAACCCTCCCCGAAAATCCGCCACGATTAAGGAGCTTCAGGGCGACACGCAATTATTTATTCCCACGGACGCGAACGGCGGGCTGGTTACCCTTCCCGATTTTTCGGCGCGCCCGGAGGGGCCGGTCGAGAACTCCATCCTTGAAAGAAGCCGGATCCAGCTCGTCAATTTGACGCCGCCTGATTTTAAATCCCTGAAGGAAAACGAACGCGGAAGGATATTGAACATTGCCCGAAAAGCCGGATTGGCGGATGAAAACATCCGCCTTTTGAAAAAAGCCCTTCGGGAAGCCGGTCAATTCTCAACTTCTCCCGATCCCGCAAAAGCGCTGCTCATCTATCGCAAAGATCCTGAAAACATGATTGTGCAGGCGGAAATCCAGGACGCGCACGGCAATCGGATAGCGCCAAATGAAATAGATACATATGAAAAAGAATTGTTTTTGCTTTCTTTCGATGATGATCTGCCGAAAAATATTCACTTAGTCCTCAGATTGGCCGTTCCCGGCGCCATTAAGGATTGCTCTTTCGATTTTCACGACATCGCCCTCCCTTGAGGCATGAAAACGTCCATTTGAATTTCCTGTTGCTTTACGATACCGGCGTGCAAAGATTATTTTGGTTAGTTTGGCCGCATGAAAGGATCAAGCACTATGAAATATCTCCATGCGGCAATGGCCGGCGCCATTGCCCTGCTCATCGGCTGCCAGGTCGCCCGGCCTGACCCCACTCTGAACAGCGATCCGGACTTTGCGTGGCAACAAGTCCAACAAGCCGCGCAAAAGGCCGCCTACGGTCCTTCACAACCGGCGGCTTGGAAAACACAGCAACCGACGCGGGAAGAAGAGCAGCAATGGTACCATCAGCAGTCTGATATGGCCAGGACGGCCGCGGCCGAAGCCCGGGAGTTCTTTACCAAATTCCCCGAGAGCGCCAATGTCATGGCCGCAAAAAGACTCGAATGTCAAATGTGGGAAATAGCCTTCACCAGGGGAGACAACAGCAAAGGCACTTACACTGCGTGGGCAAACGCACAAACCGCCCTGTTGGGTGACACGAATCTGACCGATGACGACCGTTTTGACTTGCGCCTGGAAATCGCCAATCGCCAGAGGGTGGATCCCAATCTGGATTGGAAAACGCGCGACGCTGCCTATGAAAAAGCCCTGCATGAATTGATTAAAGATTATCCGCAAAGAGAAGAGCTATACAATCAACTCGCCCTCATGGCGGCGGAATCCCCGGACGACGATCAGGCACGGTCCATCGCCAAAGAAATCCTTGCCAGTCCCGCTCCGGATAGGGCGAAGGCCATGGCCCAGAGCATTCTTCACAAGCTCGACGCGGTGGGCAAGCCGTTGGACATCCATTTCACGGCATTGGACGGCCGAACGGTGGATTTAAGCCAAATGAAAGGCAAAGTGGTGCTGGTGGATTTTTGGGCCACCTGGTGCGGCCCCTGTGTGGGCGAAGTTCCCCATGTCAAAGCGGCCTACGAGAAATATCATTCCCAGGGATTCGAGGTGGTGGGCATCAGTTTTGACAAAGACAAACAGGCGCTCGCCAACTTCGTCAAATCCCATGACATGCCCTGGCCCCAATATTACGACGGATCCGTGTGGAAAAATAAATTCGGCGTTCAATACGCCATTGACGCGATTCCCACCATGTGGCTGGTGGATAAAAAGGGAAATCTGCGGGAACAAAACGCGCGCGGCCAGCTTGACGAGGAAGTGCCGAAGCTTTTAGGCGAAAACTAACGGGCTATTTCAATTTGCTGGCGGTCGAAAAATCATCTATTATATCCGTCTAAAGTTTTTGCATGAATAAAACGGAAACACAGACGGAGAAAGCCGGCGCCACGGAGAACACCGTGCCGCCGGCCACCATTGACGCCGCCTCTCTAACGCCTGAACGGTTTGAAGAACTCAAGGAGCGCGCCGCCAAAGCCGGCGAACACTGGGACCGCCTGCTGCGCACGACCGCTGATTTCGATAATTTCAAAAAGCGCGCCGCCCGGGAACGCACCGAGGCCATCCAGTTTGCCAATGCCTCGCTGCTCCAAAAACTTTTGCCCGTCATGGACAGTTTCGAGATGGCGCTGGCCGCGGCGCAAACCGCCAAAGACGCGCAATCGGCGTCCCTGCAGGCCGGCATCACCATGGTCCAGTCCCAGCTCAAAGGCATCCTGGCCGAAGCCGGTCTCGATGAAATTGACGCCACGGGCAAAACCTTTGACCCGGCGCTGCACGAGGCCGTTTCGCAGAAAGAAACGAACGAGCTTCCGGAAGGCCAGGTGGTGCAACAGATCCGCCGGGGCTATAAATTGCGCGAGCGGCTGTTGCGCCCGGCAGCGGTGGTCGTGGCAAAAAGGGCGGCGGCCAAATGACGTTCGACTCCTTCAGGTTTGCCTTTTCATTAGACTTTTATTCAGATGGCCAAGCGTGATTATTACGAAGTTCTGGGTGTGGAGCGGACTGCCGACGCCGAAGAAATCAAAAAAGCATACCGCAAACTGGCGGTAAAATATCATCCGGACAAAAATCCCGGGGACCACGCCGCGGAGGAAAAATTCAAGGAACTCGGCGAGGCGTACGAGGCGTTGAGCGATCCTCAAAAGCGCGCGGCCTACGACCAATACGGCCATGCGGCGTTTGACGCGCGCCAGCGGGCCAGCCGCGGAGGAGGAGGCGGCTTTCACGATCCCTTCGATATTTTCCGCGAAGTCTTTGGCGGAGGCGGCGGCGGAAGCATTTTCGAAAGTTTCTTCGGCGGCGGCGAGCGTTCCGGGCCGCAGCGGGGCGATGACCTCCGCTACGATTTGGAAATTACCTTTGAAGAAGCGGCGATGGGCTGCGAGAAGGAAATTTCCCTGTCGAAACTGGATCCTTGCGAGGTGTGCGAAGGCTCGGGCGCCGAACGCGGTTCGGCGGTAAAAACCTGCGCGACGTGCGGCGGCCGCGGCCAGGTGATGATGTCGCGCGGCATCTTCAGCATCGCCCAGACCTGCCCCCACTGCAAAGGCCAGGGACGCGTTTTGGAAAAACCATGCCGGTCATGCCACGGCGAAGGCCGCAAAGAGCGGGCCTCGAAGATCAAACTGAAAATCCCGCCCGGAGTGGACGCGGGAAACCGGTTGCGTTCCGGGGGCAATGGAGAAGCGGGATTCCGCGGCGGGCCGCCGGGCGATTTGTACGTGATCCTGCACGTGGCGCAACATGAGATTTTTCAGCGGGACGGCGATGATTTGCATTGCGAAGTGCCGATCAGTTTTATCCAGGCCGCGCTGGGCGCGGAAATCGAGGTGCCCACGCTCGAGGGCAAGGCGGCAATCAAGATTCCGGCCGGAACGCAATCCGGGGCCGTTTTCCGGGTCAAAGGCAAAGGCGTCAAAAATCTGCAAGGTTACGGCCATGGTGACCTGCACGCGCGCATTCAGGTGGAAGTGCCGACTCGGCTGAGTCATGAGCAGAAGGCCAAATTGCAGGAATTTGCGGCGCTGTGCGACGGCAAAGAAGCGCCCCTGGCCCAAAGTTTCTTCGAAAAAGCGAAGAAATTTTTCAAATAACGGCGTCATGCAATTGCATCGCTTTTATTTGTCGCCAGCCCATTCCAGCGGCGATATCTTGCGCCTCGAGGGGCAGGAAGCCCGCCATGCCTTGCGGGTATTGCGTTTGAAACCCGGTGACGAGGCGATCGTGCTCGATGGCGACGGCCACGAACTTCTTTGCGAAATCGAAAATACGTCGCGCGATTCCCTTTTGCTTCGGGTCAAAAAAAGGGCTTTCGCAGCGCCCCTCCCCTGCCCCGTTACCTTGCTCGTTGCCATTCCCAAGGGCAAAATTATAGAAAGCATCATCCAGAAATCGGTCGAACTTGGCGCCCGCGGAATCGTTCCCTTGCTGAGCGAACGGGTCGTGACGCGGTTGGATAGCGACAGCGCCGCGCAGAAACGCGAGCAATGGCGGCAGGTGGCCATTGAAGCCATGAAACAATGCGGCGCGCCGCGCCTGCCGGAAATCGAAACACCGGCGGACGTCGGCCATGCCCTGTCCCGAAAGGAAAAACCGGAACTGCAGCTCGTCGGCTCGCTGCAAAAAGGGCGGCGGCATCCCCGCGATATTTTCCGCGAATACGAAAAAGCCAACGGGCATTCGCCCCGAAGCGCGGCGGTGTGGATTGGCCCGGAAGGAGATTTTACGTCCGATGAATTGCGGGCCATCCAAAATGGCGGCGCCCATCCCATTTCGCTGGGCCGCCTGGTTTTGCGCGTCGAGACCGCCGCCATTTATTGCCTTTCGATGTTGAATTATGAATTCAATTCGTAAATCGTTAAATCGTTGAATGGTTAAATCATCGAAATGAAATTGGTCCAACGCCTCTTTTTGTTCATTCTGTTTTTTTGCCTGTTGGCGCGCACCAATGGATTTGCCCAAACAAATCTTTGGCGCTTCCGCGCCCGTTTTAACTCGTTCGGCGCAACGCCGGCAATCGCGCCCGATGGAACCATTTATCAGCCAAGTTTTAAAGGCGCCCTCTACGCCATCAGCCCTGATGGTTGGGTGATTTGGCAGGCCAAAACCGGCCTCGAAATTCACTCCTCGCCCGCCGTTGGATCCGATGGAACCATTTATCTTGGCTCCCGCGATCGGAAATTTTACGCCTTCACGCCGGACGGCCGGTTGAAATGGGATTTTCCAACCGGCGCCTGGAACGATTCGTCCCCCGCGATTGCCGATGACGGGACGATCTATTTCGGATCGTGGGACAAAAACTTTTACGCGCTCATGCCGGACGGAACGCTCAAATGGAAATTCGCAACGGACGGGATCATTGACTCATCGCCCGCGATTGCCAACGACGGCACGATCTATTTCGGATCGCACGATACAAAGTTTTACGCCCTGACGCCGGACGGTAAGAAGAAGTGGACTTTCGACACGGGCGGACCGATCATTTCTTCGCCTGCGATTAGCGCCGCGGGTGACATCTATTTTTCCTCCACGGACGGAAAACTGTACGCGTTGGCCCCTGATGGCCGGGAGCGATGGCACTTGCTTACCGGAGGCGCTTCGGCCTCTTCCCCGGTTCTGGGCCAAAATGGGACGATTTATATCGGGGCAAATTCGGCCTGCCTGGCGGTCAGTCCCGACGGTCAGAAGCTGTGGCAGCAGTACACCGGCGACTGGATTGAAGGCGCGCCCGCGGTGACGGATTCGGCCATTTATTTTGCGTCCCGCGATATGTCTGTCTGGGCCATGGCAACCAATGGCACGTGTTTATGGTCGGACCATTTGGATACGCAATTCACGGCCTCGCCCACGGTCGGCAAAGACGGCACGATTTATGTGCCGGATCTCAGCAATTTGAACGCCATTACCTGGTCAAACGCAATGCCCCTGGCGCACAGCCCATGGCCGGTTTTCCGGGCAAATGTCGCGCACACAGGGCGCGCCGGAGGCCAATAGCTCGTTCCGTTTCCATGGATAACCGGACGGGGTTCCCAATCAAATAACCCTGCCCACCCCGGCCCTCTCCCGCTCGGAGCAGGACTTCGGCGCGGCAGGCCGGGAGACGGAGAATGGCACACCGATGGTTGGGAATGACGAGTGACCATGCCGGTTCAAAGTCCAAATACATGCGAAAGGAGTCAAAAGGAAGTTTTCCAAGGACCCGGTTTAATTTTAACGAAATCTCAGGCAAATACTTGGCGCAACACGCAGCACGCAATACGCGCAATCACAACCGTTCCCGTCCCCCGTATCCGGACTCCAGGTCGTGCCAAAACTCGATGTCTTCTTCGTCCATTTCCCAGCACAGGAAGACTTCGCGCCCGCCGAGGACGGCCGGAAAATCAATGAGTCCGCGGTCCAAATCCTTGATGAAAATCTGCCGCCGTTGGAACTCGACCAGCACCTCCTGCATGTCAGCGAGCGCCCGAATCCACTGATTAACCGTTTCGCCCCCGATGTCGCCGGACTGGGCGGCCATCTGGCTCAAACGCCGCTCGAACTTTTCGACGTCTTTGCGGAGGCGATTTAGCCGTTCGAGCCACCGGCGAATTTCCGGCAACAGGGCGCGGGCTTCATCCCGCGTATAATGCTTTTCAAACTGAAGTTGCATCCTGGCAAAAAAGGTTACGGCGTTTGGCCGCTTCAAAACGGAACGCTACCCCCGGGCCGGAACACCGTTACCGATGTCCGCAACCGCGCAAGAGGACCAAATGAAGGGCCGGCAATTACGCCTGCCACGTCCGCTTCTTGTGACGGTGCATGCGCAGCTTCTTGCGACGTTTATGACGGTTTATCTTGGCCTTGCGGCGTTTTTTGAGTGAACCCATTGCGCTGAAAATATGAATTTCCGCCGCCGGCTGCAACCCTGAAATTTCCCTGAAATTTCCCTACGATCTATGCTCCCGCAGTTTGGCAATTTCCGCAACCACCGCGGCGGCGGCATTTTGATTTAACCCGTCAAAATAACCCGCCACGTTTCCGCTCCCGTCCACTACAGCGATGCGCTCGGTATGGGCAAAATTTCCGGGCATGTAGCCAAACAGGTCGTTCGTGTCCGGGGATAGAAAGCTGCTCCCGATCAAATAATAAAGGACGGTTTTGTCGCCCGTCAGAAAAAACCAGCGATTGGGGTCCGCGCTGAATCGTTCTCCATATTTTTTTAACACGTCCGGCGTATCGTCGCGCGGGTCCACCGTGAGGGAGAGCAGCCTGACATCCGGTTCGTTCGTCGTGAGTTGCTGGATTTGGGCCATTTGGCCGTTCACCGCCGGGCAAACCACCGAGCAGCTTGTGAACAAAAAATCCACGACCAAAATTTTGCCTTTTAGTTCCGAACGGCTGACCGTGCGCCCCGTGCAGTCCGTAAGCGAAAAATCCACGAGCGATCGCGGATGCTCCGGAACCACGAAAGCCGGTTGCGAATCCGGCAGAATTTCCCCGGGCGTTTCAGGCGCTTTCGCCTGATAATTCAGCGCGAACAGCAGCCCGCAAAAGACCCCGCCCAATACGAGGCACATCGCAACGGCAATAATCGCAAAAATGCGCTCGGTATTTTGCTTTTTTTGCTTTCCGGCTTCGGTCGCCATATCCGAAATCCTATCAGTGCCGGGCCGCCTGCACAACGGCGTCGGCCAATTCCCGGGGCGTCCATTGGTTGCCGTCGAATTGGCGATAAATGCGGCCGTGGGTATCGAGAACAACCGTTCGCAGATTGTGTGAAAGGCTGTCTCCCTGGCGCACGACCATCAAATCAAGCGCCGGCGCCAGCCGGGCCAGGGCTTTTTTCGTCGCCGCGGCGAAGAGCCAATGGCTCGGATTTCCGTTTTCGTAAAATCCTCCGTAGGTCGTCAAAACCTGCGGAGTGTCATTCTGCGGATCGAACGAAATTGAGAGAAACTCCCAATTCGTCGGCGCATTTGCCATCGCCCCGATGGCGTCCCGGGACTCGGCGAAATTTCGATTCATCAGCGGGCAGTAATTGGGCAACGGACAGCGGGTGTAAAAAAACGTGAAAGCCACGGCCTGTCCCCGCAAATCGGAAAAACGGATTTTTCGGCCGTCTTCGGCGATGAGCGTGCCGTCGGGCAATTCATCGCCCGTTTTCAACTCGGGAATCGTCATGCCGGGCGGCATGTTCGGCTGCGCCGCCGCTTGATTTGTCCCTGCTTGGTGTCCGACGCGATGGATCCCCTGGACCCAGTCGGTGTTTTTGGTGACCATGAGCGAAAACGTGATTTTATCGCCGGGCGAAATGCCGCTGAGCTGATTGGTGTCGCGAACCGGATAATCCATCGTCATGGCCGCCATGTAGCCGGGGATGTTTTCGGTATCAATTGTCGCTGTGCGCCGGTCCGGCGAGATCTTTTTCACGACCCCGCCCGTCAAATACGATTTCGTTGAATCGCTGCTATGATCATTCTGCCCGGGAGTGTTGGCCATTTTCATCCCGCCCATATCCATGCCCTGCATGTTTCCCATGCCGTCCCCCTGCGCCCATGCGACGGCGGCGGCCAAAGCCCCTGAAATTGCGACCGTCATTAATATTTTCTTCATTTCCAATGTTTCTGCGTTTTAATGTTTGTTTGATTCAAAATGAGTAGCTCACGCTCAATTTATACAATACGGATGCGGCGAGCTGAAAGCCGGTGAAATGTTGCAACACGGGGACTTCGATGTCCGCATAAATCATGACCGGATGAATGTGGACTTCAATGGCCGGCGATATCATGAGGCGTTGATAACCCGTATCCGAAACATCGGCTTGCGAACCGTTGTCATGCGTCCGCTCTGAAAAAATGAGCTGCGCAATCGGCCTGATCGCGGCCCGGCCGGCCGAGATGCCCGCGTAATCAAGCCCGAAAGCCGAATCAAACTCGAAGCCGGGCCGATAGCCGGCCTGGGTCAAAACCGGCGCGTCCAGTTCACCCTGGGCAAAGCAATCCCATAATTGGTTCTGGCCCAGATTGTGCCGAAAGAAGCCGCCAAGCAAAGCATCGGTGCTGCCCGTGCCAAGCTGCGTGTCGCGGTCAACCAAACCAGTCGGATTG
>JASHPN010000381.1 GCA_030038175.1 Verrucomicrobiia bacterium
GTGGATTCTCCCGCGCACCGCGCTTTGGCGCTGGAGGCCGCCCGGCAATCGCTCGTCCTTTTGAAAAACGATTCCGAATTTTTGCCGCTGGATAAAACTGCATTGAAAAAAATCGCGCTGATCGGCCCGCTGGCCGGGGCCTGTATCTTGTGCAATTATAGCGGTTCTCCTTCGGTGCAAATCTCTCCCTATGAAGGTATCGCGGAAGTTCTCGGACTCATCCCCTGGGTTCCCGATTCGGAGATCGTTGCCAACAGCGCGAATATGCGAATCCAATCCTCTTCGGAGGGGCGCACGGACTTGACCTATATTGATAATGGTTCCTGGGCCGAATATTCAAAGGCCGACTTCAGCGGCAAGTCGGCGATTCAGGCGCGCATCTCCAGTGCCGCCCCGAAGGGATGCCGCATTGACGTGCATTTGGATCAATTGGACGGCCCATTGGCCTGCACGTTAACGGTGCCGAGCACCGGCAGTTTGCGGAACTGGATTAACGTTTCCGCACCGCTAACGGGAATCAGCGGAGAACACTCCATATTTTTGAGGTTTCGCGGCGGCAAAGGGCATCTGGTGGATATCACACAACTCCATTTGTGTCCGCCGCCGCCGATGCCCGCCAACCCGGGCCGCCCGGAGATAATTCTCGCACCGGGATGTGCCGTCATTGGCGGGAAGGATGGAGCCATGTTTCAGGAAGCGGTGGAAGCGGCACGGACCGCGGACGTCGTGATCCTCGTCTGTGGAGTCAACGAGGAATTGGGTGGCGAAGGCCACGACCGGGAATCCATTGAATTATCCGGCGCGCAACCGGAATTGATTCAGGCCGTTTACGCCGCCAATCCCAAAACGGTTCTCGTCCTGTCCACCAACAACACCCTCGCGATTAATTGGGAACAGGAACATCTGCCGGCGATCCTCTGCGCGGTGTGCGCCGGCCAGGCCCAGGGCGCCGCGATTGCGGAGGCGCTCTTCGGCAAGTTTAATCCCGGCGGTAAACTGCCCTGCACCTGGTATCGCTCCCTCGATCAACTTCCGGATTTCCATGATTACGACGTGCACAAGGGACGCACCTATATGTATTTCGAAGGCGACCCCCTCTATCCCTTCGGCCATGGCTTGAGCTACACCACCTTTAAGTTCGACGATCTTAAGATTGAAGGCACCACCTTGGGTGAAGGTGAAAAGACAAAAATCCTGCTGGACGTCACTAACACCGGCAACCGTTTTGGAGCGGAAGTCGTGCAGCTTTACATCGTGCCGCCGCCTTCGCCGGTCAAACGGCCCATCAAACAATTGGCCGCATTCCAGCGCGTCGAATTGCAGCCCGGCGAGAAGAAAACCGTGGCCTTTGAACTGGCCTCCAGCGAACCCGCCTTTTGGTATTGGGACGAAAACGCGGAACGCTTCGTCCTGCAACCCGGCACGGCAAAAATTCTCGTTGGCAATTCATCGGCCAATATTCTGCTGGCTGGAGAATTGACGCTGAAGGCATCGTGATGGCAGAGTACCGCACAGCTTTCAGCCAAACACTATGATGACAAGACGTAAAATGATCAAAACCGGCGCGCTTGCCGGAATGATGCTGGCGGCATTGCCGCGAGCCATGGCGCAGAATTTGTCCCTATCTACTTCCGTGGCGGGCGGCCCGGAAGAGCCCACCGACGCGGAACTTGCCGGGCAAATCATCGCCGATAAGAACCTCGTCCAGGTGCATGGTATGGCCCAACGCCTCCTCAAAGGCGGGCTCAATGCCGGCAGCGGTTACGATCAGGTCTGGATCCGCGATACCAACACATTTATCGAAGTGGCATTGGAAGTCGTCCCGCCCGTACGATTCCATGACGCTTTTCTGAACTTCTGCAGGTTTCAGGGCGATGACGGTAACATTGTGGATGGCTACCGGCGTTGGGACCCCAAACGAATACAAACAGCCCGTACAAGCCCCCTGGCGCCGAATCTGATGGCCTTCAAGAACAGCGTCGAAACGGACCAGGAATCCTCATTCGTACAGGCGATTCTCAAATACATCACTGTCACAAATGACACCGCCCTTCTCGATGAGCGCGTGGATGGCGTTTCGGTTCGTGACCGGCTGGAACGCGCCTTGAATTACGTTCTGACGGTGCGTTTTGACCGCAAGCATGGGCTGGTCTGGGGCGGAACAAGGGCCGATTGGGGGGACGTGCAGCCGGAGGATTCACCCGGCGTTGTGCTCGACGCCAAATCCCATCGCGCGCTAACGGTCTATGACAGCGCCATGCTCGTCATTGCGATAAATGATTATCTCCAACTCATTGGCCAGGACAGTTCCAGCGCGCGCCATTGGAAAGAGGTTCGCGATCGGCTCGCGCATAACGCTCGCAAGTATCTTTGGGACAGGAAAAACCAGAAATTCATCCCTCACGTTTACCTGGGCGGCTCGCCCTTTCCGAAAGACTTCGACGAAAACGCGATCTATTATCACGGCGGCACCGCCGTGGCCATCGAGGCCGGATTGCTCACGCGCCAGGAAGTAAGCGCGGCGGCGGAGCGAATGCAGGCCAATGTGCGCGCGGCGGGGGCGTCGTCCATCGGTCTGACGATGTATCCGCCCTACCCCGATGGATATTTCAAGAACCCGCAACTCACCAAACCGTACACCTATCAGAATGGCGGAGACTGGTGTTGGTTTGGCGGGCGAATGATCCAGCAGCTCGTGAAATACGAGTGCATTTCGCAGGCGTATCGCTACCTCCGGCCGATGGTGGACCGCGTCGTGCGCACGGGTGATTTTCACGAATGGTGGTCGCGTGATAACCAGCCCAGAGGTTCGGGCAATTTTCGAGGATCGGCCGGCGTGCTGGGCAAAGCCATTGAGATGCTCCGGGATTGGGCGCGGCAGCATCAGTGACGTGCGTCACCGTCCAAAAGAGAAATCGAATTCATTCAAAGAAGCCTGTGAAAAACCACTTTTGGCTGTTGGTTGTCTTTGGCGTTTGCCTTTCCCTTTGCGGACCGGCGCACGCCGCGGAAAGCCAACTCCTTTGGCAAATCGGGACCGTTGATACCAACGACGCTGAATTTGCCCTCGCACACGGTAATTATCGCGACTTTGTTGAATGCTTTGGCAGTCCCGATCGCGCATTTTATGTCGGGTTGTCCAACCCGCAAACCGATTGGCCCTGTGTTTTGCCGGGAGTGGTGGATGGCTGGGCCGGCAGCCGCGCCAATCCCGCGCGCGGTTTCGAATGGGACCAAATGAATACGCTGCCAATCGGGTTTGTTCTTCAACAGACGGTGACGAACGGTGACTGCGCCTTTACGATCAATTTTTGCGACGCGGCACGTAATGACCCGCCGCGACTGCGCGTGACCATCAACGGACTCATCTTTGAGCGCAACCTTTTACAAGGCGGCGGCGCCGATTCTCTGTCGGGAAACTTGC
>JASHPN010000382.1 GCA_030038175.1 Verrucomicrobiia bacterium
GGATCAAATCCGGCAAAGGAAGCCTGCGGCAGAATTTTATGAAGATATTCGTATCTGCCAATAGCTTCATCCCCACTCCTCCATCACTGGAGATTGCAAATCCCCGTACCGGCGTGGATCATCAGGCTTTTCCACGCACCAAGGCTTCGACTTGCCTTCCACCGGCATGATTTACCGCCTGGGGGCGTCCATGACTGGTCAACGTAATGCGAACACCGGATTGGACTTTCTTGACCACTCGGCAAAGGTCGCTGCGCGCCTTCCCAATGGGCATGGTTAAATCTTTCATAGGCATAATTTTGCCTATATTCCAATTACCGCCAATAGCGATTCTGCAGGGTTTCCCGTGCTTTACGGCGAGGTGGGAAAACTCATTGGACCGCAATTCGGCTTTTTCGCGAAATTCCTCGACTAAAGCTCTCGGCCCCAAAATCATTGGCCGGTGCCGATTTGCATCATCTTCAATCCCGCCGCGCGCGGCAATAAAGCGCGGCATTTTCGCCATTATTTGGACGAAATGGGCGGCGCCGCCTTCAAGGCCACCGCCGCACCGGGAGATGCCCGCCGTCTGGCCGCCGATGCCGTGGGCGAAAGCTACGACGTTGTCGTTGCGGCCGGCGGCGACGGAACGGTCAATGAGGTCCTAAACGGCATTGGCGATGCCGGCGGATTCGCCCGGACCCGGTTCGGGGTTTTGCCTCTGGGCACGGTCAATGTTTTTGCGCGCGAACTAAAAATTTCCCTGAAAATTGAAAATGCCTGGAACGTGTTGCAGCGGGGGCGTGAAATCGCATTGGACCTGCCGCAGGTCGAGTTTTCGCAAAACGGCGGCGTAAAAAAACAATTCTTCATCCAGCTCGCCGGGGCCGGGCTGGATGCGCGAGCCATCGAATTGGTGGTCTGGTCGCATAAGAAAAAAATCGGGCCGCTGGCTTATGTTATCGCCGGCCTGAAGGCCTTGCGCGAACGCAAGCCAAAGATCAGGGCCAGTGAAAACCCGGCCAACGGGGACCCTGCCTTTGAAGGCGAACTGGTGCTCGTCGGCAACGGGAAATTGTACGGCGGCCCATTTGATATTTTTCCACAGGCCGATTTGAACGATGGTCTTTTGGACGTCTGCGTCGTTCCGCGAACTGACTTCACCACGCTGGTTCAATGCCTGCCGCAGTTCCTCGTCCGCCAAAGATTGCCGGAAAAACTCGTGAAACGTTTTCGCGCGCCGCGCTTTGAATTATCCGCCGAAACCGCAGCCGCGTTTCAGTTGGATGGCGAAGGAATCGGCCGCTTGCCCGCAACCTTTTCCATCGCACCCGAAAAATTGCGGGTGATTGCATGATCGTTCAAAACATTGACATTCTGTGAAACGTATCACTCTCCATGCCTTAAAGCCGCTGTTAGGACTTCCGCTGCGCGGTCTGGGCCGGTCCGCCAACCTGTTATCGGTCCATTTCGGGAATTTGCGGGAAATGTCCGCTCGCGAGGGAGGTCCAGGAACTGCGCCCGAATGGACCATCCAAATTCAATGTCCCTGGCGGATTTCCCAGGGCAGCCGCATCGTCGTCGCTTACCGCGATTTTTATTTTAGCGACGTTCCTTTGAAAAACGTGGCGGTCATGACCAAAAGCCGGTTTGATTCTGTCATCGCCGGTCTTTGCGCCGAATTTGCCGAGATTCCGCCGGTCGTGCGCCGGCTTGAAACGGATGATACCGGAGGTTTTTCGATCCATTTGAGCGACGATTATTGCCTCGAAGCGTTTCCGGCGGAAAATACGGAATCCGGCAAATGCTGGCGCATTTTTGAACCCGTCGCCCAGGGCCAAAGTTTTGTGTTTCCGCCATCGGAAGACTTTACATGAGCCGGCTTTGGGGGCGCGGTCCCGCGAAGGGCCGGACCGCGCCCCACGTCGTAGTCGCAAGATTGACCGGATGACCAATTTGGGTGACACTAATCAAATAATATGAGGTTGCTCAAAAGCCAGGTTTTACAATTTCTTGCTTTATTCTCATTTTTTATTCTTATTTGCGGCTGTGCGACCACAATGCCCGAAAATCTCTTTACCGTTTCCGGTCCGGGCTGGAAGATCCAGCAGGGCCAGGCGATCTGGACGCCCCGCCATGGAGCGCCGCAACTGGGCGGGGACCTGGTCGTGGCTTCCGATGACACGGGTCGCGCCCTCGTGCAATTTGAAAAAATGCCTTTGTCGCTGGTTTCGGCGCAGGTCACGCCGGAACATTGGACGATTCGGTTCCCACAGGGCGGCGGCTTCTGGAAGGGACGACAGCCGGCGCCCACCCGGACGATTTGGCTTTATTTACCCGCCGCGCTCGCCGGAAAAGCATTGCCCAGGCCCCTTAAATTTGAAAAACAACCCAATGGCAATTGGCGGCTGGAAAACCCAAAAACCGGAGAAATTTTAGAAGGATTTCTTTCACCGTGAGATTGTTTCTTAAGCGCTGGTGGTGGGCGTTTCTCGTCGTCGCCGTGGCCGTCGGTTTTTGGCGGCTGCGTTTTGACGCGGATGTTTTGGATTTGCTTCCCCCGGACGAACCGTCCGTTCAGGGCCTCAAACTTTACGAACGCCACTTCACCGATGCGCGCGAGTTGATTCTTACCGTGCGCACGCCGGATGCGGATCAGACACAACGCCTGACCGCCAGCCTCGCGGCGCGCCTGCGCGCGGAGACGAACCTCGTGGAAGAAGTCACCTGGCAACCGCCCTGGATGGAGCAGCCGCAACAATTGGGCGAGTTGCTCGGGTGGCTGTGGTTTAACCAGCCGCCGGAATCGTTCGCCGGCCTGACCAACCGCCTGGCGCCGAACAATCTGGCCAATGTCCTGGACCAAACCAAAGACGCGCTCGCCACTTCGATGTCTCCGATGGATCTGGGCCGCCTGGAATATGACCCTTACGATTTAATGTCTCTTCCCGCCATTTCCAGCATGGCCACTTCCAACGGTCAAAATCAGCAGATGTTCGCGTCCGCGGATGGAAAGTTTCGCGTTCTTTATGTCGAATCCGCAATCGATCTTGCCGGTTATCGCGAATGCGAGAGCTGGCTCAAGGCCATCCATTCAGTCGTGGATGGATTGAAGAACGGGGCCGCAAAAGATGAATGGAACGGCGCCGTTATTCGTTATACGGGGCGTCCGGTTTTTGTGGCGGAAATCGCCGCCAGCATGCAAAACGACATGAGCCATTCGGTCGGAGCCACTTCGATGATTATCGCCATCCTGTTTTGGCTGATGCATCGCCGCTGGCGTCCGATGCTTTGGCTGCTCGCGCTGTTGATGCTGATTTTGGTCTGCACT
>JASHPN010000383.1 GCA_030038175.1 Verrucomicrobiia bacterium
ATTGCAACACGACGTCGAACGCGTCGTGGCCGCCCAGGACAACTTGTTGGCCACTGGCAATCCTCCGGTTAATTTGTGGTTGGACACCAAGGCGGAAGAGAACGGCTGGAATGTGCCCCTCCTGACCCTTGGCGAATTGATGTTTCCTTCCAATCCCAACGCCCATCTCTGGCACCAGACGGCCCTCAAATACATGATGAACACGCTCTGCACGGAAGCGGACACACACGACACCAATTTAGTGGACGGGCGCGAAGTGAAAGATTGGGTCCTGGGCGCAAATCTGCAACCGGATTACACTCTCGAAAATCACAATATCTTTCATCCCTCTTATGTCGCATGCAGCTCCTATTTTATGGCCGAGGCTTCGCTGTTTTATACGTACGCGGGCAAACCCATCCCGCAGGCCGCGACGCATCATCTGATGGATGTCTGGCAAATGTTCCGGACCATTATTTTGCCCTGGGGCGAGAGTGCCGACCCCCAGGGAATGGACTGGGAATTGCACGGCCTTCCCTTCATTCCCCTCTACGCCCCGCTGGCCACCCATTATCAGGACGCCTTCGCCGCGCACATGGAGCAGAGCGCTTTACAATATATGCGCGCCTGGCAAATCATGTGCCACGGTAGCCTGACCCTTCCGGGATCGTCTCAAGGGTTTGGACGCCATGCGATCAATTGCGAACTGATGTCCTATGGCTTGCTGGCGCACAAAGTATTTGGCCCCTCGGCGAAGCCTCTGACTGCGCGTGCCGCCAACGCCCAGGAAGAGGGCGTGTTCAGCCATCCCTATGTCGAATTTATTGAGCAGCGGACCCCGCAAAAGTTCGCCTCGTTTTCATGGAAGAACCGAATCATGGGTCTGCTCATGCCGATTGACGACCACGAGGGCAATCCCGAATTTATCGTGCCAATAACGGACGGATTTATCGGCTCTTTTCAAGTCGCCGGTCGCGCCAATAATGGAAAGGTAACGGTGGTTGACCATTCCTGGCAGCCAACGTCCGATGGGTTTGAAACGACCGGAACCGTTTTGATGAACGGTGGAAGGCTCAAGGAAGCATTGAATATGATTTCCATCGGCGGCCAAACCGTTGTTTATGAAGACAGGGTAACGGCGGTTGCCGAGGTCACGGTGCGAAGTGAGCGTGGCATGCCAATCGGCATTGAAAACGATTCGCTGACCGGAGGCGCCCGCGTTGTTTCCGATGAGGACGGCCAAACAATTTTTAACTGGCAGAAGCATCAACCGCTCGTGTCTCTTCCGGGTTCATGGGCCAACGTGGATGGCCGGTTGGGCGTCATCATGTTGGATGGCGCGGGAATGGCTTATGCGCCAGCCCATGGATATTCGGGGGGTCTGGCCGTCTGTACTGACAGTCTTTATGGTTCTTATTCCAATCAATCCAGACAATTCAAAGCGGGCGACGAAGTGGCGCACCGGGTTGGAATCTTCTATGTGGAAGTCACGCCCGAAGAAACCGCCTCGCTGGCAAAATCCTGCCGGATTCAAACGACGCCCCGCGGCCAGGTCCTGCATTTCAAGGAACCGGACGGCAGGTTCGCCGAAGTGCCTTTGCTTTAGCCGCGCCATTCTTTCGAGAGTCCATTGTGATCATGAACCAAAACCGTGATTTGCAGTTTCATCGGAGCGCGGCCTTCAGGCCGCTTCGCCGTCCGACGCCAAAGGGATGCCGAAGCGGCCTGAAGGCCGCGCTCCGATGGCGGGCCGGAGATCGCCAAAGCCTGTCCGCCATAGCTTCAGTAATGGCGGATGAGGGAGAGCCGTTAGAATGAAAACGCCGTCCGGTTCATCAAGAGCACCCATTTCTCGGCGCACTTTTCTAAAAACAGCCTCCCTGGCCCTGCCGCTTTCAACGGCTTTGCCGATAACGATGGCAGCCGCTTCGCCCCCTGCCGCCTCCGCAGTTGGAAACACGTACTTTGACAAGGGCACACGCCTGGCCATTTCCATGTGGGATTTCAGCTGGCTTTTCGCCAATTGCCCGGGTGGCGCCTACGAAAACCTGGAACGCCGCGTGGCCGAGGCCGCCGCGCGCGGTTACAATACGCTCCGGGTTGATTGTTTCCCCGGGCACTTCATGGAAAAAGAATCGCGGTTCGCAAAAACCTGGGACCCGGCGGTCAACTCGCCTCAATGGGGCGAACGTCCGATGACCATCACCTGCAATGTCCGAAAGAAAGTCGCGGAATTGGCGGATGCGTGCCGCAAACACAAAATTTGGCTGGGTTTGGATTCGTGGGATATCCTGAGCCTGCTCGATCGTGATAATTCAAATTTTGTCATACCGGAAGCTGACGAAGAACGCGAGTTTACCCGGTATGGCGAAGTCTGGGTTAAAGCATTGAAAATGATGCGCGAGGATGGCGTGTTGGAACGCGCCGTCTGGATCGCTCCGATGAATGAAGTGCCGAACTTTGTCCACGGCCGCGTGGCCGCTTTAAAAAAAACGAAAGATCCCGCGGAAGTGAACGCCATTTTCCGCCGCGTTAATGGCTGGATGGCCGCGCCGATTCGAGCTGAAGTCGCGGGTGAAAAAATTCCCATTTCCTACTCATCCAATGGCAACCCAAATTTTGGCGCGCGACTGACCGATGACTACGACGTGGTGGACATTCATTTTATGCCCGGCGTTATTTATGACGCGCAAGACCAAAAAGCTTTTCCCGGAGTGCCATTTTACATTACTCGCTTTCCCGGCGGAAATGTGGGCGCTCTCCGGGGTCAAACACCGACACCTGGCCCCTTGAATTTCGATTCCGCGCTCTTTTCCAAAGCGTGGGACAGCGCCTGCCGCCGGCATTATGCTGCCATGCTGGCGCGAACACGAAATTGGTTTCAATCGCAGTTGACCCATCTCACGCTGCCGTCGGGCAGGAAACTGGCCCCGATCATCACCGAATGTTTCGGCCCGCTCATCTGGCCGGACAATCCGGCCGTCAATTGGGATTGGTATAAACGTTACAACGGCGATTCGCTTCGCATCGTTGCGGCGATGGACTTCAAAGGCTCGAGCCTTTCCAATTTTGCCGAACCGCTTTTTTCACTGTGGGACGACGCTGACTGGCATTTGGCCGGCAATTTGTATTTTCTGACCGCCGGAACCTGATGAGTCGCAAGGCATGCAATATGGAGTCATTAAATAGCGAGCTTAACCGAAGAAAATTTCTATCAACTCTGGCCGCGAGCGGCGGGTTTTTCGCGTTTGGATTAATTCCCCTCGCGTCGGAAGCCGGGTTTTTGCCCCTTAAAAGAGTGCCGCGCAAGCGGGTCGGAATTTCGGATGCCGCGTATCGAGCCGCCTGGAAACGCGCGAAACAACTCGTGGATCAAATGACGCTCGGGGAAAAGATCGGCCAGCTTGGATCAAGATTGGATAACGTGCCCGGATCCGAAGCCGTCAGGCGATTAAATATTCCGGCTTACAGCTTTTACAGTGGCGAAGCCTTGCACGGCCTCCTTCACTCCGCCCCGGTGACCACGTTCCCGGTGCCGCTGGCGCTGGCCGCGACCTGGAATCCTGAATTGATTTTCCGCATTTACACGGCCGTCTCCGACGAAGCCCGCGCTTATGACAATCGGGACAAAATCGGTTTGAGTTACTATTCCCCTCCCACGCTGAATTTGCATCGCGATCCTCGCTGGGGCCGCTGCGCGGAAGCGCCGGGCGAAGACCCGCATCTTGCCTCCGCCATCGCCGTGCAGATGGTCCGGGGCATGCAGGGAGACAATCCCAACTATCTCAAAACGACGGCTTGCGCCAAACACTTCATTTGCAACAACACCGAGGGCGACCGCATCCATACTTCCGCGTCGGTGGATGCGCGCAGTTTTTGGGAATACTACACCCGCGCCTACCGCGCCACGGTCGTCGAGGGCGATGTGTTCACGTTGATGGGCG
>JASHPN010000384.1 GCA_030038175.1 Verrucomicrobiia bacterium
CAATCGGGTCTATATGAACGACGGGATTCAGCGACAAGCGTCCCATCAACCGCGCCGTGTCATCGCCGCACAACGACGCCACCCAGGCATGCGCAAACTCGTGGAACGTCAACAGCGCAACCAGCCCCACGTAAAACAGCAGCCCATCAACAATTTGGCTTGAATCCATTTCGCGAAAATTAGCGCTTTAAAAGAGATGCGTCGAGGTCAGAAAGAATTCCCTTCCTTTTTCTTTGCACCCCCCTCTAAAAACCCTTTAACATCCATTCGATTCGACAATTCAACCATTTAACGATTTAACCTTTCAACAATTTAACCAGGAATATGCCATTGCTCGAAGGAAAAACCGGAATCGTCTTCGGCGTTGCCAATAAACGGTCCATTGCCTGGGCCATCGCCCAGGCCTGGGCCCGCGAAGGCGCCAAACTCGCCTTTACCTACCAGGGCGAGCGCATCAAGGAAAACGTCACCGAACTCGCCGGAACCTTCGGCGCCGACACCTTGATCCTGCCTTGCGACGTGACCAAAGATGAGGAAATCGCCGCTGTTTTCAAAGCCGCCGGCGCGCGATTCGGCAAATTGAATCTGCTCCTGCACTCCGTCGCCTTTGCGCCAAAAGACGCCCTGGAGGGCGAGTTTGTCAATACCAGCCGCGAAGCGTTCCGGGTGGCGCACGATGTCAGTGCCTATTCGCTCGTGGCGCTGGCGCGCGCCGCCGTCCCGTTCATGACCGACGGCGGCAGCATCGTGGCCATGAGCTATTACGGCGCTGAAAAAGTGGTGCCGCATTACAACGTGATGGGCGTGGCCAAGGCCGCTCTCGAAGCTTCGACACGGTATCTGGCCTACGACCTGGGTCCAAAAAAAATCCGGGTCAATTGCATCAGCGCAGGCCCGGTGAACACCCTCGCCGCGCGCGGCATTTCCGGTTTTATGGAAATGCTCAGGCACTACGAAGCCCACGCCCCGCTCAAACGAAATGTTCTGCCCGACGAACTGGGGGCCACGGGCGTTTTTCTGGCCGGCGACGGCGCGGCGGCCATCACCGGCCAAACCCTTTACGTGGATTGCGGTTACCAAATTATGGGGATGTAATCTTCACTCGTCCAAGGCCAGGCAGGTCTTCACATCGTCGCGTAATTCCCGGCGTTCCAAATCGCTCAGCCCCTGGGGGTCGAACCGGTACCGGTAGTGCAACCGAAGAATTTTTTCCATGCGTTCTTTCAGTTTGGAAAGCTCCGGGTGGGTCGTCGCGCGCTGCAACCAGGCCGAGAGCGGTTCCCCGGGCTGGCGAGGCAGCCCGTGCCGGGCCAGTTCCTGTTCCAGCCGGTAAAACTCCGAGTCCAGCCCGGGCCACGGGAACGGTTCGGCCGGCTTCGCCTGGTTCTTATGGCGGCGGCTTCCGCGAAAGATCCGATACAGCAAAAATGCCAGGGCCGGAATTAACGGCCAGAAGATGTATTGCCGAATATTGTTGTGGCTGTAATCAAAGAACCTCAAAACCTCAAATTCCACCCAGGACTGAAAATCGGACAAAAATTCAAGGGGCGATGCCTCTTCCCTCTCCGTCGCCACCCACGACGGAGGCGTCGTATCGAGATTTTCCCAGGTCCGCTTTTTTTTGTTCCAAACCAGGCACCAGGCATGCGCGTCACGCTGGCGAACGACATAGCCGTTGCCCGAGGGTTCGTGGACAAAGAAACCGACCGCGTAACGCGCCGGAATGCCCAATTGGCGCAACAACAAAACAGTAGCCGTCGCAAAATATTCGCAATGGCCCTTGTGGCTCTTCAACAGGAAGCGGGACAGCGCGGTATCGTTGGTATCCGCCACAGGCAGGTTCTCCTGCGTAAGGCTGTATATGAAATTGTCGGCAAAAAACCGGGTGACCGCGAAAATTTTTTCTTCGTCGCTTTTGCCAGTGACATCCAGGCGCGAAATGACCGTTTTGATGGCCGGGATTTCGTTGGTCGGGACTTCCAGGTCTTCGTTGGAAATGGATTCATCGGCGTTGGGCAGGTCATCCCGAATCATTCCGGAACCGTAGCACGCGTCAAAGATCATCAGCCGGGGCCCTTCCGCAAGCACCGTCCCCAGATTATTCTGATACACGAAATAGGCGCGTGAGTTCTCCAGGCGGTTGCAATCGGCGGGCAAGGGCAGGACCCCATAGGCGTATTTGTCGTCCCGATTGATGCCGTTTAGGTAACAGCCAATCGTGACCAGCGAGCGGTTGTCCGATTCGGGGTGAAGCGGGAAGATTCCGCTTTCGGGCGGCGTTTCGGTCATGGGCGGAAACTCATTGTTGGTATTGCCCGTGTCCCACACCAGTTGTTTGTAAATGCGTTTATTAATGTTAACGGCGCTCTCCGCCAGTTCGCGATAGCTGGCTTCCCGCAAATAGACCGGCGGCGGCGCCCCGTCTTGCGGCTGGACCCGCACGACGATCCGGCCGGACAATTTCAGCCGGCTAACGTCCCCAATGTCCGTCCAGCTCTTTTTGGGGTCCGCGGACGACCGCATCAAATAGGAAAGCAGTTGCGGGTCGTATTCCTCGGCCAGGCGCGACAGTTGGCCGAAGAGACGTTGCCCAAAAAATCCGGCCACAATCGCAACGACCAGCGCCCCAATCCAAATCGGCAGGGAGTAACGCCGCGAACGGACCGGCCAGAGCGCCCAGGAAACCAAAGCCGCCAGTCCGAAATAAAAAGAATTGCCCTCCACCGTATGGCCCGCGGCCGAAAACAGGCACAACGCAAAAAATGGATAGGATGCGTCAAACCTCCGGGTTGGCGGCACGGCTTGTCCCCTCTTTCTGGCCCTCTTGAGACGGCTGCGCAGGTACAGAAAGACCGCTTCCAGAGGCACTCCGTCGGCCGGGCTGAAGGTTTGCGCCAGGATGAACAGAAAGAAGATCATCGGCAGCCATCGAATCACCGCATCCACAGTCATCGCGCCTGCATTGCTGGCGGTGTGCTCGGAGGCGGCGCTGAAATTTTCAAACAGCTCGCTCAGGCCCGAAGGGCCGCCATTGTCATTAAACGCGAAAATCACCGCGGCCACGAACAGCACATTGCAGAACGTCCAGACCCGGCCAAATTCATCGTCGCTAAATTCCCATCGGGTCTTGAAAAGGCGCGAACTTTCCAGAATCGCTCCCATGACCGCGCCCGCGATGAAAAACGCCGTGGAACCGGTTTGCCAGCCCCAAAACAGGAGCGTCGCGCCCATGAGTAAGGGAGGCGTTTTCATTCTGGACAATGGAATTTTTCCGTCATGACGCATTTTGCAGCCGGGACAGCCCCTGTTCAATCTGCCCGGCAATCAGCGTGTGGAAATGTTCGGGCGCATCCTGCATCGGCCCGGGATCCAGCGGCCGGGCGGGCTTGACCGCCAACACCACCACCACACGCACGGGAAGGTTCATCGCCTTCAGTTTCCTGACAAAGCGCCGCCGGGGTTCGTCCCATGCCAGGAGAACGCAAATGCAGCCGCTGACGGCCTCGGCGTGGTTGAGCGCCAGTGTTTCCAAGGTCTCAAACGGTTTGTCCGGACATGTCCGCACCGAGGCCAGAATTTCCAATATCTGGTCCACGTGCGCCAGCCCGCGCCCCGTGGTAAAGCAATAAGCCTGCGTGCCTACAAACAGCAAATCCAATAGCGATTCCTGCGTGCGGACCGCGCAGGCAAAGGACGCGGCCACCGAAATCGCTTCCTCAAAGGGCTCGCTAAACGGCTCTTCGCTGAAGGTGTCGAGCACCATGGCGTAACGGGAGAAGAACTCGTCTTCAAACTCCCGGACAATGGGTTTTCCGATCCGCGCCCAACTCCGCCAGTGAATCCGGCGCAAGGGATCGCCCCGGCGATATTCCCGCAGCGAAACAAATTCATCGCTCTGGCCCACGTTGGAAGCCATCGCCACGCCGCCTTCATGATAGCGCGTGGTGCCGGGCAAAATGATGTCCGGCAATGGATACCGTTTCGGCAGAATCAACATCGTTTCCGGCAGGGAAATTCTTGCAAACGCGCGAAACAGTCCGAACGGATCCGTGCGCGCCAGGGTCACCCCGTCAAATCGGAACAGGCCGCGTCTCAGCGGCGTGACGGCAATTTCGGCATCCGCTTCTCCGTAAGGCGGGATCGGCGGAACGGCGGCATTTTCCAGAGTGGCAATCCGAAACGGATTATAACGCTGTTGCGGGCGGCTTAAACGCAGCGAGCGCACCTTCCTTTCCTCGGCGAGCTGCCGCGCCAGCCATTCCTGGAACGAGGGACGGGGATCGGCCGGGTTTTCCAGCAAAGTCAGGTCATTTTGAATTTTTGAGGTCAGGTTTTTGATGCGGATCCGGTACGTAAATGCTTTGCCGGCGGTGCCAAAACGGGGCAACTGGCGGGTCGCTGCAAAACGAAGGCGATAGAAGCAGCTAAAAACGACGGCGGAAACAAGCAGCAGGAGCAGAAGGACGAACCCCTGATAGACCGCCAGCGTTTCAGTGTCCACCGCGGCCATGCCCGTCGCGCACAGCCCGGCGCACACAAGCCAGCCCGCCAGCGTCAGCCGTCGTTGAGACCAATAAATCATCCACGACATGACGCGGTAAAAGCGATAGACCGCGCGCCAGATTAAGTTCATGTCCAGTCTTGTGACAAAGAAATTCCGATCCGGATCGAAGTTTCTTTGTGACAATACTGCTTCAGGCCGGCACCGGCAATTTTTTCAAAATCTCACCCACCATCGCCGCGGAGGTCATTCCGGAAAAACGCGCCTGCGGTTCCATCACCAGGCGGTGCGCGATCACCGCTACGGCCAGTTCCTGGATTTGTTCCGGCGCCACAAAATCGAATCCATCAAACAGGGCCAGCGCTTGCGCGGATTTCATGAGCGCGATGGAAGCGCGCGCGCTGGCGCCCAGCCGCACGCCGGCCGCCGTGCGCGTGGCCCCGGCAATGTCAACGGCATACCGTTTTAGCTCGTCGCTGATGCGCACATCCTCCACGGCGCGCTTGAGCGCCAGCACGTCGGACAGCGAAACACATGGCTTCAGATCATCGAGCGGATGACGGTGTTGCTGCGCGGCCAGGATCGAGACTTCCTCGGCGGCAGGCACGTAACCCAGCGAAAATTGCATGGCGAAGCGGTCCATTTGCGCCTCCGGCAGCGGATACGTGCCGCGAAATTCAACCGGATTTTCCGTTGCGATCACAAAAAACAGCTCCGCGAGGTTCCGGCGCTCGCCATCCACACTTACCTGGCTCTCGCCCATGGCCTCGAGGAGGGCTGACTGCGTGCGCGGCGAAGCGCGGTTGATTTCATCGGCCAGCAAAATATTCGTAAAGACCGGCCCGCCGTGAAAATGAAATTGCTGGTCGCGCTGGTCAAAAATGGAGACCCCCAGAATGTCCGAAGGCAGCAGATCGGGCGTAAATTGGATGCGCTTGAATGACGCGTCCACTGAACGGGCCAGGGCCTTGGCCAGCGTGGTCTTCCCGGTGCCGGGAAAATCCTCCAGCAGCACGTGGCCTCCGCTGGCCAGGGCCGTCAGCAATTTTCTGGTTGCCGCAGACTGGCCATGCATCACCCGCGCAATATTGCCCGCAATTTTTTTGAAGGTCTCCCTTGCTGAGCTTTGGTCTGCCGTCATCGCCGCAAATCATCGCGTGGAAAACCATCCAACGCAATTCAAATCCCGGGAGCTAAATTTTTGACGCTTGAATGTATTCAATAAGCGTTCCTGAACGCACCGCCCTTTGCAAATCTGCGTGAAAATTCTGCACTTGCGCGATTGATGGCTTGAGTGCGCACGGTATTTTGAGTTACATGGAGACAGGCTATGAATCCCCAAAGTTCAAACGCGCCGGTTTCAAGCACAAATCCGCAAAATTCAGGCGCGCCGGCGGCAAGTCATATTCGCTGGATCATCTGCGCCCTCCTTTTCTTTTCCACCACCGTCAATTATCTCGACCGCCAGGTCATCAGCTACCTGAAGGAATTCTTTTGCACACCCGTCGCGGCCGGCGGATTCGGTTGGTCCAACGCGCAATTCTCCTATCTCACGGCTTTCTTCACGGGCGTTTACGCCACGGCGACGATCTTTGCCGGATGGTTCATTGACAAAATCGGGACCAAACTGGGACTGGCTCTGTCTCTCATCACCTGGTCATTCTTTGGAATCATTAATGCGTTTGTCGGCGGCCTGATCTGGATGCACATCGCGGTCCGGAGCCTGTTTGCGGTCGGCGAAGCCGGGAATTTTCCGGCCTCGATCAAAACGGTGGCGGAATGGTTTCCCAAACGCGAACGCGCGCTGGCCACGGCCATCTTCAACGCCGGTTCGAACGGCGGAGCCATGGTGGCTGCCCTTTTTGTCCCCACCTGCATGGGCTGGTTCGGCGCGCAACAGGGCTGGAAATGGGCGTTTATCATCACCGGCGCGGGCGGACTGCTCTGGCTCATCTTTTGGTTCGCGCTCTACAATCCCCCGAACCGCCACCCACGGCTATCCAGGGCCGAGTTCGACTACATTCACATTGACGATGAAATATCCCAGGACGCGCAAACCGGCGACCAGGCTGAAACCGTTTCGTGGGGACGGCTGTTTGAATACCGGCAGTTATGGGCCTTTTTTGTCGGCAAATTCCTGACCGACGGCATCTGGTGGTTTTACCTGTTCTGGCTGCCGGATTATTTAATCAAACAATTCGGAATGAAACCGGAACAGGTGCGGATTCCAACGTTCATTGTGTATGGCGTTTCAATCATTGGCAGCATTTACGGCAGCAGCATTCCACTGACGCTCATCAGGCGCGGAATGGCCGTTTATCAGGCGCGCATGACGACGATGTTCATTATTGCCCTCTTCCCGCTGACCGTATTAAGCACTCAATATTTTGGCGACAAAAATATTTTTGGACAGTGGGCGGAACTGCTGGCGGTGGCCACCATTTGCATCGGCTGCACGGCCCACCAGGCGTGGTCGGCAAATCTGTTCACCACCGTCTCCGATATGTTCCCCAAAAAGACCGTAGCGAGCGTGATCGGCATCGGCACGATGGCCGGCGGCATTGGCGGCGTCATCATTCAACTTCTTCAGGGCTGGTTGCGGGACACCTTTACCCCGGAAACGGCCTACCTCACCATGTTCATCATCTGCGCGTTGAGCTACCTGATTGCGTGGATCTTTATGAAAATTCTGGTGCCGCGCCATAAACCGATTACGGATTTGTAACCCGAACGGTCTCAATCGCCAGCAGGCAAACGTCGTCTTCAAAGTCCCCGCAATCGCCGAAGGCCCGGGCTGATTCCAGAACCCGGTCCAAAAGCCGGGGCGTGGGCAGCGCCAGACTTTCCCGGACGGTATCGGTAAAACCGTTCATGCCAAATTCCTCGTCCCCGTGAAAGATTTCATAAATGCCGTCGGTAAAAAGCAGCAACCGGTCGCCCGGGTCCAAAGTGGTCTCGCACGTTTCATAAACCGAAGAAGCCGCCAGGCCCAGAACCTTGCCACGTTTGTCCGGCGGCACCGGCAACGCCTCGACGGCGCGCTCGCGTTCACGCAAGCGCAGCGGGCTGGGATGGCCGGCTGAAGCCCACCGCACCCCCAGATTCGCGGTGTCAATCACCAGGTAAATTCCCGATGCATACATGGTTTCGTCGTTTTGATTCAAAACGGCAAACAGGTCTTTGTTCAGGCGTTGCAGCAAATCGCCTGGTTCATCCGCATCCGATTGTAATTCTTCGACGAATGCCCGCAACATGGATGTGATCATCGCCGAGCGCACTCCGTGCCCCATCACATCGCAAATGAAGACGCCGGCCAGATGATCGAAAATGCGCCGAACATGAAAAAAATCGCCGGAAACTTTGCCGGCCGGCAGGTAACGATGATGAAATCGAAGGACGCCGGCTTGCGGTTGCAAAGGCAATCCAAAGACAGGATAAATTTGCGGAAGCATAGCCTGCTGCACGTTTCCCGCCATGGCCAATTCCCGTTCCATTTGAGCATTCTTTCGCTCAATTTCGCAATGCTTTTGCTCCAATTGCCGGACGTTGTCGAGCAGGAGACCGTGTTGCAATCGCACCAGGTTACGCACGAAAATCGAGCCAATAAAAGTCCCGTCCTCGTCTTCGAGCAGCACGTCATCGTAGAAAAATTCATCACGCCGCGCGGACAGCCGTTTGAGGACCCGATGAATTGAATCGCCCGTGCGGATCACCATCGCCTCCGGCACGAGATAATCGCGCACGGGATTGCGGGAAAACAGCGAGAAACCATAACGAGAACCCAGGACCATCCCAATCTGGCGGCGGGCGCACAGTCCGGTCACGCGCTCGTTTTCGAGAACGGCTACAAATTCCAGGTCATGCGACCCAAAAAACTTCTGTATCTCCTCCAGCGGCGTTTCCGCGGCGACAAACAGACGATGGTTGACCAGCGAACGCAAGTCCGTCGAAAGCCCATCCAGCGCCGCGGCGGGAAAATCGGGCGGCCCGGATGGCTTCGTTGGCCGGTTTAAACCGATATCCGGCTCCGCGGGACCAGCATTTGCAATCGTTTCGGACATTGATCCATATTACTCCCGGTCGTCCGCCGGATATTGTGACAATTGCGTAACTTTGGGATGATCACGGATGCGTCAGCACGTGCCGCAGATAGAGATACATCAGCGGTGCGTTAAACAACAGGCTGTCCAACAAATCCAGCAGGCCGCCAATGCCGGGAAAAAATTTGCCCGAATCTTTCACGCCCGCTTCGCGCTTGAACAGCGATTCGATCAGGTCCCCGATGACGGCCGTTATGCTCAGAAGCACTCCCAGCACCACCGCGTGCAACCAGGTCATCCCTTCCATTCGATTGCCAAGAAAATGCACAAAGATCAGGCTGGCCCCGGTGGAAAATAAAATCGCGCCGCCAAAACCTTCCCACGTCTTGCCCGGGCTGATGCGGGGGCTCATTTTGTGCCTGCCGATGAGCGAACCGACCGCATAAGCGCCGGTATCGCTGAACTTCGTCACGAGCACAAAATAGATGAGAAAGATTTTGCCCTGCACGCCGGGAAAAAAATTGATCTCCTGGATAAAATTCAACAGCCACGGCACGTACATGAGGCCGAAGAGGGTCGTGGCAATGGCAGCCATTCCGGCCGCATTGCTCTTCGCAAAAAGCTGCCGCACGCACAGGCCCAGCACGAATAAAATCAGGAAGCCGGTCTCAAAGTCGTTGACGCGCGCCGGAGAACCGGACGTGCCCAGATGGCCGGTGAGGTTGCAAAACGTTCCCGCCGTCAGCAAAATCCCCCCCGCCAGTCCGCACCATTTGAAGCAGGGCAATCCGCGTTTTTCCGCCAGGCCATAGAATTCCATCAAGCCGAACGCGGAAAGCAAAAGGATGACCAAAACAAAAACGCCGTCGGAAACCAGCGCTTTGCCGGAAAACAAAGCGAAAATGATTATCGTCCAGAGGACCACCGTAGTGATCAGCCGGCGAATAAACGTTTTTGCTTTTGACGGCGAATTGGCTGGCGGTGCCGCGTCAGACATTCGCAAAAAAATAGCAAAGCGGATCGCCGATGTCACGGTATCACGCGCACCAGCGCGCAGCCATGCGCCGGCAACTCGGCGGTGAACTCCTTTTGTCTCCCCAAATCCTGGCGCAGCCACAAGTCCCGCACACGGGGGGCGCCGCGCAATCCGATTTCGCGCCAGGCAAATGCCGCCGTGAGCGGCTGTTCGGTTCGGTTAAAAAATCCCACGGCCAGTGAACCGTCGGCCAGTTTTTTGCTCCAGATTTCCGCGCCGGATTCGGTCTTGCCCCACACTTTTCCCTGACACCCGAGGGCGTCCTGGTCCACGGCGAGTACTTCCGGATTGGATAACAGTGCGGTGGTCCAGGCATCATTGTCGGGCAAATTCGCCCCGAGCATGAGGGGTGACGGAGCGAGCGCCCAGAGCGACATCAATGTCAGTTGCTCGTCCCGCGTGAAGCGCGTCCAGCGGTCCGGATGCACATCGCAATTGCGCTGGCAGATATGGCCAAAGGGAATCATGTCGCCATCGGGCCAATGGCCGGCTTCGCCGTGTCCTTGCCATTGCCTGAACAAGTCAAAATTCCGGTTCAATGACTTCCAATTGTCCCAAAAGTCGTTTGAAATGCGCCAGAGATTTGCGAATTGTTCGAGGTGCGCGGCGCGAGCCACCGGCGCGGGACCTGGGGACAAGCTTAAGACAATGGACCGGCCTGAATTCTTCAACGCCGTGGAAAGCGCGGCGATTTCATCCGCCTCATAGATCCTGCCCCGGAACATATTGGCGATATCGTCGCACTTGATGTAATCAACTCCCCACGCCGCGTACTGGCGTGCCAGACTTTCATACCACGCCTTCCCTGCCGGCGTGCGGGCGTCCACGCCAAACATGTCGCGGTTCCAAACGCAGGTCCGGTTCGGGTCGCCTTCCGGCAGTGCGGCCTGCGCGGCGGTGAATTCTGAACCGACGATCGGCAGGTTCTCCTCCACGGCTTTGCGTGGAATGCCGCGCATGATGTGGATGCCAAATTTTAGACCCATGGCGTGGATCCGGTCGGCCAGCGGCCCGAAACCGGCGCCATTTGCGGCCGACGGAAAGCGGTTCGGCGCGGGAATGTAACGGCCGAACCCGTCCATCATCACGGACCTCGGGTCCTGGCCGGATTGCCCATGGGCGGATGGGTCATACCATCGAAAATCCACCACCACCGTGTCCCAACCGAGTGGTTGCAGATGCACCTTCATCCATTCGGCATTGGACAGCACTTCGGAATCGCACACCGAATCTCCAAAGGCGTCGTAACTGTTCCAACCCATCGGCGGCGTCAAGGCCAGCGTATTGCCGCAGACGATTTTTACTCGGGCACTGGTTCGGCCGAGCGAGTTTTGGGCAATGGCGACAAAATGATAAACACCCACCCTGGCCAGCGAACCGGTGACGATACCGGTCTGCCGATCAAGTCGAAGACCCTTTGGAAGATGTTTTACGGAGAAGGCAAGTGGCCGTTGGCGGCTCACCGCGAGCGAATAAATCAAAGGCGTATTGGGATAGATGCCAATTACCTCGGGGCCGTTGAAGCGAGGCGGCGAAGTCGCATCCGCTCGCGAGGCGGTAATAATTTGGGTTTCGCGGAGGGTGAGGTTCGTGTCTGATGGCAGAATCGCGCCGCGCAAGGAAACTGCCGCGGCCAATATCAACGATGTCAGGAACGCCCTATTCATTTATTGCGTGGCCACAAATGCCAGCCCCATCCAAATCGCGGCGAAGTGTTTTCAGTCATATCCGAGGCGCCAGTTGATGCAAGTAAAGAATGGGAGAATGGCATGCCAAGCCGAAGCTCTTCCGTTTTCGAACCAGCCCGCCTTCGCGCTTTGCGCTTCGGCGCGGCAGCCTCGTTTCCGCTACGCGTCAGCGAAGGCTGGCGGAGAGAGGGGGATTCGAACCCCCGATACGGCTTTTGACCGTATAACGGTTTAGCAAACCATCGCCTTCAGCCACTCGGCCATCTCTCCACCGCGTTTGGTTTATTTCGCAAAAAATCGAGCTTCTGGCAAGTTCATTCGGCGAAATTCAAGCGGATGAATGGCACCTTCGGTGCTTATAGCACTGAATCCTGGATTCGTTGACGTCATTATGCCGGGCCTAAAGAAATCACCGTCTCATTTCTCTCGC
>JASHPN010000385.1 GCA_030038175.1 Verrucomicrobiia bacterium
GGAATCCAATGCCCGGATATTCCTCTTCCAGCGCCTTTTCCTTTAGGTAAAGGCTGCTCAGGGTGGAGACTTCCAGATGGCGCCGCCTGGCCTGGCGCGAGAGCAGCGCGGCATGTTCGGCTTCAATTCGGCACGAATGCACAATTGTCGGCATGCAAAGATTATCGTTTACAATGTAAACGACGTCAAGGCCTGCCCTGAATTTTTAACCCAGTCATAAGGACACAGCGCAGCTGGCGCCGCACGCAAAGAGAATGGAAATAACGGACGTGCTGCGACTGGTCTCCCGATTGATCGGAGACACAGCCGCGCTCCGGCGGAGCGCGGCTGGGTGCGACAGCACCAGCCGCAGCAGCACGACGAAGCCTAAACCACAGTACTTTGTGCAAGCATCCGAGACGTGCGCGCTGCGACTGCTCTCCCGATACATCGGGAGACACAGTCGCGCTCCGAGCGTGAGTTCGACGATGACGGTGCTCGCCAAACTTTTGGGCGGGAAAACGGGCCGGCCGGCCGGTTTTGAATTGAAACCGCTCTGTTTTCCGGACACACTATGCCGATGTCTGAGTCTGTGGCAAAGCCAATGGCTGGTGATCGTGGCTATCCTTTCGGGCTGAATGTTTGGCAATTCATCGTCATAAAATGCGTATTGATGACTTTGTTTGTGGCTTCATTGGCGTGGCTTCAGGGGTGGGCGGCGCGCAGTTCGTATAAGCCTGAGAATTTCGCGGATTTCAAAATGGGGATCGTGCATGGGATATTGATGCCGGCGGCCCTTCCCGCTTTACTGGCGGGGCATGATTTGCCGATTTATGCGCCGAATAATTCCGGTTGCAACTACAAAATCGGCTACATCCTGGGCATCAATACCTGCGGCACGCTCTTTTTCGCCATGGCTTATTGGGGCATGGGACGGCGCCGGCGGAAGATGGACGATAGAGGATAGAGAATGGATTGGCGGGAGTTCTCGAATGCGAGACCGGTATGGTTCCAGAACTAATAGGGCAAGTTGCAGTAAATTTCCATGACTTTGAGCGGGCCGCCGCCCCAATAGCGGCTGGGCCCGAACGTGAATCGCCGCCGCTGGCGCTCATAAACCAGCTTGACCGGTTCTTCGGGAATGTTTGGATCGTAACCCTCAAATTCAATGCTTTGTTCGTATTCCGTAAAGCCGTACAGCGCAATTCCGTGATTGATCGTGATATGCGGAAACCGCCAGAGATGAACCAAAGTTAAAACGCGCCGGGGCAGGGAGTCTTTCAATTTTTTTGCCGTCCCGTCCGCGTGCCAGGGCATGACGGGAAAGATCATCCGCCAATGACTGCGCAAAAAATAGGATTCCCAGGCCGCGCCGCAGTTGGCCTTGAGCAAAGCCTCATGCGCGCGGCTGAACGCACGCAGTCCGTCGAAACCGGGAATGACGATGCGGTCCTCTTCCCGGCATGGTTTGCGGACATTCCGTGAGACGACGTTGCGGATGAGCCTTTGATACGTTATTGCGTCGGCTGCCGGCAAATCCGGATCAAAGCGGGCATGGTAAAAGAATTGCCGCGTGGCGCGCACCATGACGAAACACCGATGATAATAGGTTGGCGGCGGATCGGCCTGGCGGACGGTCATTGCGCCGGTCTGCGGATCAAAATGGTATTTCCAAACCAGTTCGTGGGGAAAGGCGAAGGTGTCGCGCTCGAATTGGAAAGTGCGCGGAGGATTTATGGCGGTGGCGGTTAACATCGTTAGCTGCGCGTTTCAATGAACCGTCATCGGAGCGCGGCATTCATGCCGCTTCAGCGTCCCTTGGGCAGCCAACGTTGAAGCGGCCTGAAGGCCGCGCCCCGAAGTCCCTGGCAATGGGTTCATGGCGGCGTTGCGTTCCATCATAACACGGTTTTCCCATTCTCTTTGCCGCTGAGCGAAAGTTCCGCGGAGAGGACTTTGGCGTCTCCAACGAACGCAGAAACCTGGGCCTGGATGATGGAATCCAGTTGCCCGGTAATGGTCGCCTGGATGCGCAAGGTCTGGCCGGGGCGCACGGCGCCAAGAATTTTAACCGCCCGCAACGCGGCCAGTTTGAGGCGCGGCCAGCGGGGATTGGCCGGGTCCTCCTGGGCCACCATGCCGGCCACCTGCGCCGCCGCTTCCACCAAAAGAACTCCCGGCAGGAGCGGTTCACCGGGCAGATGGCCGCGCAGATAATATTCATCGCCCCGAATGCGGTATTCGCCAATGCCGTCCTTTCCCGGAGTCAGGCTGATCATGCGGTCCACGAAGCGAAACTCCGGGCCGTGCGGCAAGGATTTCATTGCCAGGGTCAAAATTTCCGGCGAGGCGCTCATCGGTTCAGCGGCTCGACGATCGAGTAGTCCGGAGGCACGTTGGTGGCAAACAAATTTGGGTCCATCGGCTGATTGAAAACGACATCCGTAAAATCATTTCGCAAAGTCGAGCCGTCGGAAAATTCCATTTCGGAATCGGCAATTTGATAATCGTTGGTGTGAAAACCAATGACAACGGCGCCGACGAATTGGCGCGCGGAAACGCTTTTAGGCTGAAGCGTCATTTGCAAAACCGAATTGGTGATGGTCGCCGACAGGAGCTGGAATTGGCGTTCCATGGCGGCGCGATCGCGGGGCAGGCTGACGTCGAGCAGCGACATGGCGTCTTTAATGGGGCCGGGCGGGATTTTGTCGAGAGCATAGATTTCGGCGCGCTTGAATCGGGGATAAAGGATGAGCAATTCATTTGGATTTCGGACAACGATAGTTTGCGGCGGACGGCCGAGTTCCCAGCGAAACCGGCCCGGTTCAACCCACACTTTTCCGCTGGAGGTCAACGGTTCGGACAAGGCGACGAGCGAACGGGTTTGCGTGAAGTCGGCCGACCAGTTTTGCATGTTCGTCTGCGCCGCGAACCATTGATTGAATTGGGCGTCATAATTTTGGGCGCGCAGAGCCGGCGCGGCCAGGCAGAACAGCAGGCAGAAGCAGGACAGCAGGGTAGGGATGGCGCGCTGCGCCGTCCGCACCGCGTTCAGCGGCGCTTTCGTCGGCAACGCATTTCCGCGCACACGCGAGTATTCCGCCCGCTCCGCGCGGGCGGGGACGCCGCAGCGCGGCGTCCCTACCAAATCGGAGTAAATTGGTACCATTGTTCTATATTATTGCTTATTTCCGGCTCAAACGCACGCAGGATTTGCTGGGTCAATTCGGCGCGCGCCTCGCGATTGCCCAGCGATTTGCGGTCGTAGGCAAATTCGGGGAGGACTTTTACCGCAAAACCCCGCGGACGGCGAACGATCGTGACGCCAATCAGGGCGCAGCCGGTGGCGCGGGCCAGCTCGGCGGCGGCGGGCGATGCCCGAAAGGGGCGGCCAAAAAATTTTATCGGCACGCCTTCGCCGCGTTCGGGCGGCCGGTCGAGGGAAATCGCGAGGTCCGCTCCGGCTTGCAGGCGTTTAATGACTTCTACGAAAGCGAAGTTGTCCTCGCCGATGATCAGGGTATCCACGCCATAGCGGGCGCGGGCCGCATTTCGAAATTCAGTAAGTCCGTCGTCCGGTTCGGCGAGCGAGAGAATGGTCAAGGGGATGCCGAGTTGTTTCAACAACAGGCCGCCGTGTTCCCAATTGCCCAGGTGCAACGTGATAAACACGGCGCCGCGCCCCCGTTTGCGCGCGGTGTGAATGATTTCCAACTCGGCCGGGTTGGTGAGCCAATGAGTCGCCTCGTCGCCGCCTTCCACCCGCCATAAATCTATGAGTTTGGCCGCGAAATTGCGATGCGCGGCCCGCACGGCCTTCTTTGCCGCATGACGGTTATCACCAAACACGGGAAGAAAGTTTTGAACGACGACTTCGACGCGGCGGCGCTGAAACGGCAAATAGAGGCCGGCCATGAGCGCGGCAAATTTTTTTAGGGGCCATGCCGGGCACATTTTGGCAACGGCGATTCCAAACCGCCAAATACCGCCGCGATAGAAGGCGCCCGCCGGATGAGGACTCGATTGCGGCATAGATTCAAGGGGAGCACACGCGCCTCGCGTGTTCTTTTCGGCGCCCCGCCGAAAAGAACTCGTTGTGCGGCGGCCTTTTAGCGCGGGACGAGTCTCGTTGCTGAACAATCAAATGCCATTCGGCCTGGGCGGGGGCGCCCAGGCCCACACGCGGGGCGCGTGTGTTCCCCCTATTTATTTTTATTTCGGGCATATTGGATGACCAGGGTCCACCAGGCGGGCAGGAGAAAAACAGAGATGAGCATGTTTGCCCCGATGCCCACGGCGCAGACCCTCCCCAGGCTGGCCATGCCGGGATTGCTGGACATGCCCAGCGACCCAAAACCCGTGACCGCGGTGGCGCCGCACAGCATCAAGGCCCGGCCCACGGAATGGCGGACCAGGCGAAGATCCCCGCCGTGACGGCGGAGCGCCAATTGAATGAAGATCGTATAGTCCACGCCGGTGCCCAGGATGAGTGGCAGGGCCATCAGGTTCATCAGGTTCCAGGTCCACCCGGTCAGCGCCATCACCGCGAGCAAACACAATCCGCTCATGCATAAGACTGCCGCGCCGAGGATAATTTCCGTAGGCCGCCGGAAGGCCAGCCAGAGCGAGAGCAGCACCAGCACAACCATTGGCGTCACGAGCCGCCACATCCTGGATTCCACGCGTTTTAACGTCGTGCTGCCGAGGAGATCCCAGCCGGAAAGCAGCGCGTCGTTTTGCGCGAGGCGCTGCGACACGTCAGCCAGAGCCGCCATATCAACATGATTTGTCTCCGGATAAACCAGGCCCAGTACCATGATTCGATCCGGCGTGCGGTTAACGAAGCGGTTGAGCAGCCATTGGCTTACGTGATTGGTCGGCCAGATCGTCGTGGTGCTCGCACCGGCGCGCGCCCAGGCGCGAACGATTTCCTCCGTTAACAGCGTGGCATTGGTATTGAAGCCGGACTTTAAGATAGAGGCGCGCAACCCCGGTCCTTCCCGAGCCAGGGCCTCCGCCGTTTTGCGGTTGGCCGCCTGATATTCCGGCCGCGGCCACAGGGCGACGGGCAGAAGAAATGGCCCGGTAAGATGATTGGACTCGGCGCTATTCAATAAATCAGACGCCGTCAGCAGCCGGTGATAGACGTTGGTCTCGTCGCGGCCCGACACGATGAGCCAGAGCGGTTGCGGCGGCAGGCCCAATTGGGTCGTCATTTCATCAATCGCTTCCTGCGCTTCGCTATTCTGCGGATGCAGGGCGTTTGCGGTGCGGTCGAGGCCCGGTTGGCGACAGCAAAGAACGCCGGCCGCCGCCAGCACAATCAGGCCGGTCAGGACCAGAGCCGGACGGTAGAAAGACTCTGTGGTTGCCGGGATGGCGGGTTCATGCGGAGCGACAAAATAATGCCACCAGGGAAAGTGCGGCTGGTCGGGCCGGGGCGTTCGGCGTTCCGGAAACAACGGCGGCAGGTAAATCATGACCATGACCCAGGCGGACAACCCGATGCCAATGGCCACCAGCGTGCCGAGCTGTCCCAGCCCGGGCAAACCGCCCAGGTTCAGAACGAGAAACGCGCTCATGGTCGTGATCGCCGCCCACAGGATGCTGGGCGCGATCGCGCGGCGGATTTCGGGCACGGTCATCTGCCGATGCGCCAGCGCTTCCTGGTAATGCACGACGGCGTAGTCCACCGCCAATCCCAGGAGCACCGCCGCAAATCCCATGCTGATCACGTTAATGGATCCCATGACGAGCGCCCCCAGCGCGAGAGTGCAGACCAAAATCAGCATCAACAGCGCGAGCAGCCAAAGCATCGGACGCCAGCGGCGATGCATCAGCCAAAACAGGATGGCGATAATCATCGAAGTGGCTCCGACCGAATGGCTCATGTCGTTTTGCATGCTGGTGGCAATTTCCGCCACAAAAACCGGACGGCCCGTATAGCGAATAATGGCGCCGTTCCATTCATCTTTTGCGGACCCGTTCTTCAATCCATCCACGACTGAATGGATGGCCTTGAGCCAGCTCTCGCATTCGCGATAACCGGCAAGATCGATTGCGGATTCGACATAAAGAACGCGAAACTTTCCATCCGCGGACGCGAACATCTGTTGATTTTGA
>JASHPN010000386.1 GCA_030038175.1 Verrucomicrobiia bacterium
GCGCCAAACCCTCGTTGCGGGCACGACCGAATAATTTGACCACGAAACACACAAGAAACACGAAAGACAATTTTTGTATGAGAAATGAAAATCCTCGAATCTCTTTGCGCGGGACGACTCTCCCTTTTCAGGAATCGAGCGGAGCGCGGCATTTATGCCGCTTCATCATACGACAACCTGGGCAATGGATTCCACTATCTTGCAACGTTGTACGCCGAAGCGACCTGAAGGTCGCGCTCCGATACGTCGGCTTGGAACGACGGATGACAGCTTTGATTCATGGTCGCAATGTATTCTCGAAAAGAAAGGGGGCTTTCCATGAACCGCAATTGGAGCGCGGTCCCGCGACTGGCGGGGCCGCTTCGGCGTCCCTTTGGCATCGGACGTTGAAGCGACCTGAAGGTCGCGCCCCGGTTCATGGAGAGGGAGAATTGTCCGCTGATGAATTTAGTGTGTTTAGTGTATTTCGTGGTTAAAAAATACGTTACATGGAAAATATTTTAAAAATCAATTTTGGCGCGCGCAGGCGGTTGATGAGCCTGTTGGGCCTGTCGCTGGATGGCAGCCGGCTCGAAGGCGTCGTTCTGCGGCGCACGAATGGCTCGCTCCGGATCCAGCAAAACTTTTCCGCCGTCCTGTCGCTTGATCCGCTGACGGCCGCGCCGGAATTGGTGGGGCGCGAAATTCGGAACCATCTGGAGGCCGCCGGCATCCGCGAGCGTCATTGCACGGTTTGCCTGCCTTTGAAATGGGTGCTGACGGCTTCGACGGAATTGCCGGTTCTGCCGGAAGCCGACGCCGTCAGCCTGCTGCACATCGAAGCCGAACGCGGCTTTCCCAGCGACATTACGACCTTGCAGATGGCTGACTCGCGTTGCGCGCTGGCGGAAGGCAAAAAGCACGTCACGTTCGCCGCGGTTTCGAAGAGCCAGATCGAGCCGCTCATCGCCGTATTGACGGCGGCGAAATTGAAACCGGTGAGTTTTTCGCTGGGCTTGCCGGCCTTGCAACCGCCCGGTGATGGACCGCAGAACGGTGTTTTGGCGCTGGCCATCGGCGAAACCGGCGTGGGCCTGCAAATAACCTGCAACGGGGGCGTGGCCGCGTTGCGCGGGTTTGAAGGAGTGGCGGGCAGCGAAGGCAGCCGGCGTGTGTTACAGGCCGGAGCCGTGGCCCGCGAGGCGCGAATCACGCTGGGACAGTTGCCCGCGGAATTGCGCGCCGGCGTCCGCCAGGTCCGGATTTTTGGCCCGCCCGACCTGGCACGGCAGCTTGCCGACGAAATGGAACTGGCGTGCGAACCTTTGGGTTTGAACGTTGAAGTCGTTGGCGGGTATCGGCCCAATGAATTTGGATTGGTGATTCCCCAGGACGCGGCGGTTTCGGCCGCGTTCAGCCTGGCGGCCCGGCGATTGGCGGGGCAGGCGCCGGTGTTTGAACTCCTGCCGCCCCGGCCCACGGTGCTGGAACAGTTCAGCGCAAAATATGCGTCCGGGAAACTCCGCACCATAGCGACCGTTGTGGGAGCCATCGTGGCGATTATCGCCGCCCTGTTTTTATTCCAGCAGTTCGAGTTGATGCGCCTGCGTTCGCAATGGAACGCGATGTCGGCCAAAGTGAAGGAATTGAGCGCCTTGCAGGATAAAATCCAGCGCTATCAGCCATGGGATGACACGACGATTCGGGGATTGACGATCCTGCGGCAAATGACCCTCGCCTTTCCCGAAAACGGCTCGGTAACGGCCAAATCCATCGAAATTCGCAATGGCAACACGGTGACCTGTTCCGGCACGGCCAGCGATTACGGGGCGCTATTACAGACGCTCAGCCAGTTGCGCTCCACGCAGGGCGTCAGCAGTGTGACGGTCGAACAGATTCGGGGCAAATCTCCGATGCAATTCACCTTTGATTTTCAATGCGGCAATGTGAATGGAGGACAACAATGAAAGTTCAAAATCGCCAGCAAGTATTAGTCGTAGTCACGCTCGTGGTCCTGGGGCTTTACCTGGGTAATTGGATTGTTTACGAGCCGATGATCAAATGGTGGCAGACCCGGCAGGCCAAAGTGGCTGACCTGAGCAAGCAGGTCCACCAGGGCAAATTATTAATCCGGCGTGAATCCTACATTCGCAGCCAGTGGGAGCATATCCGTTCCAGTTCGCTGGCCAATGATTCGTCCCAGGCGGAACAACAGGTCCTCAAAGCGGTTGACAATTGGGCCGGCGACAGCGGCGTGAATGTGGACAGCATCACCCCGCAATGGCAAAACGACCAGGACGACTATTCAACGCTCGATTGCCGCGTCGAAGCGAAAGGCGACATCGGCTCCATCAGCCGCTTCCTCTACGAAATTGAAGACGGCCCCATGGACATCCAACTCGAAACGATCGCCTTGACCGCAACCGACGACAAGGGCCAATCGTTGTCGCTGGGCCTGGACCTCAGCGGTCTGGCGCTCGTTTCAACCCAACCATGAACTTATTAAACACCATCCGTCGCAGGCGCGTTTTGAGAGATTCTGAATCGGAGGACGCGCATCGGAGCCATGAACCGGGGCACGGCCTTCAGGTCGCTTCAACGTCCGATGCTGAAGGGACGCCGAAGCGGCCCCGCCAGTCGCGGGACCGCGCTCCTATCGCGGTGCATGGAATGCTTCCACTGTGGGTTTGCATTGGCAAGAGCGCGCTTACGCGGCGCTGGTACGTTCCGATCGCTCGCGTCGCAGCGTTAGTCGTTCTGGCTACCGGCCTCTTTGCCAACGCGCAATCCACGGACGATTCCACGGCGACGGATTTTTCGACGTTCCGGATTATCCCCGAGCGGAATATTTTCAATCCTGACCGTTACGGGGGGAATTATCATCCGATGCAATTTCATAGCGTTCCGACTTTTTCGCTGGCCGGCACCATGAGTTATCGCAAGGGCATGTTCGCGTTTTTTGACGGCACGCGCGACGATTATCAAAAGGCGCTCCCGCAGGGCGGCACGATTGCCGGCTATACCGTCACAAAAATTACCTTTGACGGTGTCACCTTGAGAGCCGGTGGTTATCAGACCAATATGACTGTGGGCGCCGCCATGCAGCAGGAAGGAGATGGCTGGCGCCTGGTCCCCCCGGGTGAATGGGCCGGCGCTTCCACAAGCGAGGGCGGATCTGGAAGCGAGGGCGGAACCGAAACCGAAAATTCCACCAACGCAGCGCCGTTGCCCCTTCCTCCATCAGGCGGCGGCGCAGAAAGTGATGTTTTGAAACGATTAATGCAGCAACGACAACAGGAACTGAAATGAAGAATTGGACCTCAAAAATAATAGCGGTGTGCATCGCCGGACTGATTGTCCCGGCCTTTGCCCAAACCAGCACCAACGAAACGCCGGACGAGAACGACAACCCGCCAATGCCGGACGCGGATCAAAGCGCGCCCGCAATGGCCCCTGACCAGTCAGGCGAGCCGATGGTTGTCGGACCGGCCGCTGACCAGGAGGCATCGGCACAAAACACGCCAATCCCGCCGGCAAAAATCATTTACCCGCGGGGAATGGCGGCCCCGGCTCAATCGTCGTCGGGCATGGCCATCCAGACGCCCGCTCCAATGGCGCCGCCGGCCGGCAATGGGAGCGCCAATCCGGACGAATTGCGCCTGAACTTCGACAACGTTCCCCTCAACGAGGTCCTCAACTATTTGAGCGACGCGGCGGGGTTTATCATCGTCCTGGACACCCAGGTTCACGGAAACGTGAGCGTCATCAGCAGCCATCCGATGACTCGCGATGAAGCCGTGGATTTGCTCAATTCGGTTCTTAATCAAAACGGCTATGCGGCAATTCGCGATGGCCGCACGCTGACCATTGTGGACAAAAATGACGCCAAAACTCGCGATATTCCCGTCCTCGTCGGCAACGACCCCGCCGGCATTCCCAAGAATGATGTGATCGTAACCCAAATCATTCCGGTGCGATATGTGGACGCGACCCAGCTTGTGTCCGACTTGTCGTCATTTGTTTCGCCACAGGCGACCATCGTGGCCAATCAGGCCGGTAATTCCATCGTCGTCACGGACACGCAGGAGAACATCCGGCACCTGGTGGAAATCATCGCCGCGATTGATCAAAGCGCCGCCGGTGAAACGGAGATCCAGGTATTCTACATGAAGTATGCGAACCCCAACGATGTGGCCACTGAACTGGGGCAAATGTTTCCATCGGGCAATACCGGCAATGGCAGCGGTTTGCCGATCCGCTTTGGCGGCGGCGGCGGCCCGGGAGGATTCTTTGCCCGTATGATGGCGGCCAGCGCCGCGGCCAATGGCGGCGATAACAATCGCGCGCAGAAACAGTCCCAGGTGACGGCGGTCGCGGACTCGCGCACCCAATCAATCATTGTCATGGCCTCAAAAGATTTGATGCCCGAAATTGCGGGAATGATGTCGCAATTGGATGTGGCGTCCCCGCGCGATCAAAAAGTGGCTACCATTCACCTGGACAACGCGGACCCCGAGGAAGTCGCGCAAATCCTGCAAAATACCTTCCAATCCAGCACGTCAGGCCGCGGCAACAGCACCTCTTCATCGCAACAAACAACGGAGACCAGTGCCCTGGTCCAGCGCGAAACTCAGGGCGCGACCACCACCAGCCAAAATTCTTCGTCCCTCAGTTCCGTAAACGGCTCGACGGGACGCGGGGGTGGAGGTGGAGGATTGAATCCCTAACGACTCTCGCAACGTCCTTTAACCAATTAAGATTATGAAAACACAACCTTGGAAGAAAATATTGGGCGGCATCCTGATTTTTATGTCATGCGCCGCGATTCAACTCTACGCGCAGCCACGGCCAGGCGGCGGCGGTGGTGGTTTCGGCGGCGGCGGCTTTGGCGGCTTTGGCGGCGGTTTTGGCGCCAACCGTGGTTTTGGCGGCTTCGGCGCCAGTGCGAACAACCAGGAGCCGTACAATAATAACGGCACGGTTGGCAATGCCACGATTGAAGTGGAGCCCGACACGCACAACCTCATTGTCATTGCCGACGAACAAACCATGGAACAAATCAGCAACGTCGTCGCAAACCTGGACCGTCCCAAGCCGCAGGTGCTTATCAAGGTGGTCTTTCTCGAGGTGGCACTCGATAATTCGCTCGACCTGGGCATCGAAGGCGGCTATGAAACCGGGGGCAATCCGACCGTGAGCGCGGCCAATATATTTGGGTTGAGCGGCTTGAATACCGTGGCGACAAACTTTAACGCACTTGGTCAACCGGTTGGCTCCGGCTTCCCGGTTCCCACCACCTCCACGACGGCGCTTATGCCCGGCTCCGGCGGCCTCTACCAGGTGCTCGGCAACAATTACCAGGCCACCGTGCGCGCCCTCGCGCAAAAGGGCAAGGCGCAAGTCCTGTCGCGGCCCTCGATTCTGGCGCGCGACGGTCAGCCTGCCACTATTCTGGTGGGACAGGAAGTGCCCCTGGTTACCGGTATCAGCTACGAAACCGTCGGCAGCACCGTCGAGCCGATAAATAACATTCAGTACACTCCGGTGGGCATCCAGGTCAATGTGACTCCTTACATCTCCCCGGAGAATTACGTGGAAATGATTGTGACGCCGCAGGATTCGGAAATTGATCCCACTCTCACCGAGCCGATCGGCGGTGGCGTCGAGGCGCCCGTCATTGACACGCGTTCGGCCGATACTGTGGTCGTGACGCCCGATGGTCAAACGGCAGTCATTGGCGGTCTCATTGGAAATGACAAGGAATCCAGCACGAGTCAAATTCCGCTTTTGGGCGACATTCCGCTTTTGGGGGCGTTGTTCCGTTACAAATCGTCGTCCGACGATAAGACCGAGTTGATGATCTTTCTGACGCCGCACATTGTTCATGCGCCGGAGCAACTGGCCGAGGCCGTCAACGCGCCAAACCTGACCGGCGGGATGATCACCAATTCCGTTTCTGAACAGGAACTGGACCAGTTTTTGAACAGCATCCCCAACAAAAAGATGAAGTAATGGCGCAAAAGTCCGGGTGACATTTGTCGGAAGATTGATAAAAATAAAAGCAATTCATGGAACTCAAGCGCCGCAACACGTTGATTTACGGGGTTCTTCTGGGTATCTGGCTGTTGGTGGTGGCCTGGCAGGTGGAGGAACATCTACGCGTCGAAGCGGCGGCCAAAACGGATTTGCTGAAACGTTCCACGGACATCACCGACACCCTCAGCGCGGTCGTGCGCGCCCTGCGTTTTCGAGGAGAAGCAGTAGCTCAGGACCGGCTTGAACTGATTCTCAATGAATTGGCCAATACCCGCGCCAATGAACTGGCCGGTTCCCTGGGCGTCATTTCCATCGCCCTGCTCAATACGAACGGCGACCCGTTCATCACCGCGGGCAATACGAATTTGATTCCGAAAGAGGCATTGACCGAAGGCGAGTTGTGGACGCGAGATTACGTCACCGTGGTCAACCCGGTATGGGGCAACCGAATCAGCGCAGAGAATGCCTCCAACGCGACGGTGGTTTTTCCACCCTTCCGCGAGTTCTCGAACTCGATTCCACCGGGCGAAAGATTTGACCGGCGGGAGCGGCCGCCCGGTGATACGAATTTTTCGCGGAACATGACGAACCGCCCGCCCTCGAATGCCGGAGCCGGCCATGGCGGGTTCCGTCGTCCGCCGTGGTACCGAGGCAGCGACGAGGATTTCCGGGCGCTGATCGCCGGGCGCGAGCTTCATGGTCTGGTTTTGACGATGTCCACCGAGAATCTTCGAGCGATTAGCCTGGAGGATTTATGGATGCGGGCGATTGTGGTCTTTTTCGCGGGCATTTCGGCCCTGGGAGTAGGGCTCGCATGGAGGAATATTGCCAAAACTTCGGAATTGCAGATCCGGCTCGTCCGGGCCAGCGAATTAAATTCCCATTTAAAGGAAATGAACCTCGCCGCCGCGGGCCTGGCGCACGAAACCCGCAATCCCCTCAATATCATCCGGGGAATGGCCCAGATGATTTCCAAGTCCAATGGCCCCTCGGATCTCCGGGACAAATCCCGCGCCATTGTGGATGAAGCGGACAAAGTAACGGCACAACTGAACGAGTTTATCAACTACTCGCGCCCGCGCGAAGTGCGCCGCGCCAAAATCGCCCTCAACGCCGCCGTGACGGAAGTGGTGCGCGCGCTCAATTATGACATTGAGGAAAAGAAAATCCGGGTCGAGATAAAGATCGAACCGCTGTTCATCGAAGCGGACGAGCAGTTGTTGCGGCAGGCGCTGTTCAATTTGCTGCTCAATTCGGTGCAGGCAGTCGCCGCGGAGGGGCAGATTCAATTCATCGCGCGCGCGGAAGAGGCGGCCGGCGCGTCCCTGGAAATCCGCGACGACGGACCGGGCGTGGCGCCCGAGCATCGCGGCGAGATCTTCAAACCCTATTTCACGACGCACCAAAAAGGCACCGGCCTGGGGCTGGCGGTGGTTCAGCAAATTGTCCGGGCGCAGGGCTGGGAAATCCAGTACGAATCCAACGACCCCAAAGGCGCCGTCTTCCGCATCAGCCATTTGAAGGTAGTGGCGTAGGAGCCGGGGCCAACGAAGATTGAATGGTTAAAACGTTGAAGGGTTAAAAAGGTTAAATCGGCGCACGGGCACGAATTAATGACAGTTCCTACAGCGCCGCCGTTGACCCAAATATCAAGCTTATGAAAATTCCCGGTCTCCGACATTCCGCGGAACAAGTTGGCGGGCTCGTGTTCTTCGGCCGAATGCTCGACAAAATCCGCTTGCATGCGCAAGGCAAATTGCCCGGCGATTACAACCGGGGCTCCGGTTTTGACGGCCGGGTTTGCCGGTTTTTAAAAATCGAGTATTCCGCACTCGTCGAACGGGTCCTGGCCGGGGGCAGCGACGAGGAAATTCTGGCCTGGTGTTTTGCCCAGGGACGGAAACCGAACGACGAAGAGATTTTTATCTTCAACAGCTTTCTATCCAAGCGCGGCTGGCATGACGACAGCAGCGCCGAACTGGAGGAGATGAAAACCCAACGGGGATTCCAGCACCGAACCGACATTCAGACCTTTTTTGATTTTCACAAGGCAGATGAGGAATCAGATTAAGCGGCATTTTGATATTGACAGCTTTGAGTAGGTTGTATAAAATTCGCCATAAGCAGGTCTCTTGAAGGTTCAATTAATCAGAAGTTTGTTCGTTGCGCCGGGTTTCCTGGCGCTTTCGGTTATTTGTCCTCTGGCTGCGCCGGCCCCTGCGGTTACTTCGCACACCGCGATACCGTTGAACCAAATCGGCACGGTGGCGGGCAAACAATATTCCGGCGATGGCCTGGCCGTTTCCGCCAAGCCTGATGGCGCCCACCTGCGTTGCGATTTTCAGCGGTTGAGTGCCGACGTAACTGCCAGGGGATTGTCGCTGGTTTCTACGAAGGCCGGCGCGAGAGGGGAACCGTTTCGCGTGGTAGCGCGCTCGCTGGGCCGTTCTATGGCAACGCCCCTGGAGTATTCCGGGAGGGTAGAGATAACGAGTCAGATGGCGCGCTTCATTCGGCCCGGTTTAACGGAAGAATATTCGGTGGGCATTGACGGGTTGCGGCAGGATTTTGTGATTGAACGGCGGCCGGCGGGCGACGGCCCGATGCGGTTGGAATTGGAAGTGGATGGAGCGAAGGCCGAGGCAATGGTTGACGGCGCGCGACTGGTGTTGGACGACGGCGGGCGGCAAATCGTGTATAACCGGCTGGCAGCCGTGGACGCGCGAGGCAGGCCGGTTGCTGCAAGAATGGAAGTGGTTTCCGCCGCCCGGCTTGCCGTGGTGATGGACGATGCCAATGCAGAATATCCCGTACGGATAGACCCGACCTTTAGCGACGCCAACTGGGCCAGCATCACCGGGCTGCCGGGGACGGGCGGGGATGTCTATGCCACTGCTGTGGATAGCTCCGGCAATCTTTATCTCGGCGGCAGTTTCAACATCGCGGGAAATGTGTTGGCTACGAATGTTGCCGAATGGAACGGCAGCAGTTGGTCGGCGTTGGGCCCGGGGTTAAACGCAGTTGTCAATGCGCTGGCGGTGTCGGGCAGCACCTTATACGCGGGCGGCGATTTTACGGCGGCGGGCGGGACGCCGGTCGCTTACATCGCGCAATGGAGTGGCGGCAATTGGTCGGCCGTGGGCACGGGAATGAGCTTCCTCGTCAGTGCGCTGGCCGTGTCGGGCAGCACTTTGTACGCGGGAGGTGAGTTCACGACAGCGGGCGGCGAGCCGGCCGCTTACGTCGCACAATGGAGCAGCGGCAGTTGGTCGGCTGTGGGCACGGGAATGAATTTCTATGTCAATGCGCTGGCGGTTTCAGGCAGCACCTTGTATGCGGGCGGCGAGTTCACGACGGCGGGCAGCGGGGCGGCCGATTACGTCGCGCAATGGAGCAGCGGCAATTGGTCGGCCGTGGGCTCGGGAATGAACTTCTATGTCAATGCGCTGGCAGCGTCGGGCAGCACCTTGTATGCGGGCGGCGATTTCACGGCGGCCACCAATAGCGGCGGCGCAGCGGTTAATGCCACTTACGTTGCGCAATGGGACGGGAGCAGTTGGTCAACGGTGGGAGAGGGGTTGAACAATGACGTTGATGCGCTGGCGGTGTCGGGCAGCACTTTATATGCGGGCGGCAGTTTCACGACCGCCACCAACACCGGCAACACAGCCGTTAAAGTCAATTACGGCGCGCAATGGAATGGGAGCAGTTGGTCGGCGCTCGGCTCAGGCATGAGCAGCACGGTCCATGCGCTGGCGGTATCGGGCAGCACCTTGTTTGCGGGCGGCCAGTTCAGCGCGGCGGGCGGCGCGGCGGCCAATGATATCGCGGAATGGAATGGGAGCAGTTGGTCGCCTTTGTCATCCGGGTTGAACGAGGACGTCTATGCGCTGGCGATTCTGGACGGTAATTTATATGTTGGCGGTTTTTTTACCGGCGTAGCGGGCGGGGCGGGCAATTACGTCGCGGAATGGAACGGAAGCAGTTGGTCCGCGCTCGGCGGGGGGATGAACGACTTTGTCTATGCGTTGGCGGTGGTGGGCACCTCCTTGTATGCCGGCGGCTATTTCACGACCGCGACCAATGCCGGGGGCGCAGCGGTCCCTGTTGATTACGTCGCGCAATGGAATGGGAGCAGTTGGCTGGCGCTGGGCGGGGGGGTGAGCAGCGACGTCATTGCACTGACGGCGTTAGGCACCAATTTGTATGCCGGCGGCTATTTCAAGGTGGCCACTAACAGCGGTGGAGCGGCGGTTGATGCCCCTTACATCGCAGAATGGAACGGGAATAATAGTTGGTCGGCGCTCGGTTCGGGAATGAACGATTTTGTCCTCGCCCTGGCCGCGTCCGGCACCAATTTGTACGCGGGCGGCGATTTCAACAAGGCCAATGGCAATCCGGCCGATTACATTGCACAATGGAACGGGAACAGTTGGTCGACACTGGGCGGGGGTGTGAACAACACGGTCTATGCGTTGGCGGCCTCCGGCACCAACGTGTATGCTGGCGGCACTTTCGGATATGCCACGAATACCGGGGGCGCAGCGGTGCCGGTCAGTGACATCGCGCAATGGAACGGGAGCAGTTGGTCAGCGCTGGGCTCGGGAGCGAGCGGCACCGTCCGTGCACTGGCGGTTTCAGGCACCAACCTGTATGCGGGCGGCACTTTCACGACTAATAGCGGCGGGCCGGGCAATTACATCGCGCAATGGAACGGCAGCAGTTGGTCGGCGCTGGGCTCGGGGATGAACTCCGATGTTTATGCGCTGCTGCTCTCGGACAACGGATTATATGCCAGCGGTGATTTCACCATCGCAGGCACCAATGTTTCCGCCTATATCGCCGAGGCCATTCTGGTTCCTCCGTTGACCCTTTCGATGCCGACCTGGCTTTCCAATGACCGCTTTCAAATGACCGTCAATGGCGCGGCGGACGAGACCTATACCGTTCAAATGTCCACGAACCAGGTGTCCACGAACTGGATTTCCATTTGGGTCACCAATCCCGCGAGCATGCCGTTTTTGTTCACCGATACGAATGCCACAAATCGGGCGCGATTCTACCGCGCTTTGGGCGAACCGTATTAGAGCGTGTTGAGAAATCTCTTAATGTGGACGAAGCCGTCCGAAGTGAAGGCGTTCGGTTGAGGACAGGCACGACAGCACGTGCTTCCGCAATGGACACGTTAATTGCCGCGACTGCGTCTTTGCGCGGCGCAATGCTGGTTCACCGCGATCCGCATTTCACGGTTATTCCAGCAAACGTGCTAAAGCAAGAGATGCTTCCCCCAAAATAGTCTGCGGTCAGGATTTTTAGGATCTTCATGACATCTTCCGCACCACCCGCCGTCCCTGTACCGAGATTTCGCCGCGGGCGATAGCGGCGACGCATTCCGGGTATAGCCGATGTTCCGCGGCATGAATACGCTGGTGCAGAGTTTCCGGCGTATCGTTGTCCAAAACCGGAACGGTTTGCTGGCCGATAATCGGACCGGCGTCAACGCCGGCATCCACGAAATGAACCGTGCAGCCGGTCACCTTGACACCGTGGTCCAGCGCCTGTTTCCAGGCATCCAGCCCGGGAAATGAGGGCAATAACGACGGATGAATGTTGATGATGCGTCCTTCAAAAGCCCGCAGAAAATCGCCTTTCAATACGCGCATAAATCCCGCCAGCACCACCAAATCCACTTGCGCCGATTGCAAGGCGGAGACAAACGCGCGCTCGGCGTCCTCATCCAGTTTGGTGCGGAATTTGCCGGGCGGGACAAATTGTGCCGCAAGTTTTCGTTCCCGCGCGCCGGCCAAAATTCCCGCCGTTTCCATGTCGCTGAGCACGATGGCAATCTGCGCCGGGACTTTTCCCGCAGCAATGGCATCGGCAATGGCGGCGAAGTTCGAGCCTTTGCCGGAGCCGAGAACACCGAGACGAAACGCGTTATTCACGCGGTCTGGATAACAGAACGGGCCGGGGAAAAAAAGAAGAATGGAGGGTGAAACCACGAAAGGCACAGCGCGGCCGAGGCGCAACCAACGAGGATGGAAGATGGGAAAGGCAACTACGTGCTGCGACTGGTCTCCCGATAAATCGGGAGACACAGTCGCGCTCCGGATTTAACGCGCGAACGTCGAAAAGTGGACTTCCTGGGACCGCGGTCTGCTCATCGCACCGTGTTGTATTGAGGCGTTTGGGTCAGCCGGATATACCCATTTGAACCGAATTGAATACTGTGTGCCTTGCCCGCAGTCCACGCTGCCAGCTTTGTTTGGCCGGCATTATTCGTCATCACGAGTACAAAATCATTTGTGTTTCCGGTGTTGTAGCGTCGCGAGGCGCTGTAACCGGATAATTCCCGCGATATGGCTTGAACGGCCTGATATGCGGGCTTGGGCGTCATATCATAGCCGACGGTGCCGAAATTGCTTTCAAGGTCGGCTGGATTTGTGCCGTCGTTGCTCCAGTCATACCAGATGGAAATGGGCAGGCCGGAATAGAGATTGAACAGTTGCTGCCGGGCGAGGTAGTTGGCCTGTGTCTGCAATGAGATGCCTCCCTTTTTGGAGGAATAACCCCATTCGCCGCAGACGATGGGGATTTTGTCGCCTTTGGGCGCGTCGCGCGCGATGAGTTCCTTCAACCGTTGGTAATCCGGCCCGGCGGTTTCCGGCGGGCGGGAGCGGTAGGGATGCACGCTGACGGCAGTCAGATATTTCAGCACGCCCGACTTCAGAAAGCTTTCGAGAAAAGGCCAGTCAAAACTCCAGCAAGCGGGCGCGACAATGGTTGCGCCACGGTCGGCCCGCCGAATCGCCTTGCAAGTTGCCAGCGCCAGCGCGGTGTATTGCGCCACGTTCGCACGGGGCGCCCAAAAGGCGCCGTTCGGCTCATTCCAGATTTCCCAGACGACGCCCCGGTTTTTGAAATGTTTCGCCGCGGCGGCGGCCCAACGGGCAAAGGCCCGGACGCTATCCGGGTGTTGCGGCGACAGCGAGTTGGTTTCGTATAATGGATTGGAATAGTCCAGGATGTAGTAAGGGCGGATGCCGCGCTTTTCCAGATTTCCGGTCAATTAATCATACGCGGACCAATCATACTTGCCTTTCGCCAGTTCGGTCGCGGACCAAAGAAAGTCCATTCTGGCGAATTTGAAGCCAGCCGCCGCAATCAAATCGAGTTGGCGCTCATTGCCGGTGACGAAGTGAATGTTTATGCCGAGACTTGCCGGCAGGGACGCTTCCGGCAAGGCCGAGGCACAGGCGGAAAGCGGAATTAGAACCATGGCAAACCAAAGTCGAATCTTCATATAATAATCATTTGGCGGGTCCGGCAAAACCCTGCGTACCCCAAAAGGCGCATTGGCGGACGGGAGCGGCGTGCCGGCGCGGGTTACGGCCCCGTGAGCCGATAGAAGACGCTGCCGTTGGTCAGAGTGATTGGGACGATCATCTGGTTGGTGGCCGTCGAACCGGTGACATTAACCCAATTGGTGGTGAGACCGGTGGACAGACGGTTCGTCTGCGCCTGCAATTGCCAGCCGGTATGGTCAGCGGGCCAGCTCAAGTAGAGCTGGTTATTGGTCACGGCAAACACGATGTTAGTCGGGTTAAGATTAACATTGGCGATGGAAAGCGTGACGAGGGCGCTTGCCGAACCATAGGCGTTGGTCACAGTCAATTCCAATTGATCGCCATTCCATGAGGCTGGAACATTGTTGTAAATCAGGGCCGCATTGAGCGGCGAGGCATTTGTGACACCCGAGGCCACGGCGGCGCTGGTGGTGAGATTCGTCCAGGCATAGCCCATGGGCCCGGTTCCATACGCGGTCGCCGGAATGCCCAGGGTTGCAGTGGCGTAGGCGGCTGCGTTGGTTTCAGGCGCCGGGACAAGGAACGGCGCAGCATTGGTAACGCCAGCAACATATTGATTTGCCACCTGGCCCGCGCTCAAAGCGTAGTTGAAGACCGCCACGTCATTCATGTTGCCGTCGAATTGATCATCAAAACTGGTCCCAAGGCCGCTCATCCTTGACCCGATACTCATCAGGTTGGTGGATGCGAGTATTCCGCTGCCGGAGGGCAGGGAAGCCGTGCCTACCGACTGGCCGTTGATGTAAAATACCATGTCCTGATTAGAGATTTCGTCCACCACGCCCACCAAATGATACCAGGTGCCGTACAAGGATTGGTTGGTACTGTTCACGGCATGCGCGATGCTCGCCGCGTCACGGACGAGAAAGCGAAAACCGTGGCTGGTGGGGGAAGTGTCCGAACCGCAATCCAAATCGAATTGCTCCCCGCCGTTGCCCCAGCCCAGCGTCACCATGCCGGAATCGGTAGTTTGCGCATAGCCATTCACCCACGCTTCCACAGAAAAGACCGAGCTTGTGCCGGCCGGGGTTCCGAAATTGATGCCCGCAATCGAATTGGCTTCGCTATCGCCCGAGTCATTGTTCTCGTCAACTTCGCCAAACTGCGCCGAAGTATCTGACGGGTCTCCGGTTGGGTCATAACCTGGCCAACCGAGCGACATATTGGTATAAACGCCGTCATGCCCTCTCCAATAATCATTGGCGATGACACCGTCATTCGGGCCGGTCTGTCCGTCAGTGCCCGGTTCATTCAACCGCCAATAGCCGATGGGGTTCGCCGCCAAAACCGCTTGCGGGTAGGAATTGGTGGGAACGGGAATGGTGGTGACTGAGATCAGATCCGTCACGGAGCCGAGGGAATTGGTGATAATGCAGGAGTAATTGGTGGCGCCCGATTGCAGATTCGCCTGGGTATAGCTGGCGTTGGTGGCTCCCGTAATCGCCACACCGTTGGAAGTCCACTGGTAATTCAGCGGCGCGACACCCGCCGCGGTGACGGAAAATACAGGGCTCGCCCCGGCAAAGAGCACCATGTTAGTGTAGGCCTGAAGAATGGCGGGCGTGCTGTAAACGGCCAGTGCGACGGTTTCGCTCATCACGGAGCCGTTGGCGTTCGTAATGACAACGTAGTAGTCGCCGGAATTGGAGGATTGCACGGAATCGAAGATCAGACTGGCGTTGGTTTGGCCGGGCAGCGCGTTTGCGGTTTGCGCCACAAGGTTTGTTTCATACCACTGATAGGCCAGCGGAGACTGCCCCCAGGCGACGACGGTGCTGGCAAAAGCATTGCCTTGCGTCAGAATGGCCGACTGCGGCTGTTGGGCGATTTGCGGGGTTTGGGAATTGGTCGCCACCAGGACCAGGGCATTGAGAAACACGCCCGAGTTGCCGGTGTTGGCCGCATCCAACACGCCTTGAATGTCCAAGACCCCTTGCGGCGAGGAAATCACGATGCTGCTGATGGTGTCCTGATAGTCGGCGGTGGGAAGCGTGCTCCCAGTGAAGCGATAGCCGTTGGTAATGACTACCGGTGTGCCGGCCACTTCATTCCAGTCCTCCAGTTCCTGGTTCGCTTCGTCAAAGGACCACAAAGTGAGTTCATAAGCCGTATTCGGCGCGAGTCGGTTGATCTGAATATCCATTCCCGTTCCGGCGGTGCTGGCCGTGGTGAAAACGAACTGGTCATAAAGGTCCGCCTGGGTCAGGTTCGGAGGATTATTCACCGGCGTGCTGCGGGCGCGGGAGCTAAAGCTGGTGTTGCCGATCGTCGAGAGCGTCACCTCGGGGCCGTTGAAGGTGGCGGGGTTGGTGCTCAAGGTCATGGACGAAAAACCGGATTGAATCGGACCGGCCGAAGAATTGTTAAATTCGAGCTGCAAGGCCACGCCGTTGGTCACGGGCGTGTAGGCCGTGACCGTCAGTGACACAACGCTGCTGGTCACTGAGCCGCCCGAATTGCTGACCGCGACAGAATAAGAGGCGGTCTCCGCCGGTTGAACATTCGTGAGGACCAAAGTGTTGGAGACCGCTGTCGGGTTGAGCACACTTGAAATAGGGACATTGTTTTCCAGCCATTGATAACTCAGAGGCAGCGTGCCGCCGGCCTGGGCGGTGAAACTGACGGTATCCCCCTGGTAAACGTTGCCGGTGAGAGTGGGGGGCTGGGTAGTGAGCGAAAATATCGTTGGGGTCACGGGGCCGGTCGGCGCGGGGATGCCGTTGGTGCGAATCAGTTGAATTTCGGTATAAGTCAACCGGCGGCTCCAGACGCCCAGATCGTCAATCTCGCCGGCAAAGTAATCCCGCAAGGTACTCGCCAACAGCGCGCCGGCAGTGGTGTTATTCAGAGACACGCTTCCACGAGTGTAGTTAAAGGCCGTGGGATCGAGCACGCCGTCAATGTACAAAAGCCCGGTCCCGTCCTCATCCACCCAAACAATATGATGCCACGTGCCGTCGAAGGCCGTGCCGGTGGACAACGTGTCCGACATGCCCGGTTGGACGGACACATCCACTTTGCCGCTCGCGCCCGTGTTGTCCGTGCCGATGTAAAAGTAATTGTTGGCGGTGCTGTCGCCATTGGCGAAGACCTGTTTGTCGGTCTGATTTGCAGCGCCTTTCACCCAAAATGCGACCGTGTAGGTGGAGCTAAGATTGTAGATGGGCGTGGCGCCGGTCACGCTTCCGTATTGCGTGGCGCCGTCGAACGAGAGCGCGTTGCCAAACACGCCCGGCACCAGGTTGTTGCTGTCCATGAGATTCAAGGTCATGTTTTCCTGGCTGTACAGGTCCGGAGTATTGGTCGTGGGCGTGTAGGCGATCGTATCGAACGGCCAATCCGAAACCAACCCTTCAGGCACATCGGGCGTCGGGTCAGGCAACACGACCAGTATCGCCGGAGTGCTGGTAATGGAGCCGCCGATATTCGAGCCAACCAAAGCGTAATAATTTGTGCCGGGCATGGTCAGATCCGTCAGCGTCAGCGTATTGTTTGTCTGGCCGACGAGGGGAACGCTGTTGGAAAGCCATTGGTAGCTCATCGGCTGGGTGCCGAAAATGTGGGCGGAAAAAGTGACCCGGTCACCCAGATCATTCGTGCTGCCGGCCGGCTGCGCGGTCACAAGGGGCCCGATGGCTGGAATTGGGGTCGGGATGCTGTTGGTCATGAAGGATTGAATTTCCGTCGGGGACAACACGCGGTTCCAAAGGGCGAGCTCATCCACCATGCCAGTGAAGAAATTGACCGGGGTGGCGCGATAGAGCGCCGCAACCGAATCATCATTCGCATGCATGCCCCCGGCCAGGGAATAAGGGTAATTCGTTTGGAAGTCCACGGCGCCGTCAATGTAGAGTGTGCCGGTGCCATTGGTGTCCGTCCAGGCGACAAAATGCCACGTGCTGTCAAAGGCCGTGGCCTTGGAGATATAGTTGTTGATAACGGCCTGACCAGCGTCATTTCTGATATACAAGCGTAATTTCGCTCCCTCGGTGGCAAGATTCAGCAGCAACCCGGAGTTGGCTAAATTGCCCTCGGAAAAGACGGTCTTGTTATCGGCCTGTGAGGGTGTGCCGTTAACCCAAAAAGCGATCGTGTATCCAGTGCTGGAATAGTAAATCGGCAAACCGGTATCTAATGGACTGGTCGAATGCACCAGGCCCAGAAACTGGCTGGTACCGTTGAATTGAAAGGCATTCCCGCGTTCGCCGGTCACTAAAGAGGGTGAGTTCGATAAAATCAGATTGTTGCCGACGGCCAAATCCGGCGTCGAACCCGCCGTTTCCGTGTCGAAGGGCCAGTATGAAACGAGGTTTGTCCAGAGGCTGCTTTGGGCTCGAGCAGAAGCTGAAACAAGGATAAAGCCGCAAAGAATGACGAGAAAGCGATATGTGGGTTTCATATTGCCTCTATTAAGCAGACGCTCAAGTTAGCGCAAACTGTTATTTTATGCAGCAATATCTGGACACAGATGCAATCTGGGCTTGAGGCGCAAAGGAAAGCCGCTATAGAATACGGGCATCCTGACCCTGCTTTTAAAAAGGAGGGACATCGCCCGGCGATGTCCCCGCCCGTAGAGCGGGCGGAAGGAATCGTGCGTTCGGAATCCGGCTTGCGGATTGATTGCGCCGCTGAACGCGGCGCGGACGGCGCAGCGCGCCGTCCCTACCTAGAGCTTAGGATTTGATCCTCGGCGCCGAATTTAGAACGGTGTTTCGGCGGGGATGGGGTTGTGGCGGCAATGAATTTGCGGCCTGCCGAAAAGAAGAGGCAGTGCTGCCGCGTTCGCGTTTAAAAAACCGGCAGAAATATTCCAGGCTTTGAAAACCGGACTGCGCGGCCACGTCGGCAACTGCAAGCTTCGTATCCCGGAGGAGTGAAGTCGCACGTTCCAGCCGCACCCGATTGATTTCCTGACGGATGCTCCGTTTAAGTTCGCGCTGGAAGGCGTATTGAAGTCCCCGCAACGAAAGGGAGGTTGCCTTGACGATATCCTCAACGCCGATGTTCTTTTTGAAGTGACGCTGGATGAACCGCAGGCCATCCATCAACGCCGGATTGCGCGTGGCGAAGTGATCGCTGCTTCGCCGGATTTCCAGGCCGTTGGGTTTGATTAAGATCGGTTTTTGGGGTAGTGGCCGGCCCTGCATCAGACCGTCCAGCACTTGCGCGCCATGGTACCCAAGCTGAAATAAGTCATGCCGTACGCTGGACAACGGGACCGCGGCTCGTTTGCAAAACAAAGGGTCGTTGTCCGTTCCCACAATGGCCACTTCCTCAGGCACCATCAGACTCAAATCGAGAGCCACGTCCAGAACGTGACCCGCCAGCAAATCGTTGAAACAAAAAGCGGCGCATGGCCGGGGCAGGCTCTGCAGCGAACTGGACAACCATGCCTTTTCGTTTTTCCATGAGAATGCGGCGGAATCCTTTAACTGACGTTTGAAGCAACAAAACACCGCCGAATGCCCCGCGCCGCGCAGCTCGTCCTGAAAACCACGCCCCCGCAGGGATTCCGATTTCCGCGTTCCAATCGAGAAGTAGGCGAAATGCCGGTGGCCCAAATCTAAAAAGTGTCTGGCGGCCAGCCGTCCGATTTCGCGGTGGTCGCCCACCACGCGCGGCATCTGGATCCCCGCCGGGCTGGCCGAGAGATTGATCACCGGACACTTCCAGCCACGGACACCGCGCAACAACGATGCCGGCACCGCCGTGGCCACAATCAGACCGTCCCAGCCGTCCACGTCCAAAACCTCGTCATACGGCGATTGCAGCCGGAACCCCAGGTGCCAGCCATTTTCCCCCGCAAATGCAGCCACGCCCTGATGAATCGTATAACTGTAATTTGAACCAAAATAGATCAGGACATCTCGTTCCTGGTGGTGCCGGTTGGTTTTGGAAACGCAAGGCGCAGTTCGTCCGGTTTGCCCGAGAAAATTCCTCTGCACGGACCGCCCCGAGGAATCATCCCGCCGCGGCATTAGAGACGAAGCGAGTGGATGTTTGGTTGGCTCCCTCATTCCACGAAGGACAAAATAATATTTGGACCTTAACTTGTCTATGGGAAGTTGACAGGGCAAACGCATTTAAATTTCAATGTTTTCCGCCCTGCTTTCATTAACACCGTGGCTTTAGCCCGGTGGACCAGCCATGTCAAAACGGCTTCTTCCACTCGGCTCTGGCCTGACACCGGGCTAAAGCCACGGTGTTAATGGGAAATTTCGCCAATTTAGATGCGTCTGCCCTGGGGAAGTTGAAAAGTTCTTCGAGTGTTTCGCGCAAAACGCTGCCTCAATGGCAAACAGAAAAATTGAGGAAAATGCAGGAGTTTTTAAGGCGCGGTCAACCGATAAAACATCTCTTTGCCGGAGACCGCATTGGTTACTGTATATTGGCCGTTGACGATTGTCGGCGTCGTTGAAACGGTATTCCACACCACAGGGGCAAGCAGATTGGTGGCGGACTGCAACGTAAAGGTAACATTGGTCGGCCACGTCAGGATCAACTGATTCCCGGAAAGAGCCAGTGACAGCGATGGCAGCGTAATGGCGAATACCGTGCCATCATCGTAGAGGCCCCCACTTTCTGCTGTTCCATACAGCATGTTGCCGGACAAAAGCAGGCCGCCATACGGAGTAGCGCCGTCGCTGTTGGTGCCGGAAGCAGAGAACCGCGTGAAAGCATGAATGACAGTAAAATCTGCGCCGTCGGTATTAATGGAAAAGACTGTTCCATTGGTGCCGGAGCCGCCTTCCTCCGCCGTTCCATATAGGGTGTTGCCGGACAAAATTAAATTGCCGATATACGGATAGGCGCCATCGCTGTTGGAACCGGAATTCAATGCCGAGAAAGTATGCAGAAGGCTGAACGCACCATTGGTATTAACGGAGAAGATTGTTCCATGGCCATTGGTGCCGCCAAAGGTTGAGGTTCCATAGAGTGTGCTGCCCGACAATATCAGGCCGCAGTAGTTGAACGCTCCGTCGCTGTTGGTATCGGGCGAAGCTTGAGGCGCCGTGCCAAAAGCATGCAGGACGGTCACAGTCCCGCCGTTGGTGCTGAGGGCAAACACCGTGCCGCCGCCATTGGTGCCGCCAAAGTAGGTCGTTCCATAGAGGATGCCATCGGAGAGGGTCAATCCGGAAACCGGATAAGCTCCTTCGCTGTTGGTATAAGTGCTATTGCCAATGTTCACGGTTGGGGAAAAAGTATGCAGGACGGTATAACCCGTGCCGTTTGTGTTAATGGCGAATATTGTGCCGGTGCCGTTGGTGCCCCCGTACGTTGCGGCTCCATAAAGTGTGCCGCCGCTCGAAAGGGCCAAAGTGGTGCTGTAAGGATAAGCGCCATCGCTGTTGGTGTAACTGTCGGAAGATGACGCATACGTAAAAGAATAGAGATTGGTAAATCCGGTTCCATCGGTATTGATGGCAAACACCATGCCAACGTCATTGGTGCCGCCCTGGTAAGCCGCGCCGTATATTGTGCTGCCAGATTGAACCAGATTGCCGAAATACGGATACGCCCCATCACTGGCATTGCCATAGTTGAAACTGTGCAGAAGATTATAATCCGAGCCATTGGTATTGATGGCAAACACGGTGCCATCGTTATTGGTGCCGCCATAGTACGTCGTTCCGTAGAGAGTACCGCCGGATAAAATCAAAGCGCCGCACGGATCCGCTCCACTTTTGTCGCCACTGCCGGCGAAATTGTACAGGTTGGTAAAAGTCTGGGCGGTCACATGGCCGGCCGACATCGCTAGAGCCCCCATCAAAGCTGGCAAAATGAACCAACATCGAATTCGATCGCTCATAAGAGTTTTGATGCCTATCGGTTGCGATTTTAATACGTTAAACTCACCTATTCAATAGCTAAATAATAATCTGACGCTGAGAAGCAAAACCCCGCGGCAAAAGTCATTGCGGAAACAATTCCCACAATGCTAATTTTTGGCCCTAATGTCAGTACCCCATCCCTCTTACAAAAGGCTCCAGAAACGGTCCCGTGAAATTTCATTTCTCGCGAGCTGCGCGGGCGCGTTGTCCTGGGATCAGGAGACTTTTATGCCTCCCAAAGCCCTGCCATATCGCGCGGAACAATTGGCGTGGCTTGGCGGGCAGGCCCATCGCCGGTTTACCGCCGGCACAGTGGGTGACCTCATCGCCGAGTGCGAGCAGGCCGGTTTCCCGCCTGAATCCGACGAGGCCGCAAACATCCGTGAATGGCGGCGGCTCTATGACCGCGCCACTAAAGTGCCGCCACACCTGGTGGAAAAAATGGAGCGAACCTGTGCCCATGCTCGCGAAGCGTGGCGGGAGGCGCGGAAACAGTCCCGCTTTAAATTATTTAAGCCGCACCTGGACAAGATACTTTCATTGAACCATCAGATGGCGGATTGCTGGGGCTATGCGGAGTCGCCTTATGATGCGTTGCTGGATGGATATGAACCCGGAGCCACCGCTCGAGCGCTCCGCCAGACCTTCTCTGAATTGGGCGCCGCGCTGGGCTCGATTCTTCCCGCCGCAGTGGAAAGCTCGTCGGCGGTGCCGAAGGATTCTTTGAAGGGACATTACCCGATGGCCGATCAGCAGGCCTTCAACAGGAAGGTGGCCGAGGCGATTGGGTTCGATTTTGGAGCCGGCCGTATTGATCCCACAACGCATCCGTTTTGCAGCCGGCTCGACGCAAATGACTGCCGGCTCACGACGCGCTATGATGAAACGGATTTCACACAGTCGCTTTATTCGGTTCTTCATGAAGCCGGACACGGCCTGTATGAATTGGGGTTGCCGCAGGATCTTTTTGGAACTCCGCTGGGGACCGCCGCGTCCCTGGGCATTCACGAATCTCAGTCGCGCTTATGGGAAAATCACGTCGGGCGCAGTGCCATTTTTTGGGAACATTGGCATCCCATCGCGTGTGAACATTTTCCGGAACTGAAACGCTTTTCGCCGGCCCAAATCACGGCTGCGGTGAACCGCGTGGCTCCATCGTTCATTCGGGTTGAAGCGGACCAGGTGACGTATGATCTGCACATCCTCCTCCGTTTTGAAGTCGAATTGGGTCTTATGGAAGACAAGCTTAAGACGAAAGATGTCCCGGCTTTTTGGAACGAACGATTCGAGAAGCTGCTGGGACTCAAAGTGACGAAGGATTCGGATGGATGTTTGCAGGACATTCACTGGTCAATGGGATCGATCGGTTATTTTCCCACTTATACTTTGGGAAACATTAACGCGGCGCAATTGATGCATTGTGCCCTCGGGGAGAATCCTGCGATGGACGCCGACCTGCGCCGCGGTGAATACGAATCCCTGCGTTCGTGGCTGCGCGAGAAAATTCATCGCCAGGGATCGCGCCGGTTGCCCGGAGCTTTAATGCAAGCCGTCACTGGCGAGTTGCCGAGCAGCCGGCATCAAGTTGATTACCTGCGCAAGAAATTTTAAATCAAAGCAACTCGCTGAATTATCATTGGGATTCGTTGTGTTTTTCCAAACTGTGGAGATAGCCTTGAATGGCGTCCTGAATGTTTCTGATGGCCTTTGGGGGCTCTAATGAACAGTAGGATCATTCACGATGCCGGCGAATAAAATGACATGGGTTGCGCTGTCCGCGATGAGGAAGAGGAACGGGCGGTTCACCAGCATTTCGAATGGCGCGAGGGGCCGCATGATTGCCAGCGCAGTCATAGTGACGGTCGTTACCGCGGCCGCTTCGGTTCCTTCCTCGTTGACATCTACGTAGCTTTTTTGCTTCACGAGACTGACATACAGCGCGTCAGCGGACATCGCGGAAAAATTGGCGGCGCCAGGGATGAACGCCTGTTTCATGCCCAGGGCCTGCAACGGCAGGTTCAACTCGATCTCATAATTCAATTTGAATTTCGGAAAGGTGACCGTTCCGTCGCGTTCAAGGAAGCCTGGCAGGATTTTGCTTTCCCAGTTTGTGCCATTGATTTGCGCCAGAAGTTTGGCCGGGCTGGAATTGGTGGCCGGCAAAAAGAGCATCATCTGCAAGCGGTTTCCGGCATAGGGCAATTGGATGGCCTGAAAATTCTTCGCCTGCTGATAGCGAAATTTCCCATGCTGCGACATCATCGGCGTCTGTTTGATCACGCCGCCGGCGAGGTAAAAATAGAGCCGTCGCGTCCGGCTCTTATCAAACGGGGTCTGCCATTTGCCCTTGAAATAAATGGCGTCGGCCAGGACAAGTTCCGTGTGAATCGGGAAGGGAAACGCCACGACGTTGTTGATTTTTCCCTGAGTATTTATCGCCGCCCATTGGTTGATGATGTCCGCGGACTCGGGCGTTTGAAAATTGACCGACTCTAATTGCGCCTGAAAAAACTCCTGATTGGCGGCCACGAAATCCGCCTTCAGTTCAAATCCTTTGTTGACCCAAATCGAATTGGCCAAATCCAGGATGACGTTGGTTTGCGACAGGAGCGATTGACGCAGATCACCGCAGGCGCCGTTCGCTTCCCCGGGCGGCATGTCTTCAGTTTTCAAGACGCTTTGAATTTCGTCCCTGGTTTTGCCTTTGGCGCCGTTATCGAGCATTTGGAGGGCAACGGCGGCGCTGTAAGGAGAGAGAAAAATATTTTGGCCCGGCTGTCCGTTTGCCACCTGGCGGAGCAAATCAAAGGCAAATCCGTTGTCGGCCCCGGCCAATTTGGATACACCCGGCATATCAGCCAGGGCCGTCAGGGCGGCAAGGCAAATTACAACCACGCCAACCATCCTTTTCATAACATGAAAAGGTGAGACGGAATGAGGGTTCCGTCAAATAATTAAGGAGACAATAGCGCTTCTTCGCGCTCGCGGAAATAGCGGGCGGTCTGGCTGACCATCGCGTCGAGCAATTTTTTGTCCGGTTTGCCGTGCATGGCCGGATAAGGGTCGCCGCCGGGGCCGAGCGGCTCGGGGGTGACGTAATGGCCTTTGGCGTT